>VBKY01000185.1:0-58555 GCA_005879255.1 Deltaproteobacteria bacterium
AAAGTCCGTGCGCTCGACCAACCACGCGGCTGGCAGGCCGAAAAAGAACGATACGGCGAGCGCGATGAGCGAGAAGCCGGCGGTGTTCCAGAGGACTTTATAAGTAAAAGGTTCAGTGAAAACTTTCACATAGTTATTGAACGAATAGTGCGTGACAGGATCGAGCAACGAGCCTTCGAAAAAACTCAGCCAGAAAACCACTATGAGCGGCGCGAGAATGAGCAGACTAAAAAAGGCCGCAACCCCGACCATGAGCACTGCCCATGGATCGACTTGACCTAACCCCCGTGAAATTATTCCCGGAAAAAAAGTATACACGCGGCTCGAATCAGACAAACTCATGGCGTTTTCAGATTTATGAAATTGGCGAGTCTTTCGGTGTCATTTCGAGCCGGAGCAGCGCGCAGACGAGATATCTTTCCGTCTCACCACGCCCGTGACGATAAGACGAGATCCCTCGCTTCACTTGGGGTGGCCGAAGATGAGATCCCTCGCGAAAGCTCGGGATGACGGCGCCTGGCGCACAAGAAAGATCCCTCCCTCTGGTCGGGATGACGGCGCTTCGCGCCGTCACTTTTGGGTTACGATTTTTACCATTTCTTCGGAAATTTTTTCGATTTCCGGGTTATTGGCTACCCACTCCAACGTCGGCACGAAAAACTTTACGCCCTGCTTCTCAAGCCGTCGGACCTTCTGCCCCAACTGTGACTCGGGGAACATGTAAAGATCTGAGAAGTCGCTTTCCCAAAGCAGTTTCTGTGCTTCCTTCGTAAGCAAAAAAGATGTGAAAAGCTTCGCGGCGTTGGGATGCTCGGCGTTCTTGGGAATGTTTAGATAAAAGTGGCGGATCATCGCGCCGTCGGATGCAATAACATGCTCCAGCGGCGCTCCTTGAGCTTGCAGCTCGAAGGTGCGGGCGCCGTTGCAATCCATCACCAGCGCAAGAAACTCGCCGGTGACGACGCGGTCCATCTCATTGCAGCGAATCAGGCCCGATACCTGTTTGGAAAACTGCTTGACGTAATCCAGCGCCGCTTCCCGTCCCCACAGTTCTTTTGCCGCGAGCAGATTCAGGCCGGTGACGTAGGGGGTGGAGGCGACCTTGTTTTTCCAAAATGGTTTTAAGAAGTCTTTGAGCGTCTTGGGCGCGTCATTTTTCGGCACACGGATTTTGTTGTAGGGAGTGCCCGGCAATCCTGAAAACACTCTCAGGCTCTGGCTGTCGCCTTCGACCATTTGCGCCGTGATCCGCCCGGGCATGAGTTTCGGCCATTCGACTTCGAGAAAAATTTTCCGCTTGATCAGAGGCACGAGGTAGCTCTCAGCGCCGATGTAAACGTCGCTAGCCGCAGGCTGGCCAGCCGCCAACTCTGTGGCGATCTGACTCCCCATGGCCGGCATCGACGGTCCGGGAGTGAAACCGATCTTGACGTTGCTGTCGAACATCTTGTTCATCAGTTGCTCGTACCGCGCCATGCGTTTGGTGCCGCCCAAAGTGCCTTCACCCCAGCTTAATTTGAGCTGGCCTTCTTTGTTGGCCTCCTGGATCACCGTCGAAAGCGCGGGTGACCACTGGGACTGTGCCGCGTTAACCGAATCTAGCGATAACGAAAATAGGATGAATACGACGAAATAGAGCGCTAATGATTTTCTCATCGAGTCTCCTGTTTCCTCATGTCATTTCGAGCGGAAGGCGAGAAATCTTTCTCAACGGTGACGGTTGAGTATAAGAACTCTCACTTCGTTCGGGATGACCGCGCTTCGCGCGGAAGAAAGATCCCTCGCCTTGCTCGGGATGACGGCGCTGTGCGCCGTCACTTCTGAGTCATGATCTTTACCATCTCTTCGGAGATTGCATCGATCTCCGGATTGGCGGCGACCCAATCGACCGTCGGCACGAAAAATTTTGCGCCTTGTTTTTCGGCTCCTCTTACTCTTTGCCCCATTTGCGACTCGGGAAACATGTACATGTCGGAGAAATCGCTGTCCCAGAGCTGCTTCTGCGCCTCTTTGGTCAGCATGAAAGCGGTGAAAAGCTTGGCTGCGTTTGGATGCTCGGCATTTTTGGGAACCGTCAGCATGCGATGGCGGATCATCGCGCCGTCGACCGGAATGACATGCTCCACGGGAGCGCCGTGGGCTTGCGCCTCGAAAGTCTGCGAGCCGGAACAATCCATGACGAAGGCGAGAAACTCGCCGGACGCAACCCGCTCGATCTCGTTACAGCGAATCAGGCCGACGACTTGTTTGGACAGCTGCCGGACATATTCAAGCGCCGCTTCCTTGCCCCACATCTCCTTGGCAGCGAGTATGTTTAGACTCGTTACATAAGGTGTGGAAGCGATTTTCCCTTTCCATTGGGGCTTAAGCATATCCTTGAGCGATTTGGGAGCCTCACCGTTAGGCGTTCGCCGCGTATTGTAGGGGATGCCGGGCAATCCTGTATAAACTCTCAAGCTCGTGCGTCCGCCCTCAACCATCTCGCTGGTGATCCGTCCCGGCAGCAATCTGGGCCAATCGATCTCGTGGAACAGTTTGTGTTTTACCAGCGGAGCGAGGTAGCTGTCCGCGCCGATATAGACATCCGACGCGGCGGATTGACCGGCGGCATATTCAGCCGCGATCTGGCTGCCCATCTGTGGCATCGCAGCTCCGGGAGTGAAGCTGATTTTGATATTCGTGCCGAACATCTTGTTCATCATCGTCTCGAACTTCGCGGCGCCTTTGGTGCCGCCTAAAGTTCCCTCGCCCCACATGAGTTTAAGCTTGCCTTCCTTGTTTGCGCCTTGAATTATTGTCGAAAGGGACGGCGTCCATTGCGCGGCGAGGATTGGCTCGGCGACCGCCAAGAGCGCTGTAAACAGTAGACTGATCAACCGGCAGAAATTCATAATGCCTCCGGGAAAACCACTTGTGGTCTATATCTAACCGCTTTCGCCGGTGTCAAGGTGTAGTTGCCGCTCGTGCTTGACAACATTTTGGTTCCTTGAAAGGATCGCAAAATTACCGCAAGAAAAAACGCGATCTTATGAATCAAGTAGCCGCGCCGAAAGTTTCTGAAAAGCCGCAAATCGATCCGATCACGCTGGAAGTGATTCGCCACGGCATCATTTCGATCTGCGATCAGATCGACGCCAACATGACGCGCACGGCATTCAGCCCGTATATTTACGAATATAAGGATTACGCCGTCGGCTTCGTCGGCGCCGAAGGCGAACTGCTCGCCCAGTCTACCGGCGGCATGCCAGTGTTTGTCGCCGACTCCGTCGGCATGGCGGTGAAGGACGGTTTAGAGGTCTACGGTCGCGAGTATTTGCACAAAGGCGACGTGATCGTCTGCAATCATGCCGCCGTGCAAGGGCAACATCTCAATAACACGGTCATGTACACACCGGTTTTTGCCGGCCCCAAGGGCAATGAGCTGATCGGATTCTTCGCCGTCAATTGTCACTGGATCGACATCGGCGGCTCGGCCATCGGCTCGGTTTCCTATTCCTCCACCGATATTTTCATGGAGGGGTTGCAGCTGCGCTCGATCAAACTCTGGTCGAAGGGCGAGCCCATAGAAGAAGTTTACCGCATCATCGAGAACAACACGCGTTTTCCCTTGGAATTGCTCGGCGACATCGAGGCGCAACTGGGTGGTTGTCTCTTGGGCCGCGATCTGACGCAAGCGATGGCCGATAAATATGGGATCGATTACTTTCTCGGCGCCCTCGATGTCATTCTCGACCAGTGCGCGGCGGCTACGCGACAAAAAATTCGCGCGATCCCGGACGGCGTCTACCAACATGAGGCATTTCTCGACAATGACGGCGTGCGCGATGAAAAGATTCCGATCAAAGTGAAAATCGTCGTCGCCGGCGATGAGATGACCATCGATTTTTCCGAGATGTCCGATCAGGTCAAAGGTTGCATCAACTCGGGCTACTTCGGCGGCGGGCGCACCTGCGCGCGAGTCGCGTTTAAGTACCTGATCGCGACGGAGGAGCCAGCCAACGAGGGAACTTTTCGGCCGCTCAAGATGATTCTTCCGGAAGGTAAATTGTTGAGCGCCGAGCCGACCGCCGCGATGGGGCTGTACAGCATTCCGTTTCCGACGGTCATGGACTGCATCATCAAGGCGCTGGAGCCGGCGCTGCCGCAGCGCGTGACCGGCGCCCATTTCGGCACTTTTTCGTCGTTAAGTTTTGCCGGCAGACGCATGGATACCGGCGCGGTGTTTAAAGCAAACGATAGCGGACACGGCGGCTGGGGTGCTTGCGCGACACATGACGGTGCGGGACCGTTCCGCACCATGGCCCATGGCGACACTCGCTTGATTCCCATCGAGCTGCAGGAGTCGATGTATCCCTTTCGCGTCGAAGAGTTCCGCTTGCGACAAGATTCGGGCGGAGCTGGTAAATGGCGCGGCGGTCTGGGATTCGATAAACAATATGTCCTGCTTGCGCCATGCGAACTGTGGGCGAACTTCGACCGCATCGGTTGTCCCCCCTGGGGTGTGCGCGGTGGCAAGGAAGCAAAGTCGGGACAGGTCCTGATCTTCAAGAATGGCGCGCAGGAGCCCGAGCTGCTCTACAAAACTGAAAATCGCCCATTGCAAGCCGGCGATCGCGTGCGCATGGCCACCGGTGGCGGAGGTGGCTACGGCGATCCGCGTGAGCGCCCTGTCGAATTGGTCCAGCGCGACGTGATTCGAGGCTTTGTCTCGCGTGAAAGCGCCTGCGATAACTATGGCGTCATTGTCGACGACAGCGGCAAGGCACGCCGATCATAGCGTTCAAGGTTCAAGGGTTCAAAAGTTCAAGGTCAGAAAAAACAAAATCCCGAATGGACCCATTGAACTCTTGAACCCTTGAACTTTTGAACGGGAGTTTGCATGAGCTACGCCATTGCCGTCGACATCGGCGGCACCTTCACCGATTTAGTCGCTTACGATCACGCGGCACAAAAGGTTATTTACGCGAAGAGTCCAACGACCTACGACAATCTGGTCGAAGGCATACTCGATTGCTTTCACAAAGCCAAGATCAAACCTGCGGAAGCGTCGCTGGTGAACCATGGAACGACACTGGTCATCAATTCATTGATTCAACGCACAGGGGCCAAAACCGCGTTGGTTACCAGCCAGGGCTTTCGCGACATTCTTGAAATCGCCCGCGGCAATCGGCCCGATCCTTTCGATCTTCACTATCAACGCGACGAGCCATTGATACCCCGCGAGCTCCGGCTCGAAGTTCCCGAGCGCATGGGCAGCAAGGGCGAGGTTGTGACGCCGCTCGACACGGCGGCACTCGAGAAGCTCGCCGTCGAGATTAGGAAAACCGGTGTCGAATCGGTGGCGATCTTTTTCATGAACTCCTACATCAATCCGGTGCACGAAGAGGTTGCCGCCGAAAAACTGAGAAAACTTTTGCCCGGCGTTTATGTCACCTTTAGCACCGATCTGACGCGTGAGTGGTACGAGTACGAGCGCTGTTCGACGGTCGCCGCCAACGCTTACGTCGGGCCACAGGTGAGCACCTACATTCGCCAACTCGACAGCGATCTCGAGCAGCAGGGCTTCGCGGGCTCGTTGTTCATGATGGGCTCCAACGGCGGTTTATTGTCCGCCGAGCGCACTTGCCGGCAACCGATCGGTTTAGTCGAGTCAGGTCCCATCGGCGGTTGTATCGGGGCCAGCGCCTACGCCGATGCGCTCGGTTTCAAAAACCTGGTCGCCTTCGACATGGGTGGCACGACGGCAAAAAGTGCTTTGGTCGAGAACGGTCGCTTCTCGGTGAATTCCGTCTATTATGCCAACGGTTACGTAAAAGGATTTCCGATCAAGTCAGCGGTCATCGACATCGTCGAGGTGGGCTCGGGCGGTGGTTCGATCGCCTGGCTTGATTCGCAAAAGCGGGTTCACGTCGGTCCCCAGAGCGCCGGTTCGACGCCCGGTCCGGTGAGCTACGGTCGGGGCGGCATGGAGCCGACGGTCACTGACGCGAATTTGGTGCTAGGGCGCCTGAACGCAGGAAATTTTCTCGGCGGTGAGATGAAACTCGACGTGAATACGGCCCGGCGTGTCATCGAGGAACGGATCGTGACGCCGCTGGGATACGGCGGCGAAAATGGCATGATCAAAATGGCCGACGGGATCATCTCGATCGTCACGGTGATCATGGCCAGCGCGATTCGAAAAATTTCCGTCGAGCATGGTCTCGATCCGCGCGACTTTATCCTTTTCAGCTATGGCGGCGGCGGACCGCTCCATGCTTGCGCCTTGGCGCACGAGCTTTCGATTCCCACCGTCGTCGTTCCGCCCGAGCCCGGCAATTTCTCGGCGATCGGCATGCTTTTGGCCGACGCGCGGATCGATACTTCGAAAACTTTCGTCGGGATGCTCGACGACAAGTCGGTGCCGGCCATGGCGGAAATATTCGCTGCGATGGAAAAGGAAGCCGCGGTTTCGCTGGCTGCCGAATTCGCCACCAGCGATGTTTTTTTCGAGCGCCACGCGGAAATGCGCTATCGCGGCCAGCGGCACAATATCAAGGTTCCGGTCTCGGGCCTGAAGGACAAGGAGCAGATACGCGTCGCCTTCGAACGCGATTACAAGCGACGCTATGGTCATGCGGATGCCAAGGCACCCGCTGAATTTCAGGCCCTGCATCTGTGCGCTTTCGCGCGCTTGAAGCAGCCTGAAATTGCTCGCCTGCCGCGTGCGGCGGCAAAAGCACCGCCGCCGCAAACGCGGCGAATTTATATCGGCAACGCCGGCGGCTGGGTCGACGCGCAGATTTTTCACCGAGATGCGCTGGCGGCTGGCTTCAGTGCCGCTGGTCCCGCCGTCATCGAAGAATATGGATCGACGACGGTCGTCTGGCCGGGCGATCGTTTCGAGATCGGTGCGCTGCGCGAGATTAAGATTCAGTGTTCGGCAAAATGAAATGTAGGGGCAATCCTGCGTGCCCATGCGGAGGGCAGACACGGAGGTCTGCCCCTACAAATGCCGAAATTCAACGATCATGAATTCACAGTCACAAACAATTCAACAACAAGAACATGTCGTCGATCCCATTACCCTCGAAGTGATCCGCCATGGCATCGTTTCGATCACCGACCAGATCGATGCCAATATTACGCGTACGGCGTTCAGTCCGTACGTCTACGAGTACAAGGATTTTGCTGTCGGCCTGGTGAGTGCTGAAGGCGAGCTTATCGCCCAATGTACCGGCGGCATGCCCGTCTTTGTCGCCGACTCGGTCGGCATGGCGGTGCGCGACGGGCTTTCGGTATACGGCCGTGAGCGTTTGCATCATGGCGATGTCGTAGCGTGCAATCACGCGGCGATTCAAGGCCAGCACCTTAATAATACCGTTATGTACACGCCGATCTACGCCGGCGCCAATCGAGATGTTCTGATCGGCTTTTTCGCAATCAACGTCCACTGGATCGACATCGGCGGCATCACGCCGCGCTCCAGCGATATCTTCATGGAAGGGCTGCAGCTGCGCTCGATCAAGCTTTGGTCCAAGGGCGAGCCGATTCAGGAAGTTTACCGGATCATCGAAAACAACACGCGCTTTCCGGTCGAATTGCTGGGCGACATCGCGGCGCAACATGCCGGCTGCATGCTTGGCCGCGACCTTACTCAAAAGCTGGCCGACAAATATGGCGTCCAGACCTTTGTCAACGCGGTCAAAACGATTCTTGATCAGAGCGAAGCCGCGGCGCGGGCACAGATACGCGCGATTGCCGACGGTGATTACAGTTACGAAACGTTTTTCGATAATGATGGCGAATCCGACGAACCGCTGCCAATCCGCGTCAAAGTGACTATTACCGACGATGAGATGACTATCGATTATTCCAGGATTGCCGAACAGGTGCGCGGCTGCATCAATTCGGGCTACTACGGCGGCGGGCGAACGACTGCACGGGTGGCGTTCAAATATCTGATTGCCACGAACGAAATGGCCAACGAGGGCACATTCCGGCCGCTCAAACTGATTTTGCCCGAAGGAAAAATTCTCAGCGCTCACCCGACCGCGCCCATGGGCAATTACTCGCAGCCCTTTCCGACTGTGATCGACGTGATCATCAAAGCGCTTGAGCCGGCGCTGCCAGAGCGAGTCACCGGCGCGCACTTCGGAACATTCTCAGGTATTCGCTTCCGCGGAAAGCGGGAGAGTGGCGCCCCTTTCGATTGCCATGACAGCGGTCACGGTGGCTGGGGCGCCTGCGCGACACATGACGGCGCCGGCCCGTTTCGCACGATGGCCCACGGCGACACGCGCATCATTCCAGTCGAGCTGCAGGAGTCGATGTATCCCTATCGAATAGTCGAGCTCAGCCTGCGGGAGGATTCCGCGGGCGCGGGCAAATTTCGCGGCGGCTTGGGTTTTCGCAAGCGCTATCAAATTCTGGGGCCTTGCGATCTGCAGGCAATGTTCGATCGGGTGAAGTATCCGCCCTGGGGTGTGCATGGTGGCAAGGAGGGACAGCCGGGCCGGATCACCGTCGTCAAAAAAACCGGCGAGACAGAGATCATCTATAAGAGCAAAGGGTATCCACTAAGCCCAGGAGACTCGATCATCGTCGAGACCGGCGGCGGTGGCGGTTATGGACCGCCGTCTGAACGCGCACGTCAACTGATCGAGCGCGATCTGCGGCGGGGTTTAATCTCGGCTGAAGCGGCGGCGAAGGACTATGGCGTTAGGATCGAGTCGCCTCCATGCGGAGGTTCGACATCATAAATAACGAGGAGTCGTCAATTCCTGACAGCGCTGGCCAAAGTAGTGGGTTGTCCGTTTTTAGGCGTTGAGCTCTGACAGCGATACTGCAGAATCGAAGAAGCGGACGGCTTGCGTTGCCTCGAGCGCGGGCGCGAAAAGAAAGCCCTGGCCAAATTGACACCCGAGTTCTTTGAGTACGTTTAACTGTTGGATGACTTCTATCCCCTCCGCGACAACCTGGAGATCGAGGATTTGCGCCAGTGCCAAGATCGTACGAATGATTTCATAGGGACGCCGTTTGCCGTGTTCCATCGGGAAAGTGGCGCCCAATCGCCGGACAAACGAGCGGTCGATTTTTAGGACGTCGATGGGAAATCTATGAAGATAGTTGAGCGAAGAAAACCCCTTTCCGAAGTCATCCAGGCAGAGCTTAATCCTCCGTTTCCGCAATTGGGATAAGGTATGAGCTACGCCCCGAGTGCTTTCGACGAGTGCGCTCTCGGTGATTTCAAGCCGGAGATGTTGAGGTTCCAGCCCGGTTTCATGAAGCACTTCGTCGAGTTCATCAATCAGTCCGCCACGAGATACCTGCTTGCTCGAGACGTTGACGCTGATGTAACAGTTTTCATCCATCGGAAAATGCTCTTGCCAATTGCGCATCTGGCGGCAAGCCTCTCGGAACACCCAGCTGCTCAGCGGGCCGACAAGGCCGGTTTCTTCGGCAAGGGGTATGAACTCAGCCGGCGAAACCGCGCCTCGTCCATTGTGCTGCCAGCGCGCCAGGGCTTCGAATCCTGCCAGCTTGCCGCTTTCCAACGACACGATCGGCTGGTAATGAAGGTGGATTTGTTTTCGTTCGATGGCGCGTTTCATATCCATTTCCAAACGCATTCGTTCCAGTGCGCGAGCGTGCATTTTGGCGTCAAACATCTGATAGCCCGACCGGCGAGTCTTGGCCTGATACATGGCCATGTCCGCGTCTCGCAGTAAGTCCTCGGGCATCTTCTCGCCGGTGAGACTTAGCGCGATACCGATGCTGGCGCCGATCGAGACTTCGTTATCATCCAATATCAGCGGGTCCGCCAATCGCTCCAAGGTCCGCTCGGCCACGCGAACTGCGTCCTCAGGACCGCGAATCTGTTCGAGCAGGATCGCGAATTCATCGCCCCCCAAGCGCGCTACCGTGTCCTCCTCGCGCGTGCATTCGACGAGCCGATGAGCCATCTCGATCAATAATTTATCGCCCACCATGTGGCCGAGGGTGTCGTTGATCACTTTGAAGCGATCCAAATCCAAGAAAAGCAGCGCGAAGGGGTGATGTCCATGGCGCTTCGCTGAGGCATTGAGCCGTAGCAGGTTGTCGAGGAACAACGTGCGATTGGGTAGGCCGGTCAAGCCGTCGTGAAACGCGGTACGTTTGAGCTCCGATTCGACTCGCTTACGCTCGGTGACGTCGACAACAGCGACCAAAACTCCTCTCCCCTTAGGGGTGTGAATCGGATTCAAGCCGATCTCCAGTGGAAATTCGGTACCATCTTTGCGCAGGCCATACAATTCTCGGCCGCGCCCGATCCATCTTTCATTCGAACTCATGAACAGGCTCTGTCCAGGATGTTCGCTACGAAAACGTTCGGGCAGCAATATTTCAACCGGCCGGCCCATCAATTCGTCGCGATTGTAGCCAAATAGTTGCTCAATGTGGGCATTCACGAGCGTGACGTTTCCATCTTGATCCACAATCAGCATGCCGTTCGGCGCTGATTCCACCGCAACGCGAAATTGCTCTTGAGCCCAGGTACGCTCGCTGATCTCAGACTTCAAGGCATCGCTCAAGCGAGCAACCTCGGCGCTTTCCTCGCGCACACGGGCTTCCAATTCATCGTGCGCGCGCTGCAGCGTTTCGCGTATTTGCACGTCCACCGTGATATCCCGCAGAAAGCCGGTATACAAAATCTGACCTTTAGTGCGAAGTTCGCTGAACGTGATCTGCACGGGCAAGATTTTATTGTTGCGGCACTTGGCGACGGCGGTATGAGCCTGCCGGGCGGAGATCGGCAACGGGTGCCCACTGGGGCCGGTCACAAGCTCATCGAGGTTTTTACCGACGATCTCGGAGGATGTATAAGCCAGCAATTCTTCAACCGCCGGATTGACCGTGTCTATCCGGCCGGTTTTATCGATGGTCAAAATTCCGATCGGTAAGCTGGCCAGAAGAGACTGATAACGAATCTGATTTTCCAAGAGCAAGATGGCGCGCTGATAGACAACATCGTCATTTTTCTTCTTATCGGTGATATCACGGACCAACATCCAGATGCCCTGTGCTTTTCCTCGCTCGTCGGTTTGCAGCCATTTTTTGACGGCCACAGGAAAGACTGTCCGATCGCTTTTGCGGAGCTCAATTTCGTATTCATCGGTCACGCCTTTGTCGATGACCTCGGCGCGCGTTGATTCTTCCTTCTCGTGCCATTTATTCGGCATGAGACTCAAAGTCTTACAGGCTCTGAAATCGTCTTGGTTGGCTAACAACATCCTGGCAAGAGCCGGGTTGCAATCGACAATCCTTCCGGTCAGATCCGTTTCGACGATACTAAACGCCACCGAGTTAAAAAGGGACTGATAATGTGATTGCTTCGCCAGATCCTGATTGGAGTCCTGATCGCGCGAAGCGATAAAGCGGTTGTTAATCAGCTTAGGCCCGCGTTTCATTTTCTTCATTTAACACCGTTCCCAAAATTTGTGATGTCCCAGCTCCAGATCGATCCTCTTCGCGAACGGCGCCATGGAGATGTTTCCGCACCGGACGATTTGGTACGAAATCCCGAATAGAACGTCGACTTTGTGAATATACCGATCAATTTTGTCGGGCCGACCAAGTTCCAGCGCGATTCTTGATCAAATATAGCTTTGATAAACCCGCGAATTCCGGTCAAATCTACGAATTTTATGTCAAGCCAAATTGGTTAGGTGCACCTCTGACCGTAATTCCCCCAAATCCACACTCAAATGAAGCAACCGAGGGGCCACCTGGGCTGTGAAGTCAATCGCGGAATAATGCAGTCGTCGAGTGACAGAGTAGCTCGATTGACGAGTGAGAAGTCACAAAACTCCCAGCATGCCAAATGTGGCTGAATCTGCAGCGATTCACTGTGCCAAATGAAGAGCGAAGTTCATTTCCCCGGTAACAAAGGCATCCCTATGCTACGGTCGCCCCTCCTGAAGAAAAGAGGGTAGTTATATGGACAAGAAACGCTACTATGAGGAACCGAGTTGCTTTTGCATACTCGAGCAAACGGCGCAGGGATTTCCCATCACAAACTCATGTGCAGCGAGGCCAACGGACGGTTAATGGCAACAAAGATCTGACAGAAAAGCTCGGACGAAACGATCCATATCCCTGCGGCTCGCGGAGGAGGTTTCAAAAAGTGTTGCATGGCGACGGGTAAGTACGACGGCTCAGAGCGACACTATTATTTTTAGGGAATGAGAGAAAAACAAAAGGGCTGCGATGTACCGCAGCCCTTTTTAAGGTTTTCTGAACTATCTTTTTGTTGTCTATCGCCTGTGGCTTTCGCCTAGTGATTTCTTTCCGCGTTTCTAATCGCTTCCCACAATTTCGGCGCGGTGTACGGCATATCAATGTGATCGATTCCGAGCGGCGAAAGCGCATCCATGACGGCGTTGGCGATGGATGGCGGGGCGCCGTTCGTGCCGGCTTCGCCGACGCCCTTGACACCGAGCGGATGAAAAGGATTGGGCGTTACCGTTTCGCCGAGCGTCAACTCGGGCATGTCGCCAGCGCGCATTACGGCGTAATTCATCAGCGTGCCGGTCACCACTTGACCATCTTCGCCATAGAGCATTTCCTCCCGCAGCGCTTCGCCGAGGCCCTGCGCGACGCCACCGTGAATTTGTCCTTCGACGATCATCGGATTGACGATAACGCCGCAGTCGTCGACCAGCACGAGTTTTTCGATAGTCGGGTTTCCCGTTTCGCGGTCAATGCTGAGCATGCACACGTGCGCGCCAAAACCCCATGCCTCGCGTCGAGGATCGAAGAAGCAAGTCTCTTGTAAACCGAGCTCCATACCGCGCGGAACCTTGCCGGCATAAGCGGCAGCGGCGACCTGCCGCCAGGTCACTTTTTTCTCGGGGACGCCCGCGACGGCGAATCCACCATCGCTTTGAACGATATCTTCCGGAGCTGCTTCGACCAGGTGGGCGGCAATACGCTTCGCCTTCTCGATCACTCTCCGAGCCGCCACTGCCAACGCTCCGCCACCGACAACAGCGCTGCGGCTGCCGAAGGTGCCGGTGCCTTGCTGCGAAACGAAGGTGTCGCCGTGGAGAACCGTTACTCGATCCATGTCCGTTTTCATCATGTCGGCAGCGATCTGTGCCCACACGGTCTCGTGCCCTTGGCCATGGGCGCTCGAGCCCGTGAGGACGGTTATGTCGCCGCCGCGTTCGATACGCACGGTGCCGCTCTCGAATCCGGCGCCACCGCTCGGTTCGACGAAAGTCGAAACGCCGACGCCGACGATTTCTCCTTTAGCGCGCCGTTGGTCGCGCCGGCGGATGAGGTCGTGATAATTGGAAATTTTCACTGCTTCGTCCAGTGACTTGAAATAATCTCCCGAATCGTACTCCATGCCGACGCCGGTTCGGTACGGAAACTGTTCCGGACGAATGAAGTTCTTGCGCCGGATTTCCAAACGATCGATGCGCAAATCTTTCGCCGCCTTGTCGATCAATCGCTCGATGTTCAGGACCGACTCCGGCCGGCCCGCGCCACGATACGGGCCAGTCGGGACGGTATTTGTGAAGACGCCGACCACTTCGACGTGGCAATTTTGGATTTGATAACAGCCGGGCGCCATCGCCATCATGCGCTGCGGCGGCCCGGCGGTACTCGACTGCAAGTACCCGCCGAGGTTGGCCACAACGCGGACTTTCAATCCGAGCATCGTGCCATCCTTCTTGAGCGCGAGCTCGGCGGTCATCGCTTGGTCGCGGCCCTGAATCGTCGTGACGATGTCATCGCTGCGCGTGGCGATCCACTTTACCGGCTTGCGGAGTTTAAGCGCCAAGTAAGAGACCAGCACGTCCTCGCGATAAAGCGGCCCCTTGCTGCCAAAGCCGCCGCCGACGTCAGGGGCGATCAGGTGAATTTTGTTCTCCGGCATGCCAATCGTAGCGGCGAGATCGGCGCGGACGCGGTGCGGTCCTTGGGTAGAAAGCCAGACCGTTAGTATTCGACCCATCGGATCCGGGCTCGCCACAATGCCGCGCGGCTCCATCGCTAGTGCGACTTGACGTGGGCTGGCGATGTGCATGCGTACGATATGCTCGGCCTGAGCGAAGGCCTTGTCGACGTCACCGCCTTTTTTGGTCGCAACGTAACATACGTTACTATCCAGCTCTTCGCGCGCCAGCGGCGCGCCGGGCTTGAGCGCGGCTTCGGCGCTTTGTACTGAAGGTAGTGGATCGTATTCGACTTCGATCGCATTGCAGGCGTCCTGCGCCACGGCGCGGCTTGCCGCGACGACGGCGGCTACCGGCGTTCCGGGTGCGTGCACAGCACCGCGAGCAAGAACAGGATGCGGCGGTATTTTCTGGCCGGGAAATGCCACTGGCGCGTTGATGTTCAAGCGCTCCGGTAATTCGGCACCGGTCACAACGGTGACGACGCCTTTGAGCGTTTTTGCCGCCGTGGTGTCGATCGAACGAATCTTGGCGTGGGCATAGGGGCTTCGCAGCACGACCATATGCAACATGCCCGGCAAATTAATGTCGTCGACAAAGCAGCCTTTGCCGGCGAGTAGCATCGGGTCTTCCACCCGGCGAATCGCCGCGCCGATAAGTCCGTTCGATGAATGTTCGATCGCCATGAGTTACCCCTTAAGAACGTGATGGTGTTCGTGCTTCGTGCTCGTGGGTCGGAATCACGTGAGCGTTTCTCCAAACACGCATCACGATCACGTCGTCACTTTGCCGCTCTTTCCACTGCCGTTTGGATCGCCTTTCTGGCGTACACTGTTGCCACGTGGAGCTTGTACTCCGCACTGGCATACGAGTCTTCCGTAGGATCGGCATTTTCGGCCGCCTTCGCTGCCGCTGCGTTGATCACCTTCAGGGTCAAGGACTTACTTTTTAATTCTGTTTCAGTCGCGACGGCGCGGATCGGACCGCTGCCTAATCCGCCGATCGCGACACGGGCTGATGCGCATGAACTAGATGATACTGTGATGAGCGCACCCGCACTCACAACCACGTAGCCAGAAGCGGGATGGGGCAATTTTACATAGGCCGTGCCGCTGCCAGGATCAGGAATAGGTACGCGTATCTCCGTCAAGATTTCATTTACCGCCATCGCCGTCGTGAAGAAATCGGTGAAGAATTCGTCCACGCCAATGCTCCGGTTGCCGGTTGACGAGTGCACGACCAACGAGGCGTTCAACGCGGTTAGAATCACTGGAAAGTCGGCCGCGGGGTCGGCGTGAGCGACACTGCCACCGATGGTGCCGCGGTTTCGTACTTGCATATCTCCGATCACATTGGCGGCGTCGGCCAAGCCGGGGAGATGTTTACGGACGAGATCCGATGAAGCCACGTCGGCGTGAATGGTAAGAGCGCCGATTACGAGGTTACTGCCGTCAAGCCGAATACCTCGCAGGCCCGGAATCGTCCCCAAGTCGATCAGAGTCCGCGGCGAGCTCAATCTCAGCTTCATTGCCGGGATCAAACTATGGCCGCCGGCAAGCAGTTTGCCCTCGTCGCCGTGTTTTTCCAATAGTACAAGCGCTTCGTCGACCGAATGCGCCGCCACGTAGCCAAAGCTAGCGGGAAACATTTTCGCCTCCCATCTTTGCCGCGGCCCATTTGATGGATTCGATGATATTTACGTAACCCGTGCAGCGGCAAAGGTTGCCCTCGAGGGCATGTTTGATCTCTTCGTCCGTCGGATGTGGATTGGTTTCCAAGAGATGCACCGCAGTCATGACGATGCCCGGCGTGCAATAGCCACACTGCAAACCATGCTTCTCGCGAAATCCTTCCTGCACTGGATGAAAGATATCGCCGTTTGCGAGTCCTTCGATCGTCTTGATCTCCGCACCATCGGCTTGAACCGCGAGAATAGTGCAGGACTTCACGGCGCGTCCGTTTAAATGCACTGTGCAAGCGCCACACTGGCTGGTGTCGCAGCCGACATGCGTCCCGGTTAATCCCAAGTGCTCGCGTAAGAAATAGACCAGCAATGTCCGCGGTTCGACAACGGCATCATGGCTGACCCCGTTGACGGTAACACGGATCGGAACCGCTGCGTACTCGGCCTCAGCAGTCATACCACTCGTTCCTCCGTTGGTAATTCGATGGATTGATTTCCGGCGAGAATATCGCCAGATCGATGCCGCCCAATGGCCGCGTCGCCGGGAGGCACTAGCTAGCTCTCTTACACCCGATTCGGGCCGCTCTCAAGACTTGCCATAGAAAGGAGTAGACTTGACACAAGCGGCTTGACAGTCAGCTGCCGGCCCGATAATCAGCGATAAAAGGGATACCGGTTCAACGTTCAAGGTTTAAGGTTCAAGGTTAAATCAATGGGAACTACATTGAACTTTGAACCACCAGGAAGAGTGACGCCCCCTTTGCCACATGCATCAGTAAGGAGTGTCGGATGGATATCAAATCTCTCATCGATCCCGAAGGCGGCCTTATCGATCGGCGTATCTTCGCCGATCATGAGATTTACGAGCTGGAGCGCGAGCGTGTCTTTGCGCGCTGCTGGCTTTATCTGGGCCACGAATGCGAGATCCCAAATCCCGGCGATTTCGTCACCCGATACATGGGCGAAGAGCCCGTGATCTTGTGCCGTGACTCAAACGGCCAGCTGCGGGCGCACTTGAATCTTTGCCGGCATCGCGGCAATCGCGTCTGCCGTGCCGATCGCGGCAACACTAAACTGTTTACCTGTTCGTATCACGGTTGGACTTATGCCAACGACGGCAAGCTCGCGCTGGTGCCGATGATCGACTCGGAAGTGGGGCCTGATCCCGGTCGCGCAGATTGACAGCTACAAGGGATTGATCTTTGCGACCTTCGATCCGGAGGCGCCCACGCTGAAAGACTATCTGGGCGACATGGCTTGGTATCTCGATATTCTCTTTGATCGACGTGAAGGCGGCACCGAAGTCAGCGGGCCGCACCGTTGGTTGTTGGACGCCAACTGGAAAACCTCGGCGGAAAACTTTGGTGGTGACGGCTATCATATCGCGGCGACGCATGGCTCGGCGCGCGAAGTCGGCGTCGACACGACCACGAGTCAAACACGACAATGGAGCAAGGGATGTCAAATCGACTGCGGCAATGGACACATTTTAAATTTGTGGATCACGCCGCCGGAGGGCGGCCTATGGTTCGGTCAGCCTGACGATGAGATCGCTAACTACATGAAAGAAAACGCGGCTGAGATCGAGAATCGGCTGGGCACAATGCGGGCCCAGCAAATCGCGCCCTCGGCAGGGACGGTCTTTCCCAATCTCTCGGTGCACTGGCTCACGCGCACGGTTCGATTGTGGCAACCGCGTGGCCCGGACAAAATGGAGATCTGGAGCTGGGCGGTTGTCGACAAGGCGGCGTCGGCAAAAATCAAGGACACGATGCGGTTTGTCTCCCAATACCGTTTCAGTCCCACCGGTGTTTTCGAGCAAGATGATATGGACAACTGGATACAAGTTACCGCCGCGGCGAAAAGTTTGATCGGCCAGCGTTATCCCGCTAACTACCAGATGCGCGGCGATAATTCGCCGATCGAAATCGACTTGCCCGGACGGGTAAAGAGCCGTTTTAGCGACAACAATCAGCTAAGCCTTTACATGCATTGGGCCAAGATGCTCCAAGCGAAGAACTGGGACGAAATCATGAGTGCGGAAAATGGATAACGAATTGCGCCATAGAATCGAAGACTTTTTGTATCTTGAAGCCGAGCTCTTGGACGATCGCAAGCTGCGCGAATGGCTCGATCTTTTAACCGACGATGTACGCTACTGGATGCCGCTCCGCTACAATCCGCTGGACCGACCTGACGAAGTATCAGAAGAACTCGCCAAGCCCGGGGAAGGTTATTACTTCGACGATGATAAGAAAAGTCTACGTATCAGAGTCGAGAGGGTTTATTCTAAGAATGCCTGGGCGGAAATGCCGCCTTCGCGCACGCGCCATCTGATTTCGAACGTGCGTATTAAAAAGGACGACGGTTCCGAGATCGAAGTCCATTGCAATTTTCTGGTTTATCGTACGCGCATGGAAACCGATCAGGATATTTTCGTCGGGACGCGCATAGACACGCTTCGCCGCGTCGACGGCGATTTCAAAATCGCCAAACGGACTATTATCTTAGATCAGGCGGTCTTGAGCGCGAAAAACATCAGCGTGTTTCTGTAAGCGAATGAGGTGGCAGTGAAGTTTAGAACGCGAACTAACTTTGATTACGCCGCCGCAACCATCGTTCACGCTGCTCTAATTTATTTCTAGTTTTCTGGCGGGCGCCCATTAACAGCAAAAGTCTGCATGGCACTCGCTTTGCTGGGTGTCCATCCCAATGAAATCTGCCGCCTTGTACAACAAAACTCCGGCCTTTTTTTCGTCCACGCCCGGGATTCCATCGCGGCGCGATGTCAATTCGAGGATCGCGTAGTTTCTCCGCTCGGTGTATCGTGGCGAAGGGAGGGCGCAAAACCGCCGGACAATATTGCTCGCCGACATTTCGATCTTGGACCAAATGGGGAGGAGGCATTTATGCCATACAAAATCCGCACCCGCGATGAACATTTTCTGAATGATGGGAGTCCCAAGCGTATTCTAGCTCTGGATGGCGGCGGTCTAAGGGGAATTCTGACGCTATCGTACCTCGCCGAGATCGAATCGACTCTGAGCGGACGCCACGGAGGAGCGGAAAACTTTCGTCTCAGCCACTATTTCGATTTGATTGCCGGCACCTCGACGGGCTCGATCATCGCCGCGGCGTTGGCGCGTGGCATGTCGGTGAGTGAGATCGCAAAGAAATATCTCGACCTCGGCCAGCGCGTGTTCCAGAAAAGCTGGTTACGCCAGGGTTTCGTCCGGGCGTTTTACGACGAAGCCGGCTTGATCGAAGAGCTGAAGCAGGTATACGGTGCCCAGACAACGCTGAGCGATCCATCGTTGCAAACCGGGCTTCTAATCGTCACAAAGCGACTCGACACGGAGAGCGTGTGGCCGATATCGAACAATCCGCGCGGAAAATATTACGGTCCGCGACCGGACAGCAATGTCATTCCTAACTCAGCCTATCCGCTCTGGCAGGTCGTTCGATCGTCGACGGCGGCACCTCGTTTTTTTGATCCAGAAAAGATCGAAATCAGCCGTGGCAAGTCTGGCGAGAAACCGGTCCAGGGGGAATTTGTCGACGGCGGTGTGAGCCCGTTCAACAACCCAGCATTGCAGGCCGTCATGCATGCGACGTTGGATGGCTATCGCATCGGCTGGCCCACCGGCTCGGACAAGTTGCTCGTCGTGTCGGTCGGTACGGGGTCGCGTGATCTAAAAGTCGCGCCGGCCAAGTTGGCGGTCGACAACGCACTCAAATCGCTTCTGTCGGTAATGGATGACTGCGCTACTCTGATGGAAACGCTGCTGCAATGGTTGTCGAGTAGCCCGACAGCGCGCATGATCAACCGCGAGGTGGATGATTTGCGCCATGACCTGATCGCCCCGGTGCCACTGATCAGTTACCTGCGCTACAATGTCGCGCTAAGCAAGGATTCCTTGGCGCAGATCGGCATGGAGTTCGACGACGAAAAGATCGAGGGCTTGAGTGCGATGGACGATCCCGGCAACATGAAGACGCTGCAAGAGATTGGCACCAAGGCGGCAAAGCAGCAGGTGCGCGCCGAAGACTTTCCATCAAACTTCGATCTTGTGGGATGAGGCTTGAAACAAAAAAACTTGAAACAGGGTAACGTCGCGGAATTCTAAATCGACGTGAAGGCAAGCCCATGATGAATGTATTTATTGTGCGTCCGTTCGGCACCAAGAATGGAATCGATTTCGACCGAGTTGAAAAAGAACTCATTCGTCCGGCCATGGGGCAAGCGGGTTTGACGGGCGGCACGACCGGCGAATTTATCCAGCAAGGCAACATTCGCACCGACATGTTCGAGCAATTGCTGATCGCCGATCTCGTCATCGCAGATATTTCGATCCACAACGCCAACGTTTTTTATGAGCTGGGAATTCGCCACGCATTCCGGGACAAACGCACTTTCCTGCTCAAGTCGAAGGGAGATAAATCCAAAGAAAATGAGTCCAAAGAAAGCGACGTCCCATTCGATTTAAAAACGGACCGATATCTGTCCTATGATGGCAACGATCCGGCAGCCAGCGTGGCGTCCTTTGCCGATGCGCTAAATGCGACATTAGATTCGCAAAAAGCCGATAGTCCGGTTTACCAGCTGCTACCGGAGTTGGAGCCTTCGGATCCAAACAAGCTCTTGGTCGTGCCGCTCGATTTTCGCGAGGAAATTGAACGGGCAGAGGCCGCTAATAATTGCGGCGATCTACAACTTTTGGCGGCGGAGATGGACGGCTTCGTCTGGCGGGTGGCTGGCCTTCGCCTCGTCGGCCATGCCCAATTTCGCTTGAAAGACTGGCCGGGCGCAAAGATAACGTGGCAGGCGGTGCGGGACTATGGCGACATGGATGTCGAAGCGAACACGCTGCTTGCGACGATCTTTCAACGGTTGGGCGATCTCTTGAGCTCCGATCAAGCCGTTGAGCGCGCCCTTCATAACAAAGAAATCTTCGCGAGAGACCGGGCAGAAGTCCGCGCCTTGATGGCGCGCAACGCGAAAACTCAATGGCATCAGAGCTGGGCGACGGCCGCGGACGTCGAGACTGCGCAGAAGTCCGCCTTGGTTTCGCCCTATCTCGAAAAGTCATTCGAGCTTTACCGTGAAGGTTTCATTGAAGACCGCAATCATTTCTACTCAGGCCTCAACGCTTTAGCGATGGTGACTATGCTGACTGAGCTGGCGCAAGCTCAATCGACGATCTGGGAGGATAGCTTCGATTCAAAGGAAGACGCCGCCCAGAAACTTCAGAAGCTGAAAGAGCTGCGCGGTGACCTCGCCGCTGGAGTAAGGTTAGCGATCGAGTCGAAGCAGGTTGCATTGCAGCGCACCAATAGAAGCGACATTTGGGTCGAGATCAGCACCGCCGATCTGATTTGTTTGACCTCCAGTAGACCCAATCGGGTGGGACAGGCGTACAGGAAGGCTCTCGCCGATGCTTCGGAGCAGGCGCGCGACGCCTTGCGACGACAACTGTTGCTCTATCAACGGCTCGGAATTCTAAAAGAGAATATTCAAGCCGGTCTCGACAACATTGCGCCGGTTACTCAACAGACCCAAACCCAACAAGCGCCAACCCACGTGCTTTTGTTCACTGGACATCGCATCGATGCTCCCGATCGCAAAACTCCTCGTTTTCCGGCCGCCAAAGAGAAGCACGCGCGCGCGATGATTTTCGAGGCCGTAAGGAATGAAAAAGCGAAAGCGAAAGGGCCAGTATTCGGCATTGCCGGAGGCGCTTGCGGCGGCGATATTCTTTTCCATGAAATTTGCGAGGCGCTCGAAATCCCGAGCCAAATGTATCTGGTCTTGCCGAAAAACGATTATATCAAGGTCTCGGTGGCGGATGGCGGGCCGGATTGGGTCGAGCGCTTCAATCGGCTCTACGATAAAATGAAGCCGAAAATTCTTTCCTACTCCGACCGACTGCCGCGCTGGCTCAGGACAAAAAAGGACTACAACATCTGGCAACGCTCAAATCTCTGGATGCTCCACAACGCCCTTTTCATCTCGCAGGACCACCTAAGTCTCATTGCATTATGGAACGGCGCCACCGGCGACGGCCCCGGAGGCACCGAAGACATGGTGGAGCGGGCCAAAGATCGCGGTGCGACGTTCATTCATCTGGACGCCCGCAAGCTTGTTGAGTGATCGGTTAGAGCAAAAACAAGTTGATTCGTAGGTTTGGGTGCCGGCGGGGCGCTTGCGTCTAGGCGTTATTCTCTTTCATTGGACTGCAGTGCATCGAGGGCCTTCTGCACCAGCTTTCGCCGCAGTTCCTTTTCATCGGCCGGCGGTAACTTGGCGTCGCCCGTCACGTGCACGATTCCGGTTCCTAAAACCACGCGGTTGGCTCCCACCATCTTGGCGATGGGCAGGGCGGAGGTAATCTGCACCACTGGGATGCCCGCTTTCTCTAGTTCTGTTGTGATCGCAGCGCCGCTGCGCGTGCTCGTTCCTCACGTCGAGGTGAGGATGACGGCGTCGACGCCGTCCCGTTTGATCTTTGCCGCCATCTCCCGGCCGAGACGGCGTGTGTTTGACAGCGGGTTGGAGCGGCCGCAGGTGGAAATGAATTCGTCATGAAGTTTGCCGATGACGCCGTTTTTTTCCATCTCGCGCAGGGCATCGAGGGGCACTAACCGGTCAGGATCTTCCTGGACGAACCGCGTGTCGTAGCCGCCGTGGGAAACTTCGTAGTCTTCAGCGCGCAAATCATCGCGTCCCTCGATGCTGTAAGACCCCCAACGCGTCGCTGCTGTTCCTTCGATTCGATCTGGATTGCCTTTAGGGACAAGTCCGCCGTCGGTGATCAGCATCAGTTTGGCTCTCGATAAGTTTTTGACGCCCGCAGGCATCGGAATCGGCGCGAAAGCGGTCGGCGGCATCTCGGATTCGAATGGTTCTCCGTTCATCTTCGCCAAGAGCATGTCGACGAGCCGCGTCGCGGCTTTTTTCTCCACGAGCTGGTCGCGCAACCATCCGCGCCGCAAGTATCCTTCTTCGTGCGGCAGGCCGATCGGTTCCTTGGTGACAAGTTTCCGGCTGAGCCTTGCCATCTTGTCCAGGACATTGCGCATGTTGGCGATGCTCGTCCCCGAGTCGATGATATAGAGCGCGTCGCGGTTAAGATCGACACCGGGATTCTCTTCGCTCATCGCGGTCACGACAGAAATGCTAAGCTCGGCTTGAACGGCGCGGCAGAGCGCGCCGGCCGCCATGCCGTAGCGCCCTGCATCAAAGCATGGCCCGGCGACGAAGAGGTCCACGTTTGCGTGACGGACCTTTTCCACGACGGAAGCCGTAACCTCGTCTTGATGTTCGACGGCGTAATTGTCACCGCAAACCAACGTCAGGACGATGCGGGCGTCGTTTCCCAGCAACGATTCCAACAACCGGCCGGGTCCGACCGCGCCGTCACGGACTTCCAGTTCCTTGCCAGCGTGCTCTTCGGCGCCGATGCCGCCAAAGAACTGATTCAGATAATGGGCGATTCGCATAGCGAACTCCTCCGGATAGGCGCGAGGCGACAGGCGTGAGTAGGGGCACGGCATGCCGTGCCCCTACATCCATTGCCGCTCGTGCTCTTCAGTAGACCATTGCCCTCATTCTGGACGCACCTTGTTGATTAGTTACGCCGACGATGTTGGAAGCGTCGATCGTCATCGGACCGGCGAGCAATTCGGTGAATTCAGGCGTGGCTGCGATGATTCGATCGACCCGTGGCACTTCCCACTGCTTACCGTTGCCGCCGTTGTAGACGATGGCGTCGACTTCCGGAACGTTGAAAAGCAACGCCGACTCGACGCGGCGGTCTCTCGACACGTCGGAAACCATAACCGAAGTTTTTATTCCCATGCCTTCGAGCAGGCGTGCGGTCTCCGCCAGGTCGGCATGGGGCAATCCGCCACCGTACTTGGATAACACCGCGCCGTCCGCGTTCAAGTTCCACTTGACGAGATTGGCGGCGGCGCGACAATGGCGCTCGCGGTCGAAATTATCCGAGCCGGCGATCGTGGCTACTGTGCCGACGAAATTAATTTCACGCGCCTGGTGGCGCTGATAGAGTTCCAGGATAATGGGATGATTTTGATAAAAATAAGTTTCCGTGCCGCCAAACCACGAATGCAGCGATGGCACGACAGCGCCGTCGAGCCACTCGTCGGGGTGCAGCATAACCGGTAGCATGCCGTCAGTGTTAGCGCCATAGAGAATCGGCTCGTCCACCGCTGGTTTGCGCTGCCGTGAAAAAATCTGCCCAACATAAGCGACTCGCGCCCGTCCGTCGCGCCCTTTCTCCCCTGGACCCACCGGCTCAAAGGTCTGGAGGTTAGTGGGGAGATGATTCCAGGCACTGCGGGCAACCTCGACGGCGACTCGTATGCCGGCAAGGCGGTAAGCTTTTTCCAATGTTTGGCGCGGCAATCCTGGTTTGGTGTGCGGGATCACGATCAAGTGTTGCAGCGAAGAGTACTCGCTCGCCTCAACCGGAGCGCCGCTCATTTCCAAAACGCGCCCAGTTGCGCTTCGAGTCGGGTCCGGTGAAATCTCGGCCAGAACCGACACCGCAGCGCCGGTCAGGACATGAGTCGTGCCGATGCCGGCGGTAATCGGTGCGCCCAGTATGCCGGGAAAATCGGCGCCGCAACCGGGTGCTTTCGCTCTCGGTTCAATCACGTCAAAGATTGGACCGGCACGGCAGCGCTCTCCGGGCCGCGCGATATCGAAGTCGACGCTGACGATGGATTCGTCTTCAAGAACCAGCCGGCGTAGTTCGGCACGATCGATCAGGAGAATTGAACCTTCCAAGCGCGCTGGTGTGTCGAAGCGTAAGTCGGTGACGGGATGACGCGCCAAAGTTAGTTGCATGGTCTTTGTCCTCACCTGAAGCGCTACAGAAAAGTGAACCGAATCGTTGACCCAAATCTTATTCCCGGACGGAGAATCTTGTCAACGTAAGTTGTAGGGGCAACCCTCCGTGGTTGCCCTTCCGGAGGGCAGGCACAGGGGCCTGCCCCTACATCAGACAAGTGATCGACAGTGATTTTGGTACAAAGATTAGCTGCGTTCGTTATTGAATCACTCACCGTTTTCCTATCGAAGCCTCAGGTGATAAATACCTCTCCAGGAATAAGAGGCAGATCCAGTCATGCTTCGCTTTTCGCCAAATCCCAATCTCGCCCATCTTGTCCACTGGTTCGAATGGGAAAGAGACGCTTTTCGCCGGGCGCAAGAGCAGGACAAGCCCGTGATGCTTTTCCTATCGGCGTTCTGGTGTCGCTACTGCCAGCGCATGGACGAGGGAGCTTTCTCGGATCGGGAAAACATGGCGTTGCTCAACGCCTACTTCGTCGCGCTACGTGTCGAGAACGCCATGCGGCCCGACATTGATGCACGCTATAATCTCAACGGCTGGCCGACCGTCGCCTTCTTCACGCCCTCGGGAGAGCTGCTCGCGGCAGTCAATTATCTCGGTGCCGATGAGTTCAAGGAGCTGCTGCTGAATGTTTACATGGATTATCAAGAAAAGAAGACTGAAACCCGCGTGGCGAAAGCGCCGGATGACAGTGAAGCCGTCGTGGCGCGTCAGGCAGCGCGCGAACCAGCCGGTGTTTCGGCTCTGACGGAGATTACAAATGGGATCATGGCGCTCGCCGATCGGTTCCACGGCGGCTACGGGCAGGGACAAAAATTCATCCATGCGGAAGCGAACGATTTTCTGTTACGCCGCTACGAGGCGACAAAAGACGCTGCTTATCTCGATCATGTTCGCTTGACGCTCGACCGGATGCGAGAGAGCCCGATCTATGATGACAAAGACGGCGGCTACTTTCGCACCACCTCGGGCGCAGACTGGGTACAACCGCACCGCGAAAAGCTCTTGGGTGAGCAGGCCGGTCTCTTGTCCAATTGCCTCCATGCGCTCCGTTTCACCCAGCGTCGCGAGTATGCGCGCATGGCCGAGGAAATCATCGACTACCTCGATCGCAAACTCTTCGATCCGTCCAGCGGCGCCTTTTTCGGCTGCGAGGATTTTCTTCGGCGTGAAACAAGCGCGGATACTTCCGCCGACGAGTTTTTCACCATCATCGATCAGTGCGTTTACACCGACGCCAACGCGCAGGCGATCAGCGCCTATTTGGACGCCGCGGCGATCTTGGGGCGAGCCGACTGCAAAAAGCGGGCGCTGAGTGTTGTTGAGTTTCTTTGGAGCCATAGCCGCAGCGCGGCGGAAGGCATGTACCATTATTATGATGGCACGCCCCACGTGTCAGGACTGCTGAACGATCAAGCATGGATGGGCGCGGCGCTCGTAGAGACCCACCATGCGAGTGGCGAGGCCGTGTATCTAGAGCGAGCGCGGGAATTGGTGGAGTTTATTCTCGCACGCTTGAGAAATTCCGAGGGCGGTTACTTCGATCTAGGCACGGGCGAGCTGGGCTTTCTCAAATTCCGTCTCACCGCGATCGAGCAAAACGGCGCCGCTGCATTTTTTTTCCTGAAGCTGGCGCAAGCAGGGCGAGAACCAAAGTATTTTGAGGCTGCTGGTTGGGCTTTGCGCGCGTTTAGTGGAGATTTCGCTTCTTGCGGCATTCATGCCGCCCCGTTCGGGCGGGCCCTTGGTGAATGGCTGAACCGTCGGTAAGACTTGGAGTACTGGAGTGTTGAATCATGCCCCAGTACTCCATTACTCCAACACTCCAGTAATCCATTTCCCATCACCCCTTGATCTTCATATCGGCCACGATGATTTCGTTATTCGGGTTGCCTTTCCAGACGATGTTTCTCGCCACACCATAAATTTCCGCAAGCGTATAGAGCGGCACGACGGGCGCATCTTCCATGATAATTCGCCCCGCCTGCTGCAATACGGCGACGCGCTTTTTGTGATCGCCGGTGCGTTGCTCTTCTTCTATGAGCTTGTCGAGATCAGGATTGCTGTAGCCGGTGCGCTTGGTGACGCCCGTGTGGAAGTATTGGTCATAGAATGTGTCGGCATCGTAAGCCGATCGGCCGGCGTAGTAGAACGGCAGCTTGCCGCCGTTGACTCCGTCTCTGCCCCAGTAGATCGGGTACTCCTGCGCTACAAGCTCAACCTTAATGCCGCTCTCGCCGAGCTGGTGCGCGATGACCTGGCACACTTCTTTGCCTTTGAGATGGCGGTCGGGCGCCAGATAAAGCTTCACTTCCAAGCCGTTGGGGTGACCGGCTTTGGCGAGCAGCTCGCGCGCCTTTTTTTGATCGAATGGATAGCGTTTGATGGCCGGATCATGGCCGATCATGTTCGAGCTCAATGGGCCGTTAAGCACGTAACCGTTGCCTTCATAGATGTGTTTCAAAATGACGTTCGGGTCGATGGAATAATTGAAAGCCTGGCGTACCAGCTTGTTGTCAAACGGCTTGTGCGTGACATTCATGGCCAAAAAATACATGCGATAGCCCGGAACTTTTTCAACCCGCGTGCGCGGATGCTTGCTAACGCGCGGAATCTCTTCGATGGGGAGATTGCTGATCACGTCCGCTTGACCCGCAAGTAATCCGGCGACGCGCGCTGATTCCTCTTTAACCGTTTTGAACAATACCTCTTTGATTTCCGGCTTCGCCCGCCAATAATCGTCGTTGCGCGCCAGCACCAAATGGCCGTCTCGCTGCCAGCTTGCGAGCTTGTACGGGCCGGTGCCGATTTTGTAGTTATCGAGTTGGTTGCCGTTCTTTTCGACCGTCGATTGGCTGACGATAAAACGGTTGTTCAACCGTTCGAGCAAGACGGCGTTGGGCTGTTTGGTTGATATAACAACCGTGTGATCGTCCGGTGCTTCGACGCCCGTGACCTCGATGAAGTTGGATGCTTGCAGGCTCTTTCGGTCGCTAACCATTCGGTCCAGCGAGAACAACACATCTTTCGATGTGAACGGCGATCCGTCGTGAAAGCGAACATTCTTTCTAAGACGAAACAGCCATTTCCTTCCCTGAAACTCCCACGCCTCGGCCAACACGCCGACGTATTCATTTTTAGAGAAATCCATTTCAATCAACGGCTCGATCACATGCTGCCAGATGCCACTGATCCCGCCGCCGCTGTAAGCGTACGGATGCAGCGAATCCAAGCCGACGCCTTGAAAAACCACGACTCGATCTTTTGAAGCTGCAAACGCTCGGCGCGGATGTGTTGCCGTGGTCAATCCAGCGACGCTCAAGGCAGCGCCTGTTTTCAAAAACTCCCGGCGATTCATTTTACGTTCGGTCGAAGGCATATAAGACCTCCCGATAGCATTACCCTTTGCTTACGATCGGCCGTGAATTCTTATCCAGTGCTCGCTTATAGCTGCACTGGTGGAATAACGTCAAGGCGACTGCAACTGATTGACTTTAACGGATGAAAGGGCGCGATGAATCGCGCCCCTACCAGTGAGCGTGCTCGTCCGGCACCGGTGTGCGCGGTAGAGCACGGCGCGCTGAGCGGGAACCGAGTTGACGAGGTAGCCATGGGCCGAGAGGGTGGACGGCGCAAGTAGAATTAACACAGTGAAGATTGCGCTGCACGACTTGACCATCAGCGACGGGTGGTTTCGAGCGGGTAGCCGCGTTTTACCCAGCCCACGTAGCCTTCCGGCATGATGAAAATATTGCGATAGCCGCGGTACTCGAGAAACACCGCGCGATCGGCCACATCGTAAGTCTTGCAGTCGCAGTAGAGAACCACTCGACCGTTCTTGGGAATCTCGTTGTAGCGACTCGCCAACTCGCCGAGCGGAATGGAACGTGCGCCCGGCAGGCGGTTCTGCTGGAAGTCTTTTGCCGGCCGCAAATCGATGAAAGTCAATTTTTCGCCGGCGTCGAGCAACTGCTTGGCCTGTTCCGCAGGGAGATTGTCGACGGTGTCTTCCACGCCATGGCCGGCAAACGCGATCGCAGGTAAGAAGACACCGATCCAGGCGAGGAGAACAAAATAGAGCTTTAGTTTAATTCTCCTGCCGTTTGTCATACTTCACGGTCACATTTTTATTATCCGCTGTCCAGGAGACCGTGCCTTTCACGCCCGGAGTATGACGCATGATCCAAAAGCCGCCGCCGGGATCCGACGAGCTAGCGAACACCAATCCGTTGTCGTGAACGAACACGTCGTCGGCGTGGCCGGCATCCGAATTCACCCGGCGAAACACCGGCGGGACGAAATGGCCGACGGCCTTGGGCGAATGCGGATCGGAAATGTCAACGGCCCAAAAGCCGGAATTCTCCCAGGCACTGAAAACGATATTCCCCTTTATCATTCGTTCGACATCGTGAATACCAAAGCGCCGGCCAGGCCGGTCGGGAGGGCAAAACCTGTTCAAGGGGAGCCTGAAAGTCGAAATCTGAACCGGATTTTTCTCGTTGCGCACGTCAATGACGTGCATGTAACCAAAAGGACAATGTTCGGGACGGACTAATTCGTCGCCCGCGATGATGATGTCGGGTCTGCCGCCGTGGGGTGGAATAACGATACCGATACTGTGCGTGTTGCCTTCCTCAGGCGGCGACCATTTGATTTGGCTGATCATGGTCGGCTTGCGCACATCGCTGATATCCAGAATGATTACGCCCTGATCGCGGTAGGCGAGGTAGGCACGGTCTTTGTAGACGGTGACATCATGCAGAGCGACCCAGATCTTCGGCAGTCCTTCACGCAGTCCTCGGTCGGGTTCGACCCAGTTCTCCCCGGGCTTTTCTCCTCCGGCAGTCCACTGTCCGGGAAACCACCAGCGGGCAACCTCTTTTGGTTTGGCGGGGTCGTTAATGTCGATGATCATGAGAATGTTGTCGTAATAACCTTCCATTGTTGTTGCGATGAATGCGAATTTTCCTTGTTTTGGATCTTCATGGAGCCAGAATCCATGGACGCCGCGCCGGGGGGCAACGTCGGTTTTGAAGAAACCCACTTCGCGCGGCTTTGCCGGATCGCTGACATCGTAAAGGCGAATACCGCCCACCCAGGTTTTGATCTTCTCATCGCGAACTCCGTCCTGGTTTATGACTAGTATGTTTCCCAAGACGTCAATGTACTGGCTCTGCACGCTGGGATCGTTCTTGACCTGGGAGATCACTTTAGGTCGGGCGGGATCGCTGACATCGACGATGCTGAAGCCTTGATAGTTCGATATGTAAGCGTGTTTGCCATCTTTGCTGACACGAAATTCAGCGGCTTGATCCCAGCCGTCGAGATCGGTGTAAGAAAGGATGGTGAAATTTTCCAACTCGCCGTAACTTGGCTGTTTCTCCTTCGCCTCGCCGAGAATTTTGCTTTGGCTGAACGCCGCGGACGCCGACGCCAATACAAAAAAAATCACAGTTCCGATCATCGATCGGCGCAAGATTGTGGACTGCTTCACTTTGTTTGCCCTCCTCATCGTATCGAACATTGTCTCATCGGGTGATCAGGTTTATGAATTTTCGCATCCGAAGCGCGATTCCGAGCAAGTCGGCCGACACACTGCTCCCCCTCATAATCCATAAAGGTCCATGAGTCAAAGGAAGTGGCTCGCGACGCTACGATCGCCCGTCACGAATAGACGGAACGCGATCTCAACTGGACATTTCTTTTGGCGAAAGGTAAGGAAAGTCAGAAATTAGCGAACGCGTGCGGCTGAGCCGATTAGCCGTCCATCGTGCGGAGTTTCTCTCATGAAAATTGTCACGCTCACGGCGTTGCTTTGGCTCATATTTTCGAACATAGCGGGCGCGCAGACGACCGTGGTCGGCTATTCCGCCGTCACATCGGTATTTCTTCCCTTCTGGATCGGCAAGGAAGCGGGGCTGTACAAAAAAGAAGGACTCGATGTACAGCTTGTCTATATCGCAAGCTCGACGACGATGGCGCAGGCGATGTTCGCGCGGGAAGTCGCCATCTCGACGGTCAACAGCGGCAGCGTGGTGAGCAGCGGACTTCAGGGCGGCGATCTCGTTCTCATGGGCGCCGTGATGAACGCCGCGGCGTTTTACATCATGACCCGGCCGGAGATCGCAAATGTTCAGGACTTAACAGGCAAGAAAATCGGCGTTACTCGTTTAGGCTCCTCTTCCGACTTCGCGATTCGTGAGTATCTACAAAAACACAAGCTGCAGCCCAACCGCGACGTGAACATCGTCCAGGTTGGCGGCATGCCTGAATTGGCCGCGGCATTGAACAACGGCTCGATCAGCGCGGCGCCGCTGTCGTCGCCGAGCTCTCACGTCGCCCAGCAGAAAGGCAATAGAGTGATCGCCAATCTAGCCGACGAAGGCATCTATTTCGTCATCGCCGGACTGACGACGTCGCGCCGTTACTTGCGTGAGCATCGAAACGAAGCGAAAGCATTCCTGCGCGCCTTCGGCCGCGCCACCCATTCGATGTTCCAGCAGCGCGATGAAGCAAAACGGATTCTGACAAAATATGCCAGGATCGACGACCCCGGCATGCTCGACGGCAGCCTGAAATATGCGCACGATTTCACCGAGAAAATTCCGTTGGTGAAGCGTGAGGGCGTCCAGGTGGTGCTCGACCAAGAAGCCGCGAAAAACGCTCAGGCCAGGGAATTTAGCGCTGAACAGTTTTATGACAACAGTCTTGTCCAGGAGCTTGTCAACGAGGGATTCTACAAGGCCCTGTGGGGCAAGTGATAGGAAGATAGAATTATGATCGATTGCGCGCCCATCGATGCCGACGGACATTCCCCACTTCCGCGCTAGAAAAGATCTCTCGGACGAGGTGAAGAAGCTCATCCCGCGCGATAACTGCATCGACTTTTACTCGCTGAAGTTGTCGACATAGAAAATCGGCAATCGCGAATACCAATCCTACCCACGCGTCCCGGTCAGCGCATCGCCGACTCTGTTGCCGACATGCCAGTATAGAAGCATGACCGGCAACATGAGCGCGATCATGATCAGACTCATCGCGGCTGAAGGGCCGTGTTGACCGGAGCTCCAAAGGCTCCAGACGACGACCGACAGTGTGATGTTGCTTGGACTGAAGAGAATCGTTGCCAGCGTCAACTCTCTCAGCGTTAGGAGCGCGATCCAAAAGAAGGCGTTGATGAGCGTCGGCGAAATCAATGGCAGTAGAATTCGCGCGACCACATCGCGCCGGCGCGCGCCGCAAACCTCGGCAGCTTCCTCCAGTTCTTCGCTGACGGCGATAATCGCCGAATTGGCGACTCGCGTACCGAAGCTCAAGCGTTGAATGATGTGAACCATCATGAGCAGGGCGAGCGTGCCGTACAGCGGAATGATTTGCCGGAGGAAAAATAGCGAGAGCAAAAGACCGGCGACGCCAAAAACGATCGACGGCACGGCATGGGGCAAGAACACAAGCGCGTCGAGGAAATATTTCAGCCGGGTTTTCGATCTTAACACCACCCAGGAATAAATGAAGCAAACCAGGATCGACAATGTCGGCACAGCGACTGTCAGGGTAAGGCTGTTACGCAGCGCTCTGCCGAAAAGATCCCAAGGCGCGTTCGTGAAGTTCGATAGACTCATCTGTGAAAGCGCTTCGACCGACGGCGGTTGCACATAGGGCTGAAACGCGACCCAAACCAGAAGGCCGAGAGGAATCGCGATCGCAACGAGGAAGTAAAACAGGACGAAGATCGCCGCCGATAAAATCCACGGACCCAAAGGATATCGCAGCGGCCGATAATCTTTGCCGGTCACCAGCCGATAACGGTTGGCTCGTGCGATTTCACGCAGGTACCAAATCGAAAGCAAGCCGCCCAGAGTCACGAGTATGGTGCTTACGGCTGCGGGCCTGCCGTATTGAGGGAAGCCCTGGTGCGGCACCAAATCCTCGTAGATAAACGTCCCGAGAGTGTAAACCCGATTCGATAACCCGATGATTGCCGGAACATCGAACGAGGCAACGGCAATCGTGGCGACATAGAACGCCGCAGCCAGAGTCGCCGGCGTCGATAGCGGCAAAATGACGCTGTTAAAGAGCTGCCACGCGCTGGCGCCGGAGACTTTGGCCGCCTCTTCCAGCGTCGTGTCGGCCATGCGCAGATTGGCCGCGACCATGATGAAGACGACCGGCGCCAAAGTGATTCCTTCCACCCAGCCCATGCCGACGGGAGTTGCTATGTTCAACGCGAGGCTTTCAGAGAGCCATCGTTTCAGCCAAATATTCAAAAAGCCGATGCGCGGATGGAGCAGGAAAAGCCAGCCCATTGCCGGGAAAAAAGTTGGAATCAGCAAGCCGACGGTCATCCCGGTGTAAATAAGATTGCGTCCGCGAATCTCCGTCCGTTCCACCAACCAGGCGATGAGGACGCCAAACAGTAGAGAAAAGAACACCGCGGTAACCGTGTAGATGAGCGTGTTACTCGTCACGCGAATGACAAGACGGTCTTTAACCAGTTCAACGTAGTGCGCCGTGGTCAGAAAGCCGCCCGGGATTCCCGGCAAGCCTTCATAGAAACTCAGATAGGCCACGACCAGGAGCATCGCGCCGATGATGGAGCCGATAAATACGGCGAACGCTACTGCGGGGTTAGGAAGGCGATTCACGCTTGCGCTGGGCCGTGCGGTGAAAAAGTTGCGACAACCACACGCTCGCCGTCGTCGGTCAGTTGCCCACGATCTTGATGATGTTTTCCAGCTCCTTGGCGTATTTCAAAACCGGAAAGCTCATGACGTAATCGACCGACACGTCAAGCGGCTTGACGCCAGCGGCGTTGAGTTCTTTAAGTATGCGATTGTATCTAGTGCCGGGAAATTTCTCGCTGTCCTGCCGGTCGACGTTCCATTGAAATTCCTGGCCGGATTTTGTCATTAAGAATGCGCAAAAAAGTTTCGCGGCATTCTTTGCCCGTCCGTTCTTTGGCACCGCGCAATAACGATGGGTCACCATCGCGGCGTCACTGGGAATCACATAGCGAAGCGGTGCGCCTTTTTCCATAAAGGGCAGCACGCCGCCCTCGCCGCAGGCGAGGGCATGGATCGGAAACTCGCCGCTGACGACCCGTTCGTATTCGCCGCACCGCATAAGTCCGGCGACCTGGGCGGATAGCTTTTGGACGTAGTCCACGGTCCTTTCGGGACCCCATAGTTTTGGACCCGATAAGATATCGAAATAAGAAATATACGGCTGGGTCGATACTTTTCCTTTTAACCTTGGATTTAATAAGTCCTTCAGACTCTTGGGCACGTCGTTCTGGGAAATCAGTTTGGTATTGTAAACAATCCCCGGAAAGCGCCCGCTAATCTCCAGCGCCGCGCCTTTAAGCGATACGGCGGCCGGATCGATCTGCGGGAAAGTCGCAGCCCAATCAAACTGGTCGAGGACCATCAGTGGCGTTGCCAAAGTGGCGATGTAGGTTTCGGAACCGCCGATATAAACATCGGACGTCGAGGGCACGCCGGCGGCGAATTCTTGAGCGATCTTTGCCGCCATTTGCGGTTGGCTCGGACCGGGCGTCCAGTTGGCGATGATGCTGGTGCCGAATTCTTTGTTCATGCCGGAAACCAGTTCGCGCACGCCGTGCAATCCTCGGAAGGTGTTTTCGCCCCAGACCAGATTCAGCATGCCTTCGGTTTGCGCGGCTTTAATGAGGGCGGCGAGCTTTTCATTGGCTTTGACGGCGGCGGCCGCATCATTCAAAAGCGAGCCAAGCAACGATAGTGATAACGCGGCGACGAGGGAAACGATCAAGGTCATCTTTCCAACCTCCGGAGATTTTGCGCGCCGGCAACGACAGAGCTATTCCGAGCCCTCGACCTGAAGTTGCAGCGGATTGCCGTCGAAGTCGGTGAAATAGAGTCCATGCGCCGTTGCGCTGCGGACTTGAGTTTGTTCCAGCGCATCGACCTTGCCGCCTGCGCGGCCGACCGCCTCGCGAAAGTGAAGCAGCATTTCCGGAGTCGGAGTGAAAAACGCGTAATGCTGGCCCTCGAAGCGATAATTGGCACTGCTCCGCTCATGCAATGATTTTACTTTGTGGAGGATGAGCCACTGGCCGCTGTGCAGTTGCAGGCAGGCGGTCTCGCGTCCCAAGGCATCTTTTTCGCGGCCGAGCAGTTTCAAACCAAACACGCGGCTATAAAAGTCGACTGACCGATCGAGATCGGTCACTTCCAACTCCAACTGGCTCAAACCCAAATACGCCGAGTCTTCCTGTACAGCCGGGCGACCTTTCTCAATTAGTTCGAGGCGATTGCCGAAGGGATCTTGCAGCAAGATGGATTTTGCATTTGGTCCCAGTCGTTTGCGCAAACGCGGACCGTCAAACTTAACAGATTTATTCTCTTCGAGTTTACGTACGATACGGGCAAAACCATCGGGAGTAACTTCGATGCCGACCACGGGTGCGCCGTAGAGTTCTTTGTCTTCGGGCAACGGTTCTTTGCCGAGAAAGATGCCGACGCGGCTGCCGGCAACGTTCAAGAAAGTCCGCGGCAGTGTCCCCGCGCGCACATCAATCACGCGCAGCCCGCGCCGCTCGTAGATCGGCACTTCCAACACTCGGGTGTAGAAATCTTCCGCTTTGACAAGATCGTCCACCGGATAGGCAAAGTGATCGAACCGAATCGATGCTTGAGTTTCCATAGATTTTCCTCCGGGCGAGCTAGAGGCGATCAGTCATGGAATTAGTACATGGGATAAATGCTGTCAATGCTCCTTAGCATAGCTTCGGCGTCGTGGGTTGTGATCCAAGGTACGGCAATCGACGCGCTACGGATTGCAAGTCCCGCTGCGATCATCCTATTATCCCGCGAAACACAAAGGAGATTCTTATGTCCATCGACGGAGTTCGTTTCGGCCATGTAGCTTTTAAAGTTGCCGACGTTGAGAAGAGCATTCGCTGGTATGGCGACGCCTTTGGCGCGAAAGTGATTTATCGCGTCGAGCCAAGCGGCGACCGGCCGGAGCTGATGTTTCTGGAATTTTCCAAGGGGCAATATGTCGAGCTTTTCCCCGGCGGCAAAAACATCTTGCCGTCGCCGCCCGATCCGATCGGCTACATCCATTTCTGCCTGGTGATCGATAATTTGGAACAGGCGTTGAATCACTTGGCGAAAATGAACGTAAAGCCGGAAAGAAAATTTATCGGCCGCGCCAAACAGCGCATCGCGTTTATTTCCGATCCCGACGGCAACAGCATCGAATTGATGGAGATCCCGCCCGAGTCGGAAATCTATCGAGCCTGAACCGGTGCCGCTAAGATCGTTCTGTTCCCTCAGAGGGCGACTATCGTCAACCTGAGCTGTCTAAAAGTTTTCGCGGCACACACAAATTTTCCAATCCCGAAAAGGGACGGGCAACTTTTCTCTGAAGAACGCGAGAAAAGTGGCTAGTTTCCATCCTACTATGCGCTCTTTGCGGTTAAATTGTCTTTCGGTAGTTTCGCTAGTACGGTTCGAAGTCGCGCAAGGCTGGAATAACTTGTGTCCCAAAGAGTTTGATCGAGCGCATCAAGTCTTCCTCGGCGATCGCGCCGATGTTGTACTCGCCCATGACGGTGTTGAAGACTCCTTCGCTGGCAGCTGCCTTGATTTGCTCGATGACGGTCTGCGACGAGCCGACAAAGGCTAAGTTGCGTTCGCGCAAATATTCGACGTCGATCGAGTGGCGCGCGATCTCGGCGCCGCGGGGATTGCCTCGTTTCTCGTGGTTCTCGGCAAGCCTCTGGTAGCCGATGCCTCCCTCCGCCCGGGTGCCGAAGACGTTAGTGAAACAGTATTCGAAATAGGGTTTAGCTTTCGCCACGGCTTTGGCGTCGGTCTCATCGACATAAACCAAAATCCAATAGCCGATGTTGGGCTTGCCGGTGTGGCCGGCGTCGCGCCACAAGCGTAAATATTCGCGATAACGTGGCGCGACCTCGTCGCGCGGCACCAAGAAAAGATACCCCGTATGAACCCCTTCACGCGCGAGCAGCGCCAGGGTGTCGGCGTCGCGCGAGTGAATCCAAATCGGCGGATGGGGTTTTTGCAGCGGGTGTACCCCCAGCGTGACGTTTTGATACTGATGGAATTCGCCTGTGAAACTGAACGCACCGTTGGTCGAAAGCGCTTGCTTGACGAACATCAGCGCTTCATGGGTGAATGCCCGGCGACTCTGAAAGTCGGCGCGGTAGGGTCCGAAAAAATCCGGGACGATGCCCGAAACCAAGCCGAGTTCGAACCGGCCGTTGGCAACATTGTCAAGCACCGCGGCGTCCTCAGCGATGCGCAGGGGATCGTAGAGCGGCGCGATATTGCCCATCGTGCCGATGCGCAGTCGGCGCGTGTGCGCTAATGCCGCCGCGCAATAGATCGACGGCGACGGCATCCAGCTTTCGTTGGGATTGAAGTGATGTTCGACACAAAAGCCGAAATTGAAACCCGATTCGTCAGCGAGCGCCAGCTCACGCCAGAGCTGTTCGTAACGTCCCGCGGCGGTCATTCCCGGTTTGTTCCAGACGTGAGAAAAGTGGGCGAACTTCATGGGCACGCCTTCAGCGCGATTCGCTTGGCATCAATAGCCGTACTTGGCCTCCAACTCTTTGAGTTCTTTGTTGCCCATGCCCGCATACCATTTGCGCGTGTCTTCGATGCCGGGGGTTTCTTTGAAATAGCGCGCTTCGGTGCCGTTGGTTTTTAATTCTTCCAAACACTGGCGCATGCCGTGCAGCGCCGCCACCTGTAAAACCGTCGGAATACAGCCGACCCTGCCGCCAAGCTCGCCCCAGCGTTGGAGCGGCATCTGCTGGCGCGGTGGCACTCCGACCAACGGCTTGCCGAGTTTGGCGTACGCTTTAACTTCTTCCTCGGTGCGCGCGCTCGCCCAGGCAGCGTCGGCGCCGGCTTCGATGCATGCTTGCGTGCGGTCCAGGCGTTCCTGCAAGGAATCTTTCGCCTCGGAACGCGCAATGATTAGCAGATTCTCGTCGCGGCGAGTGTCGACGGCAGCTTTGATCTTGGCGACGAATTCGGCCTTAGAGATCAATCCAACGTCGAAGCCTTCGTGGCCGGCGCGCTTGGGCGTCATCTGGTCTTCGATGTGAATTGCCGCAACGCCGGAGCGCTCGAATTCTCGCACGGCGCGCACAACGTTCACCGCATTTCCATACCCGGTCTCGGCATCGCTGACGATCGGGATATTCACCGCATCGGCGATCTCGCGCGCGCGGTTGATCATCTCCGTAAGCGTGAGTAACCCGGCGTCGGCGAAACCGAGAGCGCGATGTTGGCCGCTGCCGGAAATGTGGACAAGGGGAAATCCTAGCCACTCGACCAGTCGAGCTTGAATTCCATCATTACAGCTCGGCGCGATATGGCACACCGGCTCATTGAGCATTGTACGCAAAGATTTGCGTTTGTCTCCTGCTGTTAGTTCCATTTTCTCTTTTTCCTTTCTGGTTAGTGATCTTTGCTTCTTTGTAGGGGCGACCGGCCGGTCGCCCTCAATCTGCGTTGAACCAAATCATCGCGCCTTCTGAGTCCCGGCCCGAGCGAATTCGTCTCTACGCCCCACCGTCGCTTTGAGTAGCTCGGGCGGAATGTTTTTCGCGCCGCCGAGCACTTCGGCGAGGATCGCCATTTGTGCCGCTTCTTCGACGATAAGATTTGCCCGGGCTGCCGCCGCGGGATCCGCGCCAAACGCCAGCACACCGTGGTTTTCCAATAGCACCGCTTTGGTATTTTTCGTGACGTGAAGAGCCTTGGCGATATTCGCAACTGACTCGGCGGAGCCACGCGGCCCATACTTAGCGAGCGGAATGCCGTCGGTCATGTCTGAGCGCACCAGGGCTTCGTAGGAACATCCGAGCGACCGGCTCGCCAATGCGAAACTGGTCGCATAAGTGGAATGGGTATGCACCACCGCGCCGGTCTCGGGCCGCTCCTTGTACACGATCGCATGCATGTGCACGATCTCGGCATTGGTCGGATTGATCTCGCCTTCGACGAGCTTTCCTTCGAGATCGAGAAGCGCCAGGTTCTCCGGGTTTAGATTGTCGAAGGAGCTCGTCGCGGTCAGCAGAATCGTATCCGTGTTCGGCACCCGCACGCTAAAGTTACCGTGGTGGCTCATCGAAATCGCGCCGACCCGCACGAGCAAGTTCGCGCTATCGATAACGGCTTGGCGGAGTGCTGAGTGATTCATGGTTTTTGTGCCTCCTGATATTTTACGTTTCGATTAGGCTGCTGAAATAATCCCATGCTCGATTCGAGACTTCTTCCGGAGAGACTTGGCTATACATATGCTCCAGTTCTTCAGGAGTAAAATAGCGCGGCTTGCCGGCGGACATGGCGCGGAGTTGGTAATTTGCTGCCTCTTCCATCCATAGAGTCATCACGCATACTCGACGGACATCTTTGTCGGCGACATTGACGCCATGGCCGCGCAGTAGCATGGCGCCGTGCGCACCTAAAGTTTGCGCGACCTGATCGCCGAGCTCACGCGTGCGTATCAGGGTAATGGGGTCAAACACCTGGACGTTGTTTTTGAAAATCGCTCCCGAAGCATGGAGCGGGCGAATCGTTTCGCCGAGCGAACCTAGTATGACACAGTTGGGAGGATGGACGTGGCAAACCGACTGCACATCGGGCCGAGCCTTATAAATGCGCGCATGAATCCAGAATTCGGTATTCGGTCGTCCATTGCCGGACAGTTGGTCGCCTTCGACGTTGAGTACGAGCAGATTATCTTTACGCACCAGCGCCGGACTCATCCTCGGAGGAAAAACGAACGTATCGGTTCCGGGGATGCGCGCGCTCACGTGGCCGAAAGCAGCGGCGATGCCCTGTTGGTGCAAAACGTGGCTTGCGGTTACGATGTCTTGCTTGAGTTGATCGATGTCCATTCTGTCTTTCCGTGCGCTTCAGCAGTCTCAACTCCCATACGCCACGCAAAACAAAATGTCCATCCAAACTGACGCCGCTGTTAACGGATATTACGGGGAATAAGGCGACCTGCAAAATTGACAGCCGAGTCGGTTGTTCGATATATCGAAGCCCATGCTGACACAGAAATGGAAAACTTCGGAGCGCCAATACCGCGTGCGTGAAGAGCGGGATTTCGTGACTCCGCTTTCCGACGGCACGAAGCTCAATAGTTATCTATACCGGCCCGATGCCGAGGGTAAGTTGACCGCGGCGTTTTAAAGACTCGAGAACTGCGAACTCCGAGAAATTCCAACGCTCATGACGCCGACGGTTTTGCTTCGAGGCGTCTTATTCCTTTTGCACCGATCAGGGCAAAATCGATTCTGTTTTGAAAACCCGAAACCGCGGTGAAGGGCGCGCCGCGATCGATGGCGCGTATAATTGCCGCAACCCCTGAGACGACGAGGTCGGCGTGGCCGCTGGTGAGGATCGCCACCATCAACGTTCCGCCGCTCGCGATGGTGACGCTGTGGACATTTAGACCTTCATCTTTGAAAAACCCGTTTGCTGCGCAACCACGATCGGCAGTTGCGTGCTCAGGTTGGGCGAAACCAACCCTAGACTTATGTTACGCAGCTCGGCAGCGTGAATTGCCGTGACGCACAGGAAAAAAAGCGGAAAGAAAATTCTCACTCGTGTCATTTACGGGGGAAGGCCGTGGGTTCGAATTTCTTTATCACAGGGGGAACGGTCACGGCCGGATGAATCTTACATGTTATGATTCTGGTAAGAAAACACTGGGTATTAAGCCGAGGGTGGGTTGTTTTCTGCATACGTATAGATCGATTACATCGATTCGATTTCAATAATTGTTGCGACTACTTGTCAAAAATAAAACTGGCCCGGCGGGTTACGCCGGGCCAGTCTGATTTGCCTCCGATCTCGAAGTCGCGCCGGTCTAATTGGCTCTAACGCTGATTGTGTTCGAGTAAGGCGAGTTACCGATGCTGTTGTATGCGCGGACGCGATAGAGATAGGTTTTTCCACGGCGCAGGCCCGTGTTTGCGAACGTAGTTGTTCCCGCCTGAAGTATTGCAATCTGGGAAAATTTTGTGCCGTTGTTGGATCGCTCGATTTTGAAACTGCTTTCATTGGTCGAGTTATCCGTCCAACTCAGATCGATTCGTTTCAAACCGACCGGAGTACCGACGAGATCGGACGGCGCTGCTGGTTGTCCAGCGACGTTGATTTGTAGCGTTGCCGCAGCCGATCCCCCTCGACCGTCCGACACGCTGACGGTGAAGGTATTAACGCCAACGTCTGCGGCGGCGGGAGTGCCGATCAATGCGCCATCCGATGCGACCGAAAGCCATGCGGGACCACCCGTTTTCGCGAATGTCAGAGGGTCCGAGTCCGGATCGCTGGCATCGCTGGCAATACTTGCAGCATAGGACTGACCTTCGTTGCCGTTGGGTTTAACGATTGGGTCGCCGTTGAATGTCGGCGGATTATTACTGTCGCCACCGCCGCCCAAGCGGAAATTGGCGACAATCGGCGCCGTCAGATCTCCAGTGTGGGCGTTATCCCGTTGGTCTTGAATTCCGGTCGCGACGCCGTTGTAGAGCACGTCCGGATTTGAGAAGTGCAGGACGCGCGGGCAGCTAATCGTACAAACATTGTAAGACATGATCGTGCGAAACTCACCGTTTACGTAATGACCGAATGACCAGGGATACGATGCGCCTAAGGGAGCAATCCCGGCACTCGCCGGGTCATGCTCCATGCCCATATTATGACCATGCTCATGGGCCAAGGTGCTATTGGCGAGACAACCGAGCGCTGTGACCTGAAACGCATAATTGGCAAAGCCTGATCCCGGGTGTCTCTGTACCCAACCGATGCCGCAATACGCCCCACCATTGGCGACGATCAGGGAGACCATATCGGCCGAGTACGTGTTGCGTAGCGAGGCGACCGTAGAATTGGACGTCACCCAATTCAAATCTGTCTCGATATTTCCGGCATCGTTATGAGCGACTTCCTCGGTGTGAGCCAGAAAAAAGCGCGCGATCATATTGCTGTTGATAAAGGCGGTGTTTGCCTGGTCAATGGCCGCTTGAATTTGGCCTTCAATCTGGGTGGTGCCGCCGGCTACGGTACGGGCCTGCGGGGTATAAACCGACATTAAAACGATCTGTACGGTGCCATCGGCGGCCGGCGTCGCTGGAGCGGTAGAGGAGCCTTGTTGCATCATGTCTCCGCCGGTCACCGCGGGTACTTTTTCATGACCGTGAGTCGCCGCGTCGTGCCCCCACTCCGGCGCAAAACTGTCAGAATCGAGTTTTTCAACTATGGTGCGGCCATTTGCTCCTGGACGGACGGCAAATGTATCACTGCCGCTCTCAATGCGCCCGAATAGCAGTCCTTCGTGGAGAGTAAGCGTGACCTTGCTACTATCGGATTGGCCGCGACCGCGCCAGACCACGCTTCTGGCGCCGCGCCGTTCGTGGGTCTCTCTTTCGATCTGAAGGTCCGGTTTGCCGGGAACGGCAAGTGTTATCCCAGCTGGACCGCTTGAAAGAAGTGATTCATCGACATCCCCAGCAAGCGCCTCCACTCCATGGCGACTGGGCGGCGTCCAGGCGGGGCGCTGGCGAAACAGCTGCGGGCGTGTCTGCGCATCTGCTATCGAGCCTATTAAGACGAATATGGCGGCGCCCGCCAGAACTAGGAACCGCCTCCAGGTAATCTTCGATTGCTGCATAAAAGCTCTCCTCATCTACCATCGTGGTGGGCCGCGAGTCAAAGTCTCCCGCGGGCCTTCGACAACTCCTCAATAAGTTAGAAATAGGTAAACCCCTGAGCACGCCCTGTGCCAATGAAAAGCAGTCTATTGTTGGCATCGCGATATTATCCTTGGCATCTCGTGTCTCACCTTTGTTAGTCTCAGTGATGAGATTCGGAACATTGATTGATCATTGGGTCGACAAGTTTTGGTTTCAGCGGCTGATTCACGAACGCTGCCGTAGATGCGCTGGAGGGAAACAATTCACATTCGTGGACGTAATGTGCTGCTTGCTTCCATATTTGCTCTCAAGAACAACTCTTTTCGCCTTCGTTCTCAGCGCGTTGTCTTGACGCTTGCAATGTTCGAGTAGGCTGAGTTTCCCGAGGTGTTGAAGGCACGAACACGATAGCGATAGGTGGTGTTTCGTTTGAGGCCTGAGTTGGAATAATTCCTGACGTTTGCGGCAACGGTTGCGATCTGACTGAAGTTGGCGCAACTGGCGCCGGAGCAGCGCTCGATTTTGAAGCCGTCTTCGTTGGTTGTATTGTCAGTCCAGGCGAGATCGATCTGCGTTTTCGATACCGCGGTAGCAACAAGATTACTCGGCGCGACCGGGATAGTTGTTGTATTGGGGTTTACTTGAATTGTCGTGGTTGTCGAGCTGCTAGCAGTTTGGTTGTCAGTAACCGTGAGCCGAGCAGTGTAGGTTCCTGCCGTTGGGTAAGTATGGCTGGCGGTCATACCGAAGCCCGTAGTCCCATCGCCGAAGTTCCACGCAAAGGAAACGATTGTGCCGTCAGCATCCGACGAACTGCTGCCATCGAAAGCAACGGCCAAAGGCGCTAGGCCGGAAGTGGGCGCGGCCGCCATCACGGCAATTGGTGCTTGGTTGCCAGTGGCCATGGGAAGAACGAAAAGCGTGATACTTTGCGGCGGCAGTGTGGCCGTGAAACTATTGCTCGCAAAGCTCAAATCCGCGAGGCGGTTAATGGCATTAGTCGCGCTAAGCTGCCAGACCTGAGCCGTGCCGTTATGTGGGAAGTTGGCGAGATTGACGGTTGCAGGCGTGTTGCCTGAGAGATACTTGCTAATGACCATGATCGTCAGCGCAGCGTCGACCGAGCGTTCGGCGGCGAAGACGGAAAGGTTATCCGGATTCGGTCCCGTCGCTGAGACGCTGATATCGCCGAAAATAGACTTGTTGCCGTCGTAGTTGCGATACATTTTTATTGCTTTGTACGTTGGCGAGCTTGCATCCGGCGTCGTCCAGCGAGCGGCTATGTCTAACCCTTCGCGGCCAAAGATTCCCAATATATCGGCCTGCGCGGTAGCGCCGTTGATATGGGTTTCCGCACCCCAGTTGTATTCCGTAAGGCCCGTCAGCGTGCCGGGGTAATACGTGTTTACCCAGCTTTTTAAACGCGGCACCAACTGAACGCGATCGTTGATCCAGGACTCATCGACGTAGTTTGGATCCCACAGTGAGCGAGTCGAGTGATTGCGGCGGAGCTGCATCGAAGTCGAAACGTCATTGCTGAATTCGCCGCCCTGCGGATAATAATGCACGGTAAAAATATCGAGGACCCGTTTGCCGGTTGTCGCGTTGTTTTGACGCAGTTGATCGAGGAGCCACGGCAAATAATCCCAGCCGCCGTGGTTGCTTCGGTCCGGCATGAAGCTCCAACCATGCACGCTGCCATACTGCTGATCGTAGCCGCTCAGAATGTAACCGCTCCAACCCCACTCTTCGGGACCAACGACGAGCGCCGACGGATCAACGGATTTGATCTTGCCGGCGTAGTCGATGATCTTGTTCTTGATTTCATCCATCGTCGCGCCAGTGGAATGAACATCGCGATGGGTCGAATGCCAAATGCTCGGTTCATTGTCGAGAATGTAGTAACGTAAGCCGCCACTCGCGTTGGCGCCCCAGCGGCTGACCAGGTGTTGCATCCATCCTTGTTGAAAAGTCGAATTCGAGGGTACATTGGAGTCGTTCGGATCGTTGCCGGAAACATACTGGCCATTGGTGCGAATGCCATTGCCGGCGTCGGGAAACCATTGCCAGTCGTTGCCGGTCTGGGCGCCATATTTGGCGATGGAAAAACTGGCGAGCTTGCTCCGGTTGGCGCCAAGTTTGGCGACCCAATCGATCATCGGAATGGTGAGCATGGCTTGAGCGTTCGCCGCTTTGGAATTTGCAATGAAAGTATCACCGCGCTCGCCCGCAACCGAGCTTGGCTCTGGTATACTTTCAAAATACCAATCGTTGGCCCGGTTGTCGGCGTTCAGTTGCCAATTGTAGCGCGTCGTGTTGTTGCCGCCATTACGGTTAAGCGGGCTATTCAAGTCACTCAATTGCGCTGTCGTCGCGTGTGCCACGCCGTAAATGTTCGGATTGATCACATGACGGTTGGCGTTGGCGTCGATGCCAATCGTCACGGCGATATTCTGCGCGTTGGCAGTTAGAGGAAAGGAAATCAGAAGGGCCAAAATTAGATGGAAATGCATGACAAATTTCTTAGAATTCATGATTACAGCTCCATGTTTGCCGAACCGTAAGAATGATTGATCGGCTCGCTAACGTGCAGGAATTATGCCGCGCTCGCACCAAAGATTCGCTGGTGACTTGCGGCAAATTCCTGTAATCATAACGGACGAAAGGTGACACTCCCGTCGTGGAATTCCCGCCAAAGCCTGACGCCATTGCGCGAAGTTGACGTGGTGGCTAGATTTCGGATAGGTTTTTTCCGGCACCGCGTGCAGCTTCATCGGGCCAGCGCTGCGAAAGAATCGTGTCGCTGGCCGTCGCGGACTGGATCGAGGTTTTGTGATTAAGACTTCCAACGCCAAGGAATCCGAAGGCACGCCATTTTCGGCGGACGCAGATCTACAGCGGATTTATTACACAAGCCCAAAGGGAGCTCGGCTGCTGAAAAGAGAAAACTCCGGCTGGGTGATAACACCGTTGCCGGAAAAGATTGGCAAAGAAACATTTGCTACCGCTGTCGTTATCGGCGATGGTCCAGCGGTCTTTTCCGACGAACTGCGCAAGGCTATCGAGACCAATCAGGCTCGGCTCATCTACCTCTTAGATTCAAAGCAAAGCTTGCCTGTCGAGGCGAGCGGCGTGTCGGTTTTCAGTTTTCTAACCGATTCCGTGCAAGTCGAGTCACTTCATCGAATTGTCGACGCGGCATTCGAGAGTCTCTCATTAGCACGCCATCAGGCAACGCTCGAAGTCGAGCTTCACCGCGCCCGAAGCGAAATTGATCAACTGAACGAAGCCGGCATTGCGCTTTCAACCCAGCGGGATCGGGACTCTTTGCTGAATTTGATACTGCAGAAGAGCCGCGAGATTACTCACAGCGATGCAGGTTCGCTTTACCTAGTCGAAGAAAATGACCAGGGATCACGGCGGCTCCGCTTTAAAATCACGCAAAATGACAGCGTCAAATTTTCCTTCACCGAGTTGGTGTTACCCATGGATAGCTCGAGCATCGCGGGCTATGTGGCCCTAACCGGAGACGAGGTGCATCTGGCGGATGTCTATCAGATTCCGTCGTTATTTCCATTTGATTTCAATCGCAAGTTTGACGAGGAAAGCGGCTATCGTTCTAAGTCGATGCTGGTCGTGGCGATGAAAAATCCGCAGAGCGAAATCATCGGTGTCGTGCAGCTCATTAACTGCAAGCGCGCTACCGATCTGCGGGTCAATCACCGAACGGTCGACGAAGTTGTTATCCCTTTTCCCCAAGAGTGCCGCCCATTGTTAAGGTCTTTGGCGAGCCAGGCCGCAGTGGCGCTGGAGAACATCCGGCTCTACGAAAGTATCGAGACGCTATTCGAAGGTTTCGTTCGAGCTTCGGTCAGCGCCATCGAGGCGCGCGATCCGGCGACCTACGGTCATTCCTTCCGCGTCGCGGACTTAACGGTCGGATTGGCGGAAGTGGTGGATCGCGACGATTCTTCTCATTTTCGTAACATACGTTTCAGCCGCGCGGAAATGAAGGAGATACGCTACGCGTCGCTGCTGCACGACTTCGGTAAAGTCGGCGTGCGCGAAGAGGTTTTAGTCAAAGCAAAAAAGCTCTATCCCATGCAGCTCGACCTTGTGAAGCAACGCTTCGCTTACGCGCGCAAAGTTATCGAGCACGAACAGAGCGAACGGAAGCTCGCCTACCTCCTAGAGAAAGGAAGGGAACAGTTTCTGGCGCGCCAAGCGGAGTTTCAACGAGACCTCGAAGAACAGCTCCGCGAGCTTGACGAGTTCCTCGATTTCGTCGTGAGATGCAATGAACCGACGATTTTGCGCGAGGGTAACTTCGAGCGCCTGAGCGAGTTTGCCGCGCGGCAGTTTTTTGATTCCCTGGGTCAGCGCCGCCCTCTGCTCACGCCGCAGGAAGTAAAGTTCCTGTCCATTTCTCGGGGCAATCTTGACGAGAGAGAGCGACGGCAAATCGAATCCCACGTCAATCACACGCTGAGCTTTTTACGTCAGATCCCGTGGACCCGGGAGATCAAGAACATCCCGGCGATCGCTTCGGCCCATCACGAGAAGCTCAACGGCACAGGGTATCCATACAATTTGCCCGCCTCGGAAATTCCCTTCCAGTCTAAGATGATGACGATCTCGGATATTTATGACGCCCTGTCGGCGACCGACCGACCGTACAAAAAGGCGGTGCCATCGGACCAGGCTCTCGACATTCTCTTCGATGAGGCCAAGCAAGGCTTGGTCGACCGCGAGCTGCTTTGTCTTTTCCGTGAAGCGGAGATTTATCGACTGACATCAAACTGGAAACCGACCTAGACGGCGCGGCGCAGCGGTTCCAGTATTCGTTCGAGGAGGATATCTTCTCACCGTTTCAACGATCGAATACGATTACGCTCGGTTCTTAGGTAAAGACGTTTGCTTGAAACAGCAGCGAATCCTTGCGATGAGGAAGAGTACTTGCTTTATGGGCGGCGACATTTTCTGCGGATGGCGCTTGGCGCGACGTTGAGTTCGGTGGGCGGCTGCGCCGCTCAAGGACGGAGTTTACTGCGTTGTCCAACGACGTTGGCCGACTTCGAACCGGTAAATGATCTCGGGCCGTTGCCGGTGTATCGCTGCAAAAATGGATCGGGACCGGCGATCGTCTTGCTCCACGAATTGCCGGGTATGTCGCCAAGTAACCTTGCGCTCGCAAGGTGCCTCTCTGGGGAAGGGTTCGCGGTTTATCTGCCCCTTTTGTTCGGCGAACCAGAACAAGAGCGTTTCTTGGTCGGTTATTTCCAATCTTGCGCGCAATCCGAATTCCAGTGCTCCGCGCTCTCTACGAGCAGTCCTATCATAGGGAAGCTACGCGAAGTCTGTGGACGGATCGTTGACCGGACTCGACGCCCGGTCGCGGTCATCGGCATGTGTTTGACGGGCGCGTTCCCGCTGGCGCTTTTGGGCGACGGCGTCGAAGCCGCGGTGCTATGCCAACCGACCTTGCCTCTTAATGTGCTTCTCATGCGGCCGATCGGTAAACAAAAGGAAGCACTAGGGCTCAGCGAAGACGACATCAATAGGGCCAAGAAAGTTAAGACTCCGCTGCTTGCTTTGCGTTATCAGACCGACCACTTATGTCCGAAGGAGCGAATGAAAACTCTACGGGAAATATTCCAATTACGCGTCGCAATGATTGAGATCGATGGCGAGTCACAGGGGCATTCGACGTTGGCGGATCATTTTGATGACCGAGCCTTCATGGACTCTGTCAATTTTCTCAAAGTGCGCCTTGGTCTCGAAAGAAGCGCGAAGCGGATGAATCTCGCAAAGTTGGGAGATCGAGCCTGCGAGATCACAGTGGACGGCCACTGGCGCGCGCTGTAATTCAGAGTAAGACTTTTAGCAGCTATCAGAGAAGACTATCGTTCCGCGCTGTTTAGAATCAAATTGTCTGTCAGTGCGCAGCCAAGATCTATGGGTGCCGAATACAGAACGGCACGATGGTACCTTAGGCAAAGAGGGGACAAAAAGATGGCGACGCAAAAGCAGCTATCGTTGGGTTTGTTAGCCTTTCTTCTTCTCGAAAACGCTCTGTGGCTGATTCCATTAAAAAACGAGGTTGTATTCGCTGCGAGCGTCGAGGATGTCGCTCTGCTGAAATCGAGCAACCGTGAAAAGGTTCTGGTCGAAGGGGCCAAGAAAGAAGGTAAAGTCAGTTTCTATACCGGATTGATCGTCGACCAAGTCGTGCGGCCCGTAAAAGACGCCTTTGAAAAGGAATATCCCTTTCTGCAAGTGGAATTTTTTCGCGGCAACTCCGAGCGCATCGCGCAAAAAGTTTTAGCCGAATATCAGGCCAAGAGATATGAAGTCGACGTCATCAGCGGCAGCGCCGCCGCAACGATGGTGCAGCGAGCCGGATATATGCAGCGATTCTATTCGCCTCATCTCACCGAGTATCCGCCTGAGTTGAAAGATGCCAAAGGTTTTTGGGGCAGCACCAACGTCTATTTCATGACGCTCGGCTACAACACGCGGAGCGTTAAAGCGAGCGAGCTGCCGAAAACCTACGAGGATCTGCTGAATCCGCGCTGGAAGGGCCAGACGATGTGGTCGACCAGCCGCGGCTCCGGCGCGCCCCAGTTCATCGGCAATATTTTTATTACGATGGGCCAGGAAGCGGGCAAGGTCTACATCCAAAAACTGAAGCAGCAAAACATCGCTAAGAGCACCGCCAGCGCGCGGCAGATTCTTGATTTAGTCATCGCCGGCGAATATCCAATGGCGATCCAGATCTTTAATCACCATGCCTATATCAGCAAGATGGCCGGCGCGCCGGTCGAGTGGCAACCGCTGGAGCCGGTGACCGCGACCAACAATTCGATCGGTCTAGCTAAGAACGCGCCCCATCCGCATGCGTCGATGTTGTTTCTCGACTTTGTGCTGTCAAAAAAAGGGCAGCGTGTATTTCAACAGTCAAACTATCTACCGGCCCATCCTGAAATTCCGGCGCTGCAAGCGGACTTGAAACCAGGTGGTGGCCGATTCAAAAAAGCGAACTACCTAAGCCCGGAGATTCTCTACGACAAGGGCAATGACTGGGTGGATTATTTTCAGAAAGAATTCATGAAGTGATCTTTCACAGGCTATTCATCATGCGCATGTACTCGTTCCGTATGGGTTGTAGGGCTTGCTTCACTTGGCTCTTTATAGCGTAAGGGCATCAAGCCTGCACTTGCTTGCTACCATCGCCTAATAAACAATCATTAGCTAAATGCCGCCCGTTCAGCCCGCCGTTTCATCAATCCGTCAGCGCTTGTCCTTGAAGTAGTCGGCGTTGATCCTGGTGTAGTCCCGCCACTTTTCCGGCACTTCGTTCTCGGGGAAAATTGCGTCTACCGGGCAGGCCGGCACGCAGCCGCCGCAGTCGATGCATTCCTCCGGGTCGATGAAAAGCATGTTGTCCTGGTCGGTGCCGTGAATGCAGTCCATCGGGCAGACATCGATGCAGGTACCGTCTTTGACGCCGATACAAGGTTGGGTGATCACGTAGGTCATGGGCTCAGCACTCCATCAGTCGACAAATTATCGCATTCATTCGCCATGATCCGGCGCCTATCCGACGTGCAGCTTCTTGTGCTGCAGGTTTGCGTGTTTCGCGGTGCAGCCCGGAATGTTGCAGTACTTCGGCTCGGGAGCGTTATCGTAGCCCAGCCATTTCATGTGCATCCAAGGCCGCTTGCCCCAAATCAGGTCGTCGATCCAGAGCAATGGCTTAACGACCAGAACCCGCAGCTTTGGCGGAGTCTTCTTAACCGACCACATCGCCAAATCATGATACCAAGTGTCGGCTTTGTTGTAGCAGCACGATGAAACGCACACGACGCAGTTGGTCCACTCGCCTCGGCCGGCCAGCTTGTACTTGTAGCAGCTCTCGACGTTGATGGCGTATTTTTCGACGCCGTTGACGACCGTTTTTCCGCCGAACGGAATGCTGTGCGAAGGGCAGGTGCGCGCGCACTTCTTGCAATATTTGCAAAACTCTTCGACGCCGATGTCCACGGGCTCATCCACCGTCAGCGGCAGGTCCGTCGTCACGACGGTCAAGTGCAGTCGCGAGCCGTACTTCTCGTGAATCAGCATTCCATGCCGGCCCAACTCTCCCAGTCCGGCTTTGATCGCCAAGGGAATGGGATTGACGGATGATTTGCCGTGATGGTTCGCGGTCGCCGGATAACCCATCTCACGAATATACGACGCCAGCATGAAGGTCGGCACAATCGCGTGGTTGTTGCCGAACTGGTACTCGGTGTCGGAGATTTTGCTGTTGTTGCTCATGTAGCGATAGTAATCGCTGGCGAAGCCGAGACAGATGGCAAAGCGATGCGGCAGATTGACCGGATCGCCCGGCTTCTCGCCCATGGCGGCGTTGCCGCGGGCCCGATGGGAATACACGTAAAGCTGATCGAGCTCACAGATACCGACCACGTCGGCGCCGAGATATTGGGCGACACCTTTGATTTGCTTCGCCATTTCGTCCGTGTCGTCCACCGGGACCTGGTTAGGATTGACCTTGCCCTCGGGCGCCTGCTTCATGATCTGCTGCAAGGTGTTGTTCGGGTCGCCTTCGCCGCCGCCGCCAAAGAGGCGCCGGAAGGGATCGCTGCCGACGCGATTCTTGCGCCAGTCGCGCAGCCGCGCGCCGAACTCGCCGCGGTCAACTCTCGGATGGGGCGTCTCGCGCTCGTCGATTTGTCGCTGTGGCCCGACGATCCGGTAACTGCGCGGCTCGGATGGTTTGCTTGCAAACATGAGATCGACTCCTTTTCGGGTTGGATCAATTGAAGATGGATCCGACGATTTGGCTGGAATATATGCCTTGGCCAAGTGAAGCGTCAAGGGGCGATGATCGCCGGCGCTTCATCTGCCGTATAATTGCCGGATGAAACCTGACGCCTGAACTTCTTGAATAAAGCTCAAGTCGACAAACTCCTTCGGATTCACTTTCGCCGCTTCAGGTCGGTTGGCGGTCAGGTAATCAATGTAAGTCTTCACGCCTTCGGGTGACGGTGACGGCGTTTCCGGCAACAATCTGGCGAATGCCTGATGAGTCCGTTCGAGGCTGTCGGGATTCGTGATCCGAGTGAACTTACTGATGATCTTCAAGGTGGCATCTTTGTCTGTTTTAAAGATGTGAATGGCTTCGACTAAGGCCCGAGTAAACTTCGCCATCAATGGACCCTTTGACCGGATCGTTGCTTCCCGAGTGAGGGCGGCGTTCCAGTGAAACGGAATGTTCAACGAGCCGATATCGACCAGGGACTTGAAGCCAAGTTTTTCGGCTTCGCGAACGAACGGTTCGACCAAAATAGAAAATTGCACGAGTCCCTTTGAAAGCGCCGCAAGCGCGTCGGCCGTAGCTCCCACGGGCACAAGTTTCACATCGGAGTTGGGATCGATCCCCAGCCGGCTCAGACCGAGGCGCATGCCGATTTCCGTGGTCGTGCCGGCGCGACCTACTCCACCAGTCTTGCCCTTGAGTTGCTTTATGTCGGTAACGCTTTTTGCCGTTACGATGTGCGCGGGAAACGTCGGCACGATCGAGACGATCATGACCACGTCCGCGCCGGTCAAGCGCGAATTCACCAGAGTGGTCACCGAAGTCACGATAACATCGACCTCACCTGCGATCATCGCCTGAAGCGCCATCGGACTGGCATTGACGGAAATAAACTCGGCGTTGACACCTTGCTTTTTCATCAAGCCCTTTTCTTGAACAATCCAAACCGCTGCGTTAGAAGCGCCGCCGGCCCAAGCGACGCGGAGCCTCTCTTGCGCGTTCGCGCAAACGACAGGCGCCATCGCGCCAAACGTCAGGGCGAGAGCGAGGATAAAAATAGTTGATGGACGATTCATCGCCGTATTGTTTCGTTCGTAGGTGTTTACCGCAGGCTTAGTTGTGGCGTTATTTTTCGTAGAGCTTTTTGATGAAACCACTTTTGTCGAGCTCTTCAACGAAGCTTCGGTCGACATACTCTTCGGGTTTATGATCCAACACGTCAGGGCGGGTCATGGCGACATATTCGAAACTGGTCTTCATCCCTGCCGTGTTCGGATAGGGTGTGGGTAGAAACGCTTTGGCGAAAAGATCGTAGGATTCATTCACCAGTTCTTCGTTGTCCAAGCGTAGCGTCTTCTTAATCACTTTCTTGCCGAAGTCGCGGTCACGCTTAAATAAGGCCGTGGCTTCGAGATGGGCCTTCATATAGTTCATCACCAGCTCGCGGTCTTTCTGGATGATGGAACGCCGCGTGGTGATCTCGATCCAGGGATAGATAATGTCTTTCGCCGAGTCCCAGAGCATCGGGAAGCCCATCTTCATGGCGATACCATAGCCGGGAAACGACAGCGACGCCGCGTCGATGGAACCCTGCTTGAGTGCGCCGATACGCTCCGGATCTCCGCCGATTTGGATGAGCGCAACGTCGCGCTGCGGGTTGAGCCCTTTTTTCTGCAGCGCATAACGGACCAGAAAATCGGTGAGCGAACCGAAGGTGGTGACACCGATCTTTTTGCCTTTGAGGTCCTCGACTCTTTTGATTTCCGGCTTAACGATCATGGCGTGGACGACGCCCGGCAGCGTGTGGCCGAGGATCACGAGATCGGCGCCGGAAAGGTCGGCATTGATCACCGTCGGCGTCGCGATCGGCGAAAATTGAATGCTGCCGCCGATCATGGCCTTGGAGGATTCGCCCGAGCCGCGCATGGCGACCGGGTCGGCATAGAGCCCGTACTTTTCATAAAGCTTTGCCTCTTTGGTCACGAAGATGATGATGTTGCCCATGCTGACGGAAGAAACGCCGACGTAGATTTGTCTGAGCGGTTTGGTTTGCGCCGAAGTGTTGCAGGGGAAAGCCAGCGAAATTAGCAGGACGGTGAGCGTCCACGCTGAAAAATGACAACAAAATGGAGTCACGTTAAACATCTTTCACCTCCGCGATGGAATGGTGAATCCGACGTCGAAACAAGGTTGAAGTATCTGGCTACTTAACCACGCCTTCGGCGCGCAGCGCGCTTAGCTCAGTGGCGCTTAATCCCAAAATGCCACCGAGCACTTCGTCAGTGTGTTGCCCCAGAGCGGGGGAATCGTCGCGAATGCTAGCAGGTGTCTTGGACATGTGAATCCAGGGCGCGAGGAGCTTGGTCGGTCCCGCCGTGGGATGATTGCGTTCGATGAATGCATTGCGTTCTTTGATATGCGGGTCTTCGATTACTTCGCCCATCGACAACACAGGGGCGCCGAAATAATCGATGTTGCGCAGCCCGTCCCATAATTCCTGGCGCTTCTTGCCGCGCATCCATGATTTGATGAGATCTTGCAATTCAGCGCGATGTTGTTTGCGCGCAGGCGCGTTTGCGAAGCGCGCGTCTTCGATTAGATCGTCGCGTTCCATGAGCTTTGCTAGCCTCACCCAGCCGCTGTCGCTGAGGTCCGGGATACGCAAAGTAAAATAGCCGTCGGCCGCCGGGACGGGTTTATTGCCGATTTCGATGCCGATGAAGTGCTCGTGAAACTCGCTGATCATAAAACCGAGCAGCGCTTCCTGCATCGACACGACGATTCTTTGGCCTTCGCCGGTGCGCTCGCGGGCATGGAGCGCCGCCAAAATTCCACATACCATGCTGACGCCGGCGGCTTCGTCGCCGATGCCGATCGCTTTGGTTCCCGGCGCGCCGTTATAGTTCCATCCCGTGTGGGTCCAACCGGTCATGCTGTTATTGGTGTGCGCCGTGCTGCCATAATCCTTGTACGGTCCTGATTCACCGAAGCCGCGCGAGCATGAGTAGACCAAGCGCGGATTGATTTTTTTCAGGTCACCGTAACCGAGGCCAAATTTCTCCATCTGCCCCGCATGATAGTTCTCGACGACGACGTCGGCTTTGGCGATCAGTTGGCGGGCCAGATCCATGCCGCGCTCGGTTTTCAAATTCAGCACGACGCTCTTTTTGTTAACGTTGATCCACAAAAACTCATAGGCGTCTACTTTAGCGTCGGGCGGCATCCACGACCGCCGAAATCCGTCGCCGGCCGGCGGTTCGATTTTAATAATCTCCGCTCCCATGTGACCGAGAAGCATGGTGCAGAAAGGGCCATTGAGCGCGTGAGTAAAATCGATTACGCGAATATCGTCTAAAGCGCCGGGCATGGTACCTCCTTTTACACTCCGTCATTCCCGCATGGTTTTAGCGGGAATCCAGGCGAAACTTCAACGGGACCCCGATGAAAATATTCGCGCGTGACAACTCCAGGTAAATCATCACTGACAGATCTCTCGTTACCGCAGCTGACTGCGCGGTAATTCATCGTAAGTGGCCGGACCATACCACGAATCGGCGGGCAGACAACAGAAATCTGTCCGGCACCGTGCTCGCGATCCGTCGGAGGCGACAATACACTGACCAGTGTATCCGGGTGGTTGAGGACTCGTGTTTGACAAGTCGTTGAATGACTGAGTAAATCACGTCGTTGTGATTTTTAATCATCCGAATACACAGTCAGTAGCCTCAACAGTTCGGCATTGGAGTCTATGATTCTCGAAGGAGACGCAGCGTGGCGATTCATAAAGGGGTACAAGAAGCTCCTCCTTGAGATTCACGGTGAAGGTGGGAGCCATGCCAAAGAGAATGTTGTCCCGAAGCTGGCGAGAGCCAGAGCGACGTTGATGGAACAGCCCACCTTGCTCCAGGAAGCACCCGCCCGCTTGGCGGCCAGGTCAGAGTCGATTGACCCAGAGGTGTTCCAAGCTGTGGCGAGCTTGGAAGTAAGAGAGTGGATATATCTAAGGGATACGAAAGTTCATTCGATCTTCATGGATGCTGCGACCAAGCGAGCGTTCGGGGTACTGGGGCTGACCGAGCGTTTGCGCGATATCATTGGCGGATCTGGTGTTTCCCTTGAAGCTGGTCTTGTACATTATCGAGGGCGCTTCGTCTGCGACGGCGTCCTGAACACAACACTGTGGCTTGGTCCAAGCTACAAGAGGAGTTTCAACGCCGCCTTTGCGGAAATGAAAGCTGAGGGGCGGTTTTATGTCAAGTGCGATGCCAATAGAGTATCGCATATCTCCGATTGAGTGTGCCCTTTCAGGTGCATACAATGCTCCGGAAGTCCGGAGCTGCGTGGCGTAGTCGAAACGCTTTGCGACAGCTTGAGGAAGGGGCGGCGGCCAAAAAGATCTATAAAGTTTGCCTGACCCTAGCCTCTAGTCCCTAGCCTCGGCACGTTCGAGCGCAAAGGACCACCGATGTCGAAGATTACCGACCTACACGATGCGGTAAAGCGAGGGAACCTCGCTGAGATAAAAAGGCTCCTTGAAGCAGACCGTTCGTTAGCGAATGCTCGCAGCGAAACGGATGTGAGAGGCACGTATCCTCTTCATGTCGCGGCTGAGTTTGGTCAAGCTGGCGCCGCGCGGCTGCTGCTCGATTACGGCGCGGACATTACGCTGCTGGATTCCGAAAATGATGCGATCGCGCTTTGCTGGGCCGCATTTTTTGGTCGCCCCGATGTCGTGGCAGTGCTTCTGGCCGCCGGCTCAGAGCCGAGCCAACGTAACAAGCACGGCCTTACGCCGCTTGCGTGTGCACTGGGTGGAACACAAGGGCGATGGAAGCAATTTTCCAATGCCTCATTGGAGGATTGGCAAAAATCGCTGGAGGCTATCCGTCTGCACGGGGGTGTCGAGTGAGTGCCGTTAATTAGTCCGTTGTAACGTTGCCTGTCTTTTACAACCCATAAAACGTCTTCGCGTTGTCGTAGAGAATCTTTTGCACCGCCGATTGAGAAATCTCACCTCTGTCGGCGCGTTCTTTTAACAGCCGTGGAAATTCGTATTCCATCGAGGAATCGCGGTGCGTGTAGTCGGAGCCGACCATGAGGCCGTCTTCTCCGGCGACTTTTAGAATATAGGGCAAGTCTTCGTCGACTTGGCAGGTGACGTACATGCGGTTGGCTTTGAGCAATTCCGATGACAAGGTGTAGCGCGCGAACTGGCTGAACGTGCCGGCGCCGTCGGCGGACTTTTCCATGCGCCGTTTGAGTTCCCAAGCAATGAAGGGCACCCAGGAGCAGCCGGCCTCGATGATGCCGAAGCGGAGTTTAGGAAATTTCACCGGCAGTTGATGGCGGATGATCGTGTGGAAGGCATGCACGCTCGGCAATTGCGAGCGCATAAACGATCCCAGGGAAAATTCCCGCGCCGGGACAAAGTCCGGTGTGCCGGAGCCGATGTGAACGCAGATAGGCAAGTCCAAACGATTCGCTTCTTCGTAGAGCGGAAAAAAGTAGGGATCGGCCGGCCATTTGCCGGCCTCCAGGTCTCCCTTTTTTAAAATTCCGCAGGCGCCGTGATCCTTCGCAAATTGAAGTTCCTTGACCGACTCGTCCATGTTCATCAGCGGTGGCAGGCAGACCCAGCGCAAGCGACCGCGAGACTCGGCGCAGCGGTCGGCTAGCCAGCGGTTGTAGCTGCGTCTGAGCGCCAGCGAAACGTCCGGGCGCGTGGTCGCTTCCATTAAAAATAACGTGGGATAAAGCACCTGCACCTCGGTGCCCATCGCGTCCATATCGCGCAGGCGCGCTTGCACGTCCAACAGTTCGCGTGTCTCGACCGTGGTGCGCGTGTTGTTATCGTCGCGCACGAATCGCATCTGGCGGTGTCCGTCGATCAGCCAATAGCGCGTTGGCGTTTTAGACGGATCGACGCGGCTTGGATATTGAGTGATGGGTTTGAACTCCTGCTCGTCCTCGCTCAGATATTCCCACGTGGCTTCGGTTTCGTCGATGTGAGTATCGGCGTCGATGATCGGCATGTCCGCACCTCCTGCATCTGTCGCGGTTCTATCAGAGATATTAATCACAAATGCTACAAGGCGCGCAAAGAAAAACCTTCACCTTTGCTCTATCCCGCAAAGCGGGCGAGGGGACAGATGCGGCACGCCGGATTATGAGGAAAATGGCATGCCGTGATGAGCGAGAGACAAACAAAAAGAGCCGTTCAGTTGAGCGGCTCTCTGCAACAAAGACGTTGATCTGACAGAAGGTGATTAGCCAGCAGATTCGGCAAAAAACTTGCCCGATTCGATGGGCGGGAAATTGCGGTTCTCCCAACCGGCTGGAAAAAAACTTTATCAAGGTTTTAGTCGTCACGTCTCCCCAGCGTGATTCTCGCCTGCCGAACGTGCCGACCCTCGAAGGGATCGCTCCAGCGGACAAAAACCCCCTGTTAGAAGCCATGTACTCCGTGCAAGGTCGGACATTCGCCATGCCGCCGGGGGGTCCCTCCCGAACGGGTGAAAATCCTGCGCGATGCATTTGCGGCCATGTTTAAAGACAAAGACTTTCAACAAGACGTCGATAAATTGGGTTGGAATGACGAGCTCATACGGGGCGACGAGCTGAACAAGAAAGTAGACGGGCTCGTCCACAATGAAATTGGCGATGGGCTTTTTTCGAAAAATATTGCAATAGCGAGCTTTCGTGCCGATCCGTCATTTTGGCTCGCTTTTTTTTTGCCGCAGCATTGCCGTATTGGTCGGGACCGCGGCTCGCTTGGACTGGGATACGCGACTCTTCCCGTGGGCAATCGGAATACCCGCCTTGGCGCTGGCCGTGCGCCGGCTTCTTGCCGATTGGCGGAGCGCCGGCACGAATGCTGAGCCAGGGGAAGCAACGCGGTATGTCGGAGTCCTCGATATTCCGGTTGATCGCAGCATTCCGCCGGACGAAATGTTTCGACATACAGTGTGGACCGCATATTGGATTCTGACTTTTGCCTGCGGCATCTGGTTTTTGATCTCCGAAGCTAACGCGGGCAAGTTCAGCGCCGCGATTGTCGGCGGGTTAACGTTTCTATTTGTCTGGGCGTTGTTCGACCAGCTGATGCACCTCGCCTGGCCGGAAGCGGCGCTCTTCACGCTACTCCGATTCAAGGTCCTGCAATGACTGTTTTCGAGCTGCTCATTGATTTGATTTCGGCAGCATTTTCACTACAATCAAAGCGGTCGTTTAATTGGATCCATTTCCCTATCAATAGCCCTAAGATCATGATATTTATGATTTATAGTGAGTGATAAAGCGGACATAGAAGCGGACATTTCAGCGGTCATGGATCGTAACGAAACCGTAGCGCTGATGGAGCCGCTGCTTATCGCCGAAGGTTCACGTCATCGCGGTGAACTTACCGATCTCGCGATCGAAGTGGCCGCCCGCTCGGCCGGATTCCGGCGCAGCCTGCCCGATGGTGTGCGCACTGCCCTGGCCGATCTGGTGCGAGCCATGAACTGCTACTACAGTAAT
>VBKY01000185.1:58576-65217 GCA_005879255.1 Deltaproteobacteria bacterium
ATGATCCGCGCAAGCGAGACCTTCAGCTCGAAGCGAAGGCGCATATAAGCGTTCAGCGGTGGATCGATACCGGAGGACTGGCGGGCCGCCCGCTATCGCTCGTGGGCATCAAAGAAATACACCGTCGTTTCTGCGAGCTATTGCCTGATGATCTTCTTTGGATTGAGAATCCGGATACCGACGAGCGACTGAAAGTTGTGCCTGGCCAGCTGAGGGACCGCGATGTGCGGGTTGGCCAGCACATGCCCATCAGCCCCGGCGCGGTTCCGCGATTCCTTGCGCATTGCGAGGGCGCCTATGGCCGATTGGGGAGAACGGATGCAATTCTCTCTGCTGCGGCTGCGCATCACCGCCTACTGTGGATACACCCGTTCCTCGATGGCAATGGGCGCGTCGCAAGGCTGGTATCACACGCGACTCTCCTCGAAACTTTGGATACTGGTGGAATATGGTCGGTTGCACGCGGCCTCGCCCGAAATGTCGCGGCGTACAAAAGCCATCTCGCCAATTGCGATCGGCCCCGCCGGAACGATCTTGATGGGCGCGGCAATTTGAGCGAAGAAGCTCTTGCCGCTTTCACGCGATTCTTCCTGGAACTGTGCATCGAGCAGGTGAGCTTCATGGAAGAGCTGGTTCAACCGGATCGCTTGCGCACCCGCATTCTCATGTGGGCCGAGGAAGAGATCCGACTTGGTCATCTTCCGCCGAAATCGGGAAGTATTCTCGAAGCCGTGCTGTATCGCGGCGAGCTGCCGCGCGGCGACGCAGCCAATATGGTTGGCACTGGCGACCGGCAAGCGCGCCGTATTGTTTCGGCCCTAGTCGACAAGGGCGTGCTTACGTCTGAAAGCGCGCGCGCGCCGCTACGGCTCACGTTCCCAGCTGCACTCGCGTCGCGGTGGATGCCGGGGTTGTTCCCGGAAAGGACGGAGTAGCCGTGCGTCTAGTCAGCAGGGAGCGAGGCTTCTGCCAAAGCATAAGCCAAACAAGATACTCGAGACATAAGAAGTCTGAATCCGGTCACCACATGAGACGACGTGGTGGACGAAGAAAGGCAGAAAAACGATCTCGTCGCGGATTTTGTGATGGCCACACGCTCGACTGGGGTAACGAGGACAAATTGCTGGACGGCTGCCCGCAGCTGCTGGCCTACATGAAGCAGATGTACGCCCGCCCGCATGCGCCGGCGCGCATCGCCGAAGCTTTCGCCGCAATTTCGTCGGAACAAAATTCCGCCCGCGGCATCGATGGGTGAGTGCGGTACCAGTGAACTCTAACAAGCAGGTTAGTGTTCGACGTTCATGCTTCGAGGACTTCAGCACGAACGGCTCGTGCCGTGACCGCTCACCCCTGAGCTCGTCGAGGGTTTTTCAAAATTCAGACGCGAACCAATTCTTATAGTCCCAACGCAAAGCCGAAAATACGTTCGGCGCCGGGCATCGGCCCTAAGGCGTGCTTTCGCTAATTGGCAACACTCTCAACCGGAGGTAACCTTCTGCTTCTCGGCCTTCTCTAAGCATTCCTTTAATTTTTTGGCCATAATCTGGACGTTGTCTCTGATGTAAGAGTTGTGATTACCGGGAAGTTCATGGATTTCGATTCCGCCCGTCACCGTATCTTCCCATCCGAGATTCGGGCTACTCTGGTACAGTTCTTCATTAACCAACAATGTCATTTTCCCGTCGTAGGGCGTCGGTCGGTAGCGATAGATCGCCCGAGAATAGCTCCTTTGAATGTATTCGAGTTCTTTACCGGGTTCGCGTCCTGATAAGCTCTGTTGGATCTGTGGTAGTTCTAGAAAAACCCTGCTCCCCTTCTGTAAGAGATAACTTAACTTCTCTTTGCCTTTCAGCTTCCGCAGCTGCGCGCGGTGATAGCTCAGTCTGGTAACATAATAATTTTTCTCCAATGGATCTAAAAAGCGTTGCTGGAGCTCCCAAAAAGCGTCCGGTCGAGGAGTATCCATTAGCGCTAGCAGCGCAATCTCTTCCCCGTTTGCGCGTAACTGTTGAGCGATCTCATAGGCGATGATCCCGCCCGTACATTCTCCAACGATGATGTAAGGCCCCTCCGGTTGTCGGGTACGAATCTCTCTCAGATAGTCCGAAGCGATCTCTTGAACACTCGGCTGGGACGGCTCTTTCCCTTTGGCGCTGGGCGCTTTCAGTCCATAGAATGGATACTCTGGTCCGACGTGCCGAGCGAGCCGGGCGTAGACAAAGAACTCTTCCTCGCCGCCAATTCCCCCCGGGATAAGGAATACGGGTTTGTGATCGTCACCGGGTTGCAGCTTTACGAGGTAGGACAATTCTGGATTCTCTTCCCGTTCACTCCCGTTGTGTTCGTTCGAATCCGTGTGCTCAATGAGGCCGTCGATGGTGAGCGTCATTTCCGCCACGGTAGGCGCGTCGAGCAGAGATTGGAGATCAACGTCGACATTGAAGGACTTACGGATGCGAGCCATAATCCGCAACGCCTGCAAGGATTCTCCTCCCAGGTCATAGAAATGGTCATACACGTCTATCGACTCTTGGCCCAATACTTCAGACCATATATGCGCAATCGTTGCTTCCACAGGTGTGCGAGGTGGCGTGGCCGGACGGTTTGGATCCCGGTATGGCCTACCAGGCGCCGGGAGCGCCTGACGGTCTATCTTACCCGAGGTTGTCCGCGGCAAAGCCCCGAGAACCACAAACGTCGATGGGATCATAAAGTCGGGAAGAGCCTTAGCCAGTGCGTGCCGTAAGGCGGTATTAGTGGGCCCCGGAAAAGTAACTGGAACGATATAGGCGACCAAGTAAGCGTAGCCCGCACCGTTCTGGTGCGCGATTACCGCGGATTCTTTCACATTGTCGACGCCCCGGAGCGTTATCTCGACCTCAAGGAGATCGACGCCATGACCACGGATTTTTACCCGTGCGTTCTTTCGTCCAAGACACACGAGACAGCCGTCCGCACTCATCCGGCCGAGATCACCCGTATAATAGAGACGCCGTCCGCCTGGCGTTTCAGCGGAGCGGAAGACAAGGTCTGTGAGATCCGGCCGACGCCAGTATCCTGACGCGAGATAATGGCTCTTAACGACGATTTCTCCAACCTGCCCGGCCTCAACTTCTTTGCCGGTGTCATCAAGTAGCAGGATGGTCTTGTCCTCCACGGGATACCCAACCGGCACAATGGTTCCGGGAACATCTGTCTTATGATCGATGCAGAAAAACCTGATGGTTTGCGTCTCACCGGACGCTAGCCCGTTGACCAGTAGACAGCGCGTGGGAAAATGCTCTCGGTATAGATCGACATCGCGTTTTTGTACGGGTTCACTGCCCAGGCGGATCAAGCGGAGCTTGGGAAATTGATCTGCGTCAGTGAGAACGTCGACCAACGAACGGAAAAGCGAAGCGCCCATCACAGTAATTGTGATTTCCTCATGACTTAACAGTGCGACTAGATCGTCCAATCCGTGCTGCCTGACTTCGTAAGGAAAAACCGATGCCCCATTGAGTATCGCCATAAATAAATTTTTCATCGCTTGAGAGGTACCTAGAGCGAGCAATGTGACGCGATCCTCAGAGCAAACGTGAAAAGCGTTGGTATAATTCCTGGCGTTGTGAATCCAGGTGCGATGGTCACCGATAACTCCTTTGGGCCGGCCAGTGGAACCGGAGGTGTAGAGAATCATGGCAAGATCGCCCGGCGCGTTGGGCTGTGCGGGATTTGCATCAGGAAGATCGGACGCGAGCGCGTCCAGATTAATGACCACACATGATCCGGCGGCCAGTTCGAGCGCGGTGTGATGGTGATTCTCATTAGTGACGATGCAGGTCGGTTGAGCTTCGTCAATGAATTGAGCAAGTCGCGAGGAAGGGTGAGAAGGATCGAGAACGACAAAAATTTTCCCCGCTTTGAGTATGCCTAGAAGCGCTGCAATGTGAGGAGCGCTTTGTTCGATGAGGAGGACGACCGGAGTTCTTCCAGTCCCATTGCGCGCTAAAATTGTATGGGCAACTCGATTCGCTAACCGGTTAAGTTCATCATAGGTCCACGAATGCTGCGGCGTTTTTACCGCGAGTCGATCAGGATAGAGGCGCACCTGTTGCTCAAAACGCGAAGGGATCGATTGCTCTATCTCCTCTCGGGCAAAAGGAATAAACGCGTTGGTTCGCTCGATAGACGGTCGAGACGCGGTTTGTTTAGCTTCTGCCTCGCTCGGTCTTTTCATTTTGGTACACCTTCAATCATGGCGTTCCCTTCCGCTCATGAGCGCTCCGTAAAGGAGCTCGTGCAACTACCCTTTAAACCGAGGCATAACTTTCTCGGCGAAAAGCTCCAGTGTCTTGAGGCACTTGTCCCGATCCAAAATCCCTTGACCGAATTGAAGGAAGACCTCATTAGACTTGACGTGACGGCTGACGTTTTCGAGCTTGCGCGATATCGTATCCGCATCGCCAACCAGCATCGGCGGAATGCCCCGTCCATACGGCACATACCAGGTTTTCCAGTACCAAAGACAGTCCTCGGCCCACGCTTCCGCCTCGCTTTTGGACTCGGCCAGGACCAAATACCCGCCCCATGCGGCTTCCTCACCTTCAAGTACACTACGTTTGCAGCGCTCCGCCTCGTCGCGGTAAGAGCTCCAGCAGAGCTCACAAAATTCCATATTGTCCGACATAATGATCGGCTTGCCGCCGACTCGCGCCCAATACATCACCGTCCGCAAACTGTTCGTAAAGCCGCCGTACAACGGAATCGGCTGCTGCAACGGCCGCGGGGCGATCCCCACCTCGTAAACCGTTCCGTTCGGCTCGACGCCTTGACCATAGGTGTAAAGCGCCGGATGATCATGTGGGAGCTGTGTCTCGGCGGGATACGACCAATATTTGCCCTTGTACGCGAAAGTGTCGTTGCGCCAAGCAGTGAGGATGATCTCCACGCATTCCTCAAACAATTCATAATTCAGCTGATCTTCTTGTGTCCGTTGATTCCACGCTCCCACCGCCTTGACGCCCGGCACAGCTGCAAAGTTTTGGAACCAGCGGGCCTGATATCCCCGAACGAAGGCAACATTGAGCCGACCACCAAGCAGATGATCCAGGGTGGCGGCATGCTCCGCAACCCGGAGAGGGTTGTGAGTGGGTAACACGTAGCCAAACTGATCCAGGCGCAGCTTCTTCGTTTGCATCCCCATATAGAGGGCGAGCAATCCGGGCTCCTGAGAAACCTCAAAGCCCTCGATCTGCAGATGATGTTCCGGTAGGCCTATACCGGCGTATCCCGCCTCATCACAAAAACGAGCGTAGGCTCCAATTTCGTCCAACATGCGTTGGAATAGGAACGGATTTTTTCCTGCCATGCCTTGTTCCAGCTCGTGGCGCCGTCCAATTACGGCATACAGAAAAGCATGAAAATTCACCCATAACTCCTTGGAGCAAGTGAAAGAATAACACGATACTGTGGGACACAATACCAATTTTATAATGGCGCGGATTAAAAAAGCTAATGTCCCAATCGGCCGAGCGGGTCAGGTTTGTGGCAGTTGCCTTCACCGATAGCAATAACGGTTTGATCATAAAACCGGCATTGTACTGTGTCAGGTAGCAACTTGTTTAATCCTGGCGCTCCGATCATGACGTTGCACGATCAAGTGCTTTCTAGAATTGCTTCGGCATCGATCGTGATTTCAACTGTATTGCCGACAATAACCCCGTGCTTTTCCAAAGGGGCGTTCCAGCTGACGCCGAAATCGAGCCGATTGATTGTCGTGGTCGCGATAAAACCTGCTCGGGTTTTTGGACCTCTGTCGAAGCCGCCTTCCCACCAGGGCGTTTGCCACTGGCCCAAATAACGAACGCTAAGCATCACTCTCCGGGTGACTCCGCGAATCGTCAGCGCGCCGATCAGAGTGGCATCATTTGCGCCGATAAGCTCGACTTCACTCCCTTTGAAAAGAATCTGGGAATGGTTCTCGGCGTCCAAAAAGTCCGCACTTCGCAGATGAGCGTCCCGGTCCGGCTCCCCCGACCAGATCCCGTTCGCATCGATGGTAACTTCGACCGAGGTAGCGCCCGGGTTCGCCGGATCAAAAAATAAGGTGCCTTGAATATTTTTGAAATGGCCGCGGACCAACGTCACCATCATGTGACGCGCACAGAACTCAGCCGCAGTATGCCCCGGCTCCAAAATCCATTTAGCCACTGCCGAATCTCCGGACGAGAGAGCTCGTCTGCCTCAGAAGTTTATATGACGCTCGGAGCAGCGGATGCAATCAGTCCCGAGCTGTCAGACTCGTATAAAAATGGTTTGAGACGTCTTCGCTGCGGGTAGGCTCCACACTTCTGTGAACCCCATCGGCAACACACTCCGTCTGACCTTGACCATGCTCCCGCGCTTCCTGAGCGGGCTCTCCTTCCTGAATTCCTTAACGCGAGGCGGGCGCTTCAAAGACGCGCCGTAGCACGAAGTGGGTGGGCAGGTAGATCACAATCACGGTGACGGCCATGATGAACAGCAACCACAGCCAAGGTGCCATCATCGTCTGAGGATGCTTGTCATCGAGTCCGTACACGTAATTGATGTTGACCGCCCAGTTGGGGTGACTGGCCGAGGGCGGCTGGGCCGGGGCGAACAGATAGGAAATGAGAAAG
>VBKY01000185.1:65253-81842 GCA_005879255.1 Deltaproteobacteria bacterium
AGGGTAACCAACCGTGAAATAGCGAGAGCGCTCGCAGAAAGAGAGGGATGCTCGAATCGAGCATGTAACTGGTGACGCCGGTTATGTGCACGCCTGCAATGAGCCGAAACAGAAAATCGACCACCCACAGGAGCTGAGGGACTGTAATCGCGACCGCTTGCATACTGACCAGAAGCGGGCTTTCAATCCAGATCGCCATGGTCGTGACGAGCAAAGCGATGTCGCAAAAATAGAGAAAATTCCACGGGCTGTAGGTCACCCAATAGCTCGGCACAACGATCGCCACAAAAGCCGAGTACGCCACCTTTACCCAGATCGGAATGCGTCGGCTCGTTACCGTTGTCATGATCGATGATTGCTTATACAGCGACGCTTGCCAGGAAACGCAACGATGTGGATTTAGCGGCTATCCCTGGCTCACTCGGAGACGCGGTCGCGCCCGCGCCGCATCGGGCGCAGTCCAAAGAAGTTGTGCAGCGTTCCAGCGCAAAGTAAGTATATAATATATATAGGTAGCAATGCGCAGCAATCGCTTATCTCGCCACTAGCTCGTAGCCACGCTTTCTGGGGAAGCCTGGCGGAAACGATGCAAAAGGCCCATAGGATTTTCTTCACGATGCGTATTCATTTCATTGTATTTATCACGCTATGCCTTTCATGGGGTTCGGTCGAAGCCGCCGAGTACAAGTATCCCTATCACGACCCCTATTTAGCGACGGCCACGACCGCCATTTTGAATGACGATGGCCTCACTCCACGGCTCAAATCGGAGATGGTCCATGTGCCGGGGCTCCCCGGCAGAAATCAGCTGCCTTCTCTCGAAGGACGCGGCGAGTTGAGTGTCGCCCTCTATCGCCAAAATCATCCAGCACCGTTGCTCTTCATTCTCGCCGGACTTGGATCCAGCCCGTACTTCGGAATTGCGCCGTATTTGGCCACCCTCTTCCATCAACAGGGTTTCCATATCGTCATTTTGCCCTCCCCGATGAGCTGGAATTTTGCGCTCTCGGCCAGCCGAAGCGGCGCACCAGGTTACGCTCCGGAAGACGCCCGTGATCTGTATGAAGTCATGCAAAGGTCCCTTTCGACTGTAAGAGATCGATACAATGTCAAAGCTACGGGAATCAATTTCATGGGGGTAAGCCTTGGCGCGCTCGAAGGTGCTTATCTCAGCGTTATCGATACTGACGAGCGAAAGATCGGCATTGCAAAGTATCTTCTGGTGAACCCGCCGGTCGATCTCTCTGATGCCCTCAAGAAACTCGATGAGTGGGATGCGTTACAAGAGAAATTTGGCACGGACAAATCGAAGGACATCGTGGCGAAAGCCGTTGCCATCGTCGAGTCCTTTTCCGAAGATCGGCGAGATAATCCGGCGGTCTTTGACAGGTTGGCAAAAAAGTTCGCAAGTTTCACGACAGAGGAGCTCCAATTTCTCATTGCCGAGAATTTGCAAAGTCTACTTCCCGAGCTCGTTTATGTCACGCAAGTGATTCGCGACCAAAAGGTTCTTAGAGCTCCCAAAGACCAGATCAGAAAACGTCTGGAAGAAGCTAAAGGTTTGACGTTCATGGATTATAACGAAAAGATTGGTCTGCCATTGTGGAGACTCCAGACGGCAGAGCCACAAGCTGATTTAGATAGCTTCATCAAGCGAGGATCCCTGGCACGAATCCTTGATCGGCTGCGTGGCAATGCAAAAGTGCGTATCATGCATAACGCCGATGATCCCTTGGCGAACAGGAAATCAATCGAAGAACTCAAAGAGGCATTGGGCGATCAAGTGACGGTCTATCCTTCCGGTGGACACCTTGGTAATCTCTGGTTCCCGGAAAATAAAGAATATGTTTTGCGGCAATTCAAGACGGTCCCCTAATTGACATTTTCTTTGTCGGCCGACTCCAGTCGGCATGGCCAGGCGAAAGCCGGAGACGAAACATCCGCTTGATCGCCTGTTTTCAGCGCAACCCGCAGCGATGCGACAACAACATCTGCAGCTGTTCGGCGCGACCGATCCCCGCGGCTTCGAGGCTGGCGGCGAACGCCGAATTTGCGCTCACGAGCGGCGCGACGTCGCATTCGAGAAAACGCAGGCGGTCGTTTTCCATTTCGTGAATCAGGTCAATGCGTGCCGCCCAGTCAACCCCGAAGATCTTAGCAATCTCTAATGCCGTACGGCGCACCCGCTCGGCGAGGCCAATGTCAGCGAGCGGCGCGCGCGGCGCTGGCCGCAGATATTTGCGGAAGAAAGAATAAGGCATTCCCTGGGGCAGAAAAATGCGTAGCGGCATTCCGGCCCGCTCGCGGAATACGGCCACCGTCAGCTCCACGCCGCGCACGTACTGCTGCGTGATGTAGCGGTCGGTTCGGGCGCGCGCGGGAATCCGACCGTCCCTGAGGAGGCGCACGCCGATCGAATCGGATCCGCGCCGCGGTTTGAGTAGCATCGGAATCGACGTAATGCTCGCCTCGCTGGCGAGGGCGGTCGCCGGGCAATCCACACCGCGCGCAGTCGCGACGCGGTATGCCTCGTACTTATCGTAACAGCGTTCCATCGCTGCGGCGCTGGGCCCGAGAAAAGGGATCGCGGCGCGCGTCAGCGTCTGCACGGCGGCGAGCATCACGGGGTCGGAAAGGCGCAGCACCAGCAACCCGGAAGGCAGGTCGGAGATCGAATCATCGCGGAATCGGACGAGCCGCGCCGCATACCCCGCGCGTCGCAGTTCTTCAGCGAAGAAGCGCGCTTCGGCGCGATGGATCCAAGCGAGTGGATGCGGCTGCCAGGATTCGCGCAGGACGGTGACATTCATCGATCACCTATTCTCGATCACTGCAAATGCCACGAAGGCACTTACGAGCGCCAGGCCGGCCGCCGTCAACATGACCAGGCGAAAGCCGAAAACAAAAGATTCGTTGATCGCTTGTTTCAGCGCGATCCGCGTTCGCTCGTCCATGCTAGAAGGCAATTCGGCTCCGGCCAGGCGGGTGCGTTGCTCATCAATCGAAAGCCGCACCTGAGCGGACAAATCCATCCGCGCTAACCGTCCATCGAGCGCGCGGTTGGATGAGTGCACAATCACAATGCCGAGAACGGCAATTCCCAGGAGCCCGCCGATGCGTGACACGGCATTGTTGACACCCGAAGCGACACCCGCCCGGTTTGCCGGTACAGCATTCATCACGGTCGTCGTGAGCGGCGCAACACTCACCGCCATGCCCAATCCCAGCACTACCATCGCGGGGAAAAACGTCGTCCAGTAATTCCCGCCAACTCCTGGAACCATAAATAGGCCATACCCTAGAGCGGCAATCCCGGGGCCGATTACCAGCGGTCCCTTCGCGCCGTAGCTTTTCACCAATCCTCCCGACCAGCGCGAGAGCAAAAATAGAATGAGAATGAAAGGAAGCCAGGCGGCACCCGCGGCTGTCGCCGAGTATCCTTGGACCTGAATCAGGTTGAGTGGAAAAAAGAACATGCCTCCGCCCACGGCCGTGTACAAAAAGAGCGTCAGTAGATTGGCGCCGCTAAAGTTGCGCGAGCGAAACAGCGCGAGCGGCAGCATCGGGTTCGGCGAACGCGCTTCATTGAGAAAAAAAACCGCCAGTGAGATCACGCCGCCAAAAAGCGCGCCAAGTACGATCGGATGGCCGAAGCCTAAACGTGAGGATTCGATCAGGCCGTAAACAAGTGTACCCAAGCCCAGAGTCGCGAGCGCAACGCCGCGCCAATCCAGGGTCGTATTGGCACCGACATCCCTGCTCTCAGGCACGTGCAACAAAGATATCAGCAGCACGATAAGCGCGAGCGGCACATTGATAAAAAAAACCACGCGCCAGGAGACGTGCTCGATCAGCCAGCCACCGATGACCGGCCCCACGCCGGCGGTTATCGCCGTAAATCCCGACCAGGTGCCGATCGCCTGTCCACGCCTCTGTTCATCAAAGGAAGCGCTGATGATGGCGAGACTTCCCGGCACGAGCAGCGCGCCGGCCACGCCTTGTACTGCGCGCGCGACAATCAGTTGATTGACACTTTGTGCCATCCCGCCGCCGATAGAAGCGAGCGCGAAGAGCACAACGCCCGAGCAGAAGATACGCCGTCTGCCAAAGCGGTCGCCCATCGATCCTCCGGTCAAAAGCAATGCGGCAAGAAATAGCGCGTAGGATTCAACCACCCACTGCACGTCGAGAACCGTCGCGTTGAGGCTCTTCTGCAACGCGGGCAGCGCCACGTTGACGACTGTTCCATCGATGAAAACCATGCTCGATCCCAAAATGGTCGCCGCCAAAATCCAAGGCTCGGACATTGGCGTGCATGGAACAGCAGTCGGCCCCGCTCGAATCACGCCTTCATCGCACGGCTGTGTAAAAATATTCGCCATTTAGATCAGTTCCAGCCGATCCACAACTTAGAACTGTTCAAATAGTTCCAGAACGTTCAATTCGTTCAAAAACGTCTAAGAATTCAAACTGCTTGCTGGCTCCTTCATCCCTTCCGCGGCGATGTTTGATAAATGTTTGCATTGTGCTATCAGAGCATGCGACTGATCGAGTTAAATTTGCGCCATGCCGCCGTCGACGAACAGCTCGATGCCGTTGACGTAGCTGCTGTCATCCGACGCGAGGAACACGACCGCATTAGCGATCTCATTGGGTGTGCCTGCGCGACCCAAAGGTGTGGTACCAGCGACCTGCGTCTTGAATTGCTCGATCTGCTCGGCGATCAACCCAACTCCGTCTTGTAACCTGGCGTGATGACCGTTCCCGGGCTGACGACGTTAACGCGAATTCTCCTGTCGATCGACTGACCACATTCGTGCGAACGACGCAAGACACCTTGCTTGCGGCGTGGAAGCTGAAGGCGGAGTGCCTTGATCGAAGTCATAGACGCGTAGGACGAGGACTAGGGGATGCTCTTCATTAGAGTCAATAGGAATGCCGGGCAGAAAATCGCCAAGGGGAGGAATACCATGAAATATGTACTATTGTCGGCCATCGCCATGATCACCATGGGGAGTTGTGAAATCGCGTGCGGTCGAGGTCACTCTTGTTGCTCCCGGCGGCATCAGAGCCGCCGTGGAACAGATGATCCCGGACTTTGAACGAGCGACCGGGCACAAGGTCAAGGCGACATTCGGCTCCGGCGGCGGGACCAAGGAGCGAGTCATCCGGGGCGAACCATTCGATGTGCCGATCGTGCAACTGCCATTAGCGCCAGTGATCGCGTCGGGTCACGTTGTTGCTGCGAGCGAAACGCTGCTTGCGACCGTGGCCGTGGGCGTCGCCGTGCGAACCGGTGCGCCGAAGCCCGACATCTCGACCGCCGATGCGGTCAAGCGGCTCCTCCTCGGGTCAAAGGCCATTTCCTATCCCAATGCTGCGAGTGGCGCGGCCGCCGGTGTGAGCTTCAACGAGACGTTGCAGAAGCTCGGCATCGCCGATGCGATGAAGCCGAAAATCAAAATCGCTCAGGGGGGCAGAGGCGCGATGGAACTCCTCGCCAAAGGCGAGGTCGATATCGGCTTGACCTTCATCAGCGAAATCATTACCGAGCCCGGGGTCGAAGTCGTCGGGCCTTTGCCCCGAGACGTTTCGACTCCGACGGCTCTGGTGGCTTTCGTGTCCACGCACTCGAAGGAGCCCGAGGCCGCGCAGGCGCTGCTGCGCTACCTGTCCTCTGCCGAGGCTGCAGCAGTCTACAAAAAGCGGGGGATGCAACCGGGTCGCTGAGCGAAAAGAAACTCTGCTATTGCGCCTCGACACGAAGTGCAAACACAGGCGTAGTGCCATTCCACAAAGTGAGATGACACGGGTTATCCGCTTATGACTTCTTTCACCTTGTGTAACAGGTCATACATGTTAAACGGTTTGGTAAACGAGGGTAAGTGTCCCCAGCCATTTTTGGCCAGCAAATCGGGGTGTCCGGTTATGAGTATCACTCTAGTCGGCAGTGATCTGGACTTCATGTGAGCGATGACGTCGAAGGCGTTCAGGCGAGGCATGACCACGTCGCATATCATAAGATCAAACCTGTTCTTCTCGAGCATCTCGATGGCGCGGTCACCGTCGTCTGCCTCATAAACTTCATAGCTCGCCTCACGCAAAAAGCGCACAATGATTTCCCGATTGCGTAGATCATTATCGACCACAAGGATTCTTTTTGGCATAGCCGCCTTAGCTGTAGAAGTGATCTGCCCATAACATGTTTAACGATTAGAGCAAAGACTAAATATCCACCTTGAAGCTACCGGCTTTTGGGCTGCTTTGGCGAGTGAAGTCAGGGGTCGAGACTTTTTAGTCTACCTGCCTTGGGCGGAACTTTGCGTACTCTACGTCTCGGCAGTGAAACTAATCCGAAAAACTCACCGCAGGAGCACTGTTATGAGGCGTGAAACCATCTAGATTTCTGCAGTCGGAAATTCCCGACATTTACTAGTTTCCCTACATAGAGATCTTCAGTCTAGAATGATCAATCTTTGAGATCTTTTCTTTATTCAATGTCGTTGGGACAAAATAGCGGCGTTTTTGTGAATTTCCATCTTCGCTAGCCGCCCGAGAGTGGTACGTCTTTTGCGCCTTTTGATATTGAAGCCAAGCAGAGACGAGGTGAGCTATGACCAAACGAAGACATCGCGCTTTGATTGGGGTGGGTTGTTTTTTTGCCATTGTTGCCATCGCGCTGGCAGTTTTTATTGCAACTCTGGATCAGAACAAAGCGAAGAAATACATATCCGCCGGAGTGAGCAAAATTACCGGCCGGCAATTGAGCATCAATGGCGATCTCAAATTAGATCTCGGCTGGATCTCCAGACTGAGCGCCAGTGAGATTCAATTCCAGAACGCTGGCTGGAGCAAACACCCGCAGATGGCCGAAGTGGGTCTCTTCGACGTCGAGATAGATCTCTGGCAACTCGTTCGGCATTTTCGCGTGGTTCTTCCTACTGTCACTATTTCCCAACCCAAGGTGGTTCTCGAAAAAAATGCTGAGGGCTCGGCAAACTGGGAGTTTCGCGCGGCCCCCGCAGTGACCGAACCCGTAGTACCGGAGAACCGCAGCGATTTTCCCGTCATTGAAAAACTAATTATAAAAGACGGCATGCTTCTGTTTGATAACCAGGAAAGCAAAACCCAGATTGAATTGAAGGTAACTGAGGCGGAAGGTGCGGGATTTTTGGAGACGCCGGTCAAGCTCAAAGCGGAAGGCACCTATCAGAAACTACCATTGACTCTATCTGTTGACGGCGGCTCGTATCAAAACCTGAGAAGCTCGAAGGAGCCATACCCTCTGAAGATCAACCTCGGCGCCGGAAAGCTGAAAGCAAGAATCGACGGTAATCTGACCGAGCCATTGGCGATGAAAGGGGAAGACGTCACGCTCGATATTCAAGGTGACGACATGGCGAATCTCTACCCGCTCATCCACCTCGTGTTTCCAGCGACGCCGCCGTACCGCCTCAAAGGTCATTTAAAGCACGACGGAAAAGTCTGGTCATTCGCAAACTTTTCCGGACGGGTGGGCGATAGCGACCTGTCAGGTAACATTCGCGTGGATACTGCGCCGAAGCGCCCGTTCATGAAGGCCGATCTCATTTCTAACTTACTCGATTTCGACGACTTGGCCGGTTTCGTCGGCGGCAAGCCTGGAACAGCTCCGGGTGAGACGGCTTCAGAGGAGCAAAAAAAGCAAGCTGCCGCTGAAAAGGACGGCGATCGAATATTTCCGGATCAACGCTACGATCTGGAGCGTTTGCGAGCGATGGATGCGGACGTTCGGCTGCGCGCAAAAAAAATTCTCGCGCCGAAACTACCAATCGACGACCTCAACGCAACGTTGAACTTGAACGACGGAGTTTTGAGCTTTGCGCCGGCTGCGTTCGGGGTCGCCAACGGCCGCATGGAGATCTACAGCACGTTCGATGGGTCGAAACGGCCCTCGAAGGTGAAGATCGACGCCCGGCTCCGGAACCTGGATTTGAAACGATTCCTCGCTGACACCTCATTCGCACAAAAAACCCTCAGCCCTATTGGAGGGCGCATCGTCCTTTCGGGGACCGGCGAATCCTTTCGTGAGCTCATGGCGACTGCCTCCGGCAACACCTTCTTGGCCATGTCGGGCGGAGAGATCAGCGAGTTGCTCGTTCGGTTGGCCGGACTCGACGTTGCTCATGCCTTGGGCGTGGTCATTCGGGGCGATAAGCCCATCCCTGTCCGCTGTGCCTTACTAAATCTCCAGGGACAGAATGGACAGATGGGCGTTCAAACTCTGGTCTTCGATACCGCCAATTCCGTCGTTTCCGGTGAAGGCAATATCGACCTCCGAGATGAGAAGGTCAACATTGTGGTACTGCCGGTGCCGAAAGGTTTCAGCCCGCTGAGCCTGCGTTCTTATATCCGTGTGACGGGAGGTTTTAAGAACATCTCCGTGTTTCCGGATCCGATCAAGACCGGGACGGATTCCCTGTTTAAGAAGATCTTCAATGTTCTGACGATGCTGGTATTGACTCCACTCCAACCCAGAGACCTTGGCCAGGGGAAGGATGTGGACTGCGATGCCCTGATCGCCCAGGTGCAGAACCAAGACCCGCAGGGACTCGTGCTCAAAGACGTTTACAAAGCAGGCGGAGCCACGGCACCTCCAGGCGACCGCGAGCCCGCGCAACAACATGCGAGCCAAGCGCGGTGAGCCGAGACCTGCCAGCAAGCACAAAGAAACTTAGCGAGGCTAAGCCGCAACTGAAAAAGAAAAACGCGTGTCACCACGAAGGCCGCGAGGAGCCGAAGAAAATTATCGGCTACAAAAACTTCGGCGGTCTTCGGCGTGCTTTTGCATGTGTCGCGCGGGACGGGTTCGATTGTTTGCGTTAAGCGGCCGACTTTCCGGGCTCGATGATGAACTCGGATTTCTAGATCGCCAGGCTTCTTATGTCGCGTGTTCATCGCGCACTCGTGGCCATTAGTGGCAAAATTTGACCTTAATCAGCAGCACTTTGACCACGGCATCTCTCCCCCTTCCATCTAAAAATCTCGTAATTTCAAAGCTTTAACCAAATATTGGCGTCGACGGCATAGCCTTTGCGGTTCGCTAGATTCTTGCGATTTCCTTAGCAATTACGGGCCTCGCGCAATGGCTAGACGGGAAACGATAAAAGCGGCGATCCACAGATTTATTGCTCCCGGAAGAATTGCCGCTGCCAATCCGGCGGGTTTTTCCGGCAGTGCTCCTGGTGAGGAGAAGTCTTCGTACAATGGTTCTCAGGCTATCTATCATATCCTCGCTATAGCCGGCTTGGGCGTCGTCTATTTCGTCGCAGCTAAACTCGGGCTGAAGCTTGCCTTCCTGTATCCCAGCGCGAGTTCAGTTTGGCCCGGCACAGGGATCGCATTGGCGGCGATGCTGCTATTTGGCTACCGGGTTTGGCCAGCAATCTTCTTGGGAGCATTTCTTGCGAACCTGACGACGGCGGGATCCGTGGCAACTTCGCTAGGAATCGCGACCGGTAACACTCTCGAAGGCTTGATCGGCGCGCGCTTTCTGAATCGCTGCGCTAACGGTCGCAACGTATTTGATCGTGCACGAGACATCCTAAAGTTTGCCTTCTTGGCTGCAACGCTCAGCACCGTCGTCAGCGCTACAATCGGCGTGACGAGCCTCTCCGTGGGCAAATTCATCCACCCGGAGGATTTTGGCCGGGTTTGGTTTATCTGGTGGCTGGGAGACACCATCGGCTCGATACTACTTACGCCGCTCCTGGTGCTGTGGAGCATTAATCCCCGCGTTCGCTGGAATCTGAGTCAGATATTCGAAAGGATTTTATTCTTATCTGGTTTCGTCCTGCTAAATTTAATCGTCTTCGGAGGCCTACTTTCCTTGTCGCTGGAAAATTACCCATTGGAGTTTCTCGTCGTCCCGTTCTTTATTTGGGCGGCGTTCCGTTTCGGTCAACGCGAAACGGCAGTGGCGATTGTCGTGTTGGCGGCAATAGCCATTTGGGGCACACTCCGTGGTTACGGCCCATTTGCGTTGCGAACCTCAGAGAAGTCCTTGCTCCTCCTGCAATCGTTCATGGGAGTTAAAGCAGTGATGAGTTTGGTGCTCTCGGCGATAGTTGCGGAATATCGGCGGGTCGAGGCGCAGCTGCTGCATCTAGCGGTTACCGATCCTTTGACCGGCTTATCGAACTATCGCAAATTTATCGATGTTCTCGATGGCGAAATCAGGCGCGCAGACCGTACCGACCGGCCCTTTGCGATTCTCTTCGTCGACGTGGACAAGCTAAAGCTCATCAATGACAATCTCGGCCACATTGCCGGCAACCAGGCACTGTGTCGAGTGGCTAATGCGCTGCGAGGATCGTGTCGTTCCATCGACACGGTTGCGCGTTTCGGCGGAGATGAGTTTGCAATGGTCCTACCCGAAGCTGAAGAAAAGGCAGCCCATATCGTTGCGGAACGAATCGCCAATCGCCTGGCCCATGACCGTGACGGTCCAACGATCACCGTAAGCGTCGGCGTGGCCGTGTATCCGACAAATGGAAACCGAAAAGAATCACTGATGAATGCCGCCGACAGCGACTTGTATAAGGCCAAAGCCGCCGCCGTGCGGACATGAGTGGTTGTTCTAGCAGCCATGCAAGCACAATTAAAAGCTCCGTCGGATTAACCGGCGGACGGGAGAAATATCGGCTTGACAGGCTACCTCGGGTTCATGATAGCTCTCGCACCGGCTCGGAGTGTCTCTGGTTATTGTCGTTTCAATAAGGTCGAAGGAGAAAGCGCAGCCGGCACGGCGGCTCGCAGCGTTCCGTATGAGGAGCGGTGACCGAGTACATTAACTGTTGAATTTCATAAGGTACGACGGGTTTGAAATACTTCGCAGTCTGGCACGGGTGCTTTGATATCGTGGTCAGAAAATATCATACTGGCCATTATTCGATCCCGAAGGTTTCTTTCATTCATCCTCTGACAGGTGGCTTTGACCATACCACTGTGGTCGAAGAAAGCCCGTTGATTTTTCGACAGGAGACATAGCATGCGCAAATGGTTTATTACTGCTGGTGTTGCAGTGATAGTCACGGTTGCCGTCGGTCTTGTGGCGCTGCTGAATATCAATTCTCTGATCAGGCGTAACCGAGCTTTTCTTCTCGATCGAGCTGAACAAGCGCTTGGGCGAAAAATATCAGTGGGCGAAGTGGAAGCAACGCTTTTCACCGGTTTCGGCGCGCGCCTAACCAGCTTCGCCATGGTCGATGACCCTGATTACTCTTCCGGGGACTTTGTGCGCGCGAAGGATCTGCAAATTCACCTGAGATTCTGGCCTCTATTGAAAAAGGAAGTGCAGATTAAAAAGGTCGCCCTTCACGATCCGGTGATCCGCATCGTCCGCAATCCTGACGGCAAGTTCAATTTTTCCACCATCGGCAAGAAAGATAAAGTAAAAAAAGAGGCCGCTGAAAAAGAAAAGAAAAAGGGAGCGCCCAAAGACGAGGGCGAATCGGCCTTTCTGATTTCCCTGGTCGATATCTCCCGCGGAGACATCCAATACATCGACAAAAAAGACAACAGCGACTTACAACTACGGCAAATTGATCTCAAAGTGGAAGATTTTGATTTGAACCAACCTTTTACGGTGAAACTGGCGGCGGCGGTTTATGACGATAAGCAGAACTTGAAGCTTACGAGCAAGATCGGACCGCTCCGTGCCGACGGCGATTTCAATCAGGCCCCTTTGGACGGTGAGATCGATATTGATCCGCTCGACATGACGCGACTAAAGGCGGCTCTGCCGGCGCTAAAAAACTTTCTACCCAAGGATCTTGATCTCTCGGGCGTGTTTCGCATCAAAGATGTGAAATTCAAGGGAACGCTCAAAGATCTGCGGGCGAACGGTGAAATCGAAGGCACCAACGGCGCCATGCGTTACGGAAAAACTTTTCAAAAGGCGACGGGCATTCCCCTGACGCTGGTCACCGATGCGAGCTACGCTGGGGACAAACTGTCCATCCGCCAAGGGCGGCTCAAGCTACACACCCTGGAGCTTGCCGCCGCGGGAGACGTTCAGTTTGGCGAAAGTCCTGTGCTCAATTTATCGGTGAAGTCAGAGCCCGCCTCTCTGGACGGCTGGGAGAAAATTCTTCCGGCGATCGCAAGCTATAAATTGGCCGGCACAATGGATGTGCAGGCGACCGTAAGGGGAAAAGTCGGCAAAGGCGCGGTACCAAAAATTCAGGGCACGTTGAACCTCAAGAAGGCTAGCGCCAAACCGCCCGAGTTCCCCAAGCCGATCCAGAATCTCGACACGAGAATCAATTTCACCGGTCAAAAAGCCGATATCAGCGATATGAGCCTGAACCTCGGCAAATCGCGGATCCGTCTGGCCGCGACCATCGAAAAATTCTCGCCGCTTACGTTGTCTTACAAAATGTCGACGCCTGAGATCTTCCCCGCGGATTACCGGGCCTTGCTTCCCGAGGATCGCAAAGCGGACGTCATCCGCAACTTACAGAGCGAAGGTCAGTTATCCATGGCCGGCGGCAACATGGTTTACCAAGGAAAATTGAGTTCGGCGGACGGCACTCTTTATAACGTCGCTTACAAAGGTCTCGACGCGACGCTTTCTCTGGCGGACAGGGTCGCCAACATCCGAAACCTTCGGGTCAACGCCATGAGCGGCACGGTGCAGGTCGAAGGCGAGTATTCTTTCAAAGAAGCAGTGCCGCGCTTTTCACTGGCATCGAAAGCGCAAGGCGTCGACATCAAAGAACTCTACACCGTTCTCGATGCCAAAGCCGAGCGCGACATCCGCGGCCGCATGAACGCGGATATGAAGCTTGCCGGCAGCGGCAAGACCTGGGAGGAGATCAAACCGACGCTGCGCGGCCAGGGCGAAGCGGAAGTCCTGCAGGGGGCATTGATCAACTTCAACATCGCCGAAGGCACGCTCGGCAGCGTCACCGGCATGCCCGGGCTGACGAATATCATCAACCCGGCGTTGCGCAAAAAGTATCCGGAAACTTTCACGGCGAAGGACACGGAATTCAAAGAGTTGAAGGCCAACTTTGACCTGGCCGAGGATAAGATGAACGTCAAGAATCTACGCATGTCCGCCGCGGAATTTGTCGTGCAGGGGCAGGGCTGGGCGGATTTCAATCGCAGAGTCGATTTTCGTTCGACGGTTGATTTTTCACAGCGCCTGTCAGCCGACCTTGCTCAGTCCACCCGTGAAGTGAAATATTTTTTGAACAATCAAGGGCAACTGGAGATACCGATCATCGTGAAGGGCAGATTGCCCAACGTGAAACCCAAGCCGGACGGGAATTATCTCGCGCAGATGGCGCAGCGCGCATTCATGCGCAAGGGAACGGGTGATCTAAAAAGCCCCAATCTTGGCGATAAAGACGCCGATCAACAAAAAGAAGAGGCACCGGAAAACACCAAGAAAAGCAGAAGAAAATCGAATGAAGACATGATCCGAAAAGGCCTCGAAGGTTTGTTTAGACGCGAGCCTCGATAATTTGCCGATGCTTGATCTCCTTGGCGACTTTTGCTTTTGTACGTTAGGGATTAGGCAATCATCTCCCCCTCACGACTAAAGAAAGTTTTTTGAGATCGCGCCCAATACGTCACGGCCTCTGAAAAATCTCAGATCATTCCGCTGTGTCTTTTTACAGCGCGATTGATCTCGTTCACCACCATCTGCAAAACGGATAGAATTTCCGTCATCGCTCGCAAAATGTACTGAAAACCCTCCAGGTATCTTATTAGCTGAGAGATAATTACTGAATTGCAGCCGCAGAACGGTTCGATAAGTGGCCGTTTTACGGCGGAAGTAGCTCTGGCACGTTATTTGTTCTAATTTCCATAAATCGGTCCGTGCAAGACCACATCGCCGCGCCTGGCGGGCAATTTCGTAATGAAGCTTATTACTCTGATTGGCGCAACAGCTGGATTAATTCTGCTTTGCTGCGCAGCGAGCAGCGCTGCAGAACCCAAGAAAAATCCTACGACACCCCGCTTGACTGGCTCGCCCGCAGCACCCTCGTCACAAATGAATGTGCTCGCCACCCGGAAGATGCTTATCGAGAGAATGAAAGCTTCGCGGGAGCGCTTGAAGAATTCTCTGTCGTATTATGAGGAAGAATTGGAAAAGCACAGCGCCGACTATGAAACCAAGAAGGGCTTGTACGCGAAGGATTTGATTCCCGAGGTCGAAGTTGAAAATAGCGAGCGAGTCTTGAACAATAAACGTCTGGAAATGGAGCGAGTGCGCCAATGGATTGCCGAAGATGACGTTGCACTTTCACTGGCGGAAGAAGCGACGCAGGAGAAGTCGGCCCGACTGTCAACGCTACCGTTGGGAGGTTATGAAGAAACAGCGACGCTGATCCACTACAACGGGGCGGCGAGCTGGTCGCTTGCGGGCGTACAAAAAATCGCCCGGTTTTTCCGAGAGAAGTTTGGCCACTCGCTGCCGCTTAGCGCCATGGGCCAGTCGCCGACTCATGATCGCATGGGCCTCGATCATCGCGAAGCTCTCGATATCGCCGTGCAACCGGATAGCGCCGAAGGCCGCGGGTTGATGGCGTACTTGAAAAAGAGCGGTATTCCCTTCATCGCCTTTCGTGGCGCAGTCCGGAGTATGTCAACCGGCGCGCATATCCATATCGGCAAGCCGTCGCCGCGCATTGTCGAAGTGAAACAGCGATCGCCGCATCCCGCCATACAAGATAAAAGCGCCCAGCATGGATGATTGTATCGACCGTTCAGTTTAGCAACCAAACTTCCACCTCGACTTCACCCCTGCCGATTGTTCATGGTCTCATAGTTACCCAAGGATTTCTGTGCCTGAGCGGCTCATCGAACGCCGTCGTGACGAAGTGCGTTTTTGCGTGGCTTTTTCCACAGGTAAACAAACCTGTCGCATATACGAGACAATTGGAAGTCCGGCCTGGTCATCATGTCATACTGTTTCTGGCACACGCATTGCACAAAAATTCTGTCAGTAAATTTTGACTCGCGGTTATCCGACGCAGAAGTTCAGCATACACTGGCAGGAAGAATTTATGCCGCCCATTCCTCCGGCGCTGGGTAGGCTTTGATCGATCGGGCGACCGCAGTCGTGCGGTGATCGGGGGGATAGACATTTACCCAAAGGAGGTTCCCGAAATGATTCGTAAGCTAGCTTCAGGCGAATATCGACTGTATGCGCCGAAGAAAGATAAAAGTGGGAAACGGTGCAATCACAAGTTCGGCACTTTCAAGACACGGGCAGCAGCCGAGCAGCATGAACGAGTAATCCAATACTTCAAACGACGCTTCTGAGAGCCTTGACCGCCATTTCAATAGCGCCGAAGGGCAGTGTCGCTGCTGCATGCAGCAGGCGATCTGGCTGACGATCCTTGTTTATCCCAGCGATCATCATCGGTGTCGAATGGGACGGTCTGATCAACGAATCCCGACGCGTAGGAACTGCGCCATGCGCCCGATGGTCCTCGAAAAAGGTCGTTACCCGTGCCGCCGTGAGCCAGATGTTTCTCAACCGTCATCGTCCCGGTCAATTACTAAATTCAATACAAATCAACATGAAAAATGAAAGAAGATAGGTCACAGATGATACGTAAGCTAGCCTCAGGCGAGTATCGACTTTATTCACGGAAGAAAGACAGATCTGGAAAGCGTCGCAATCTGGGCACTTTCAAGACGCGGTCCGAAGCGGAAAAACACGAGCGGGCGGTTCAGTATTTCAAACGCCACGGCTAAAAGTACCGGCCGCTAGTGGAATCGAGGAGCGCGAGCACACTGTTCAGCCGGCGGGTCAAAATTCGCCGTGGTTGCGGCGGCAGAACTCCGCGTTTTTTTCTGCTCGATTCAAAACTGGATTTCTCTTGGCCCATTGCCTCAGATAGCTTTATAAGCGAACCGTTTCATTTTCTGGGTGTTCTTGCCCTCGATACGAAGCAGCCCGGTGGCCGCGACGCGTTTGGGTGAGTGGACGTTGCCCTCGTTGTAAATGTGCGCCATTCCGGGCTTTAGCGTATAGACTTTGCCACGCCGAACTGTTCCCGGTTTGCCTTCAGCCGCAGCCTCGAGAACTTCCCAGTCGCTCATTTCGGTTTCGCCGAACGCTTGGCCGTAAATCGCCCAGGACGATCCGTGATCGTGCGGATTCGCTTCCCGGGCGTCGCGGTTGACGTGCGCACAGATGCAAAAACCGAGCTCGGGATCTTCGTAGATTACCTGACGATCCGGCGTATTATCGTTGACATAGGATGCGATGAAAGTTTCATCTTTGAGCGCCTCTTGCACCAAGGTGCGTATCCTCTCTCTGCCTGTTGGGCTGGGATCCTCTTTGAGAATCCGGTGACATTCCGAGGCAAATGATTCGAGGGTAAAAGCCATGGCAACTCTCCTTTTATGAATCTAAATGAGCTTTAACAAAATAATACGATCATCGTCAACGTCAGTTGGTTAAAGGCTAGGCGAGTGGCGCGGAAATTTCAATTACCCTGCGTAAGTTGGAGTCAACAGCTCGGTGAGCCCTCTTTGCGCGCGCCGTCGACAATTTTCTCGTCGGCCGAGCACAGAGCGGAAAA
>VBKY01000053.1 GCA_005879255.1 Deltaproteobacteria bacterium
TTATCTTGATACGACATGGCAATCTCCTCCTCTGATTTGTTTGTATCTAGCTCAAAAGTCCGACCATGACAATCAATCATCCTGCGCTGCGTGATGCAAAGTCTGGCGGATTGCCGTACTCCATGGTGCGAGCTCCTTGGCCCACTTATCTCTTCGATGGGTGTCGATGTAGCCAAGTGCGGCGGCGAGACGAAGACTCTCGCGCCGGGTCAATTGGAATGCTCTTATAGAAGCTTTGGCCGGTCGGCTGGCTTCAGCGAAGCGCCGAATAGCGCGCCAATACGGCAATGCATTGGCGCCGAATCGCTCTTTCACGGCGCGATTCCAGCTGCGTTCCGATGCGTACGCTCGCGGCGCGGCGGCGTAGTCGAAACAAGTCGCCAGCGGCAAGAAGCTCAGCTCCTCTTGCAGCAGCGGATTGTTGAGATAGCCGTAAACGATCTCCGGTAGCCTTAGATCGCGGCTTTGGAGCGGCCCGATATGGAGTTCGTCGCTCATCGTAAGATCGTTGACCGGATAGTTATCCCAAAGAAGCAGCGGGCGCCGAATCTTTTGACCGATCTGCCGCACATGGGTCAGCGTGATTTTTTTGGAGACCACCGAGGGACCGGTCCAAAAGCAGGCGACATTTAGCGGCAGATGCGCGGCGAGAGTTTCCAGAAAGTTTTCCTCAAAGGCGCCGAAAACGCGCTCCAGCAGCGGATCTTCGCTATAATAGGAAGGACAAATCCACCATTCCACTTCGGTCCATGATGTGGGCTGACGGGCTTTGATCTCCGCCAACCAGCTGCCTTGAGCGCGCGCCAGACTGTTTTTGAAAATTCGCTGATCACGCTCGTGTGTAAGCCGTGAAGGAATATCGTCGAAAAGCACAGCAAAGGTTCTCACGCCGGTTTGGTAAAAACGATGCGCTTTACGGAGCAAAATCTCGATCGGTTCACGGTCAGAAAAACACAGTCCTTCGCCGGGATGAAAGCTGTAGACAAAGTCAATATTATTTCTCTGCGCGTGATGAATCAAAGGTAAAAGCTCGCGCCACTGGCGCCGAGGATAGGCAACACGCCAGCGCTTGCGGTGGTAAGGATCGTCCTTAGGCGCGTAAATGTAAGTATTCATCCCGCGAGCCGCGCCAAATTCGAAAAGTCGCCGGCGATGCGCCATGCTCCAAAGCGGCCCGAAGAACCCTTCGACGATACCGCGCCGTTGAAAAATTCCGTGCTCCGTCATGGATTGGCAATTTGTCACAGCGCGCCGGCACTCACAAGTTTCCTTGCCAATGCTTTCGGCATTGCGTAGGATCTTCAACAGCAAGCACACTTTCCGGATGATCGCTCCGATTTCCGCTGCAATCTGCCGTCGCATGATGCTGTTCGCTCTATCGTCGCTGTTCGCCGGCATTTCCGGCGCCGCCGAACCGCAAGTGGTCGACGGCATGATTCGGATCCCGGCCGGTATTTTTGTCATGGGTAGCAGCGATGGGCCGGAAGACGAGCGTCCACAGCATAAAGTCAATTTGGGCGAGTTCTTGATCGATCGAAACCAAGTAACTAACAGCCAATTCGCGCGGTTTCTCAACGCGGTGGGGCCGCAGGGAAGACGTGGAGAAAAATATTACGACACCGACGACAACGACGCCCGCATCCATCGCCGCGAGGGAAAGTGGGTGGCCGATCCCGGCCATGAAAATCGCCCAGTTGTGGAAGCGTCATGGTTCGGTGCTGCAACCTACTGCGCGTGGACAGGCAAGCGCTTACCGACGGAAGCGGAGTGGGAGAAGGCGGCGCGTGGAACGGACGGACGCAAATATCCCTGGGGAAATGAGCCGCCGGACGGCTCGCGCGCCCATTTCAATTCCGGCTGGAACGATTTCCGCGATGTGGGAAGTTTTCTTAAAGGCGCGAGTCCGTACGGCGTGCTCGATATGGCGGGCAATGGTTGGGAGTGGGTGACCAGCGCCTACAGGCCGTACCCGTATGATCCACATGACGGGCGCGAAGACTTGACAGAAGATCAGGTGCGAGGCACAAGAGGGGGCGGCCAGGATTTAAATGCCGAGGACCTAACGGTAACGCAGCGCGGACGTCACGTGTCGCGCAATCCGCGCGGCGGTCACCACAACATCGGCTTTCGTTGCGCGCGCTAGGTTGCGTTCATTTATCGATATCGCGAATGCCGATTTATCATTTGATCGAAGGCATGCTGATAGGTTTGGTGGTCGCTGTTCCCGTGGGACCGCTCGGACTGTTGTGCATCAATCGAGCTTTGATGATGGGACCGGTCTGCGGACTTTTTTCCGGATTGGGGGTGGCGACAGCCGACGCCCTGGCTGCCGGCATTGCCGCTCTTGGCATCTCGCTGATTTCAGGATTCCTTCTCGAACATCAAATCCTGCTGCGCCTGGTGGGCGGCATCGTCCTTTGCTTTCTGGGTTTCCGAATCTACCAGACCAAGCCCGCCGAAAAGCTCCCTGTCAGCTCGATCAACGGCTTGTTAAGCGCTTACGTGACGACTTTCTTTTTGACTTTTTCCAATCCGGTGACGATTCTTTCTTTCGTGGCAATCTATGCAGGTTGGCATGTGCCGAGCTTGCACGGCCACTATTTCGCCGCGGCGGTGCTCACGCTTGGAGTCTTTATCGGCTCGGCGCTGTGGTGGCTCGCGATATTTATCGGTTTGACAACGTTTCGGGAAAAGTTCGATCTTAGGTTCCTTGGTTGGGTGCATCGGGTGTCGGGAGTCGTCATCGCCGGCTTCGGCATCGTGGTGCTGTTGAGTTTGTCACCGTTACATCAAAGTCTGAGGATTCAGTTTTGACCGTGAGACAGGAATCAATCGCTTCGGTGCATCGTAGTGGGGGCATTCCCACCGCGGTTAATTTCACCCTGGCGTGTTTGTATATCGCGCTTAACCTGTATCAATTTTTCATCCTGCCGGTGTGGCTCTTACCGGCGGCGCCGGGCTGGGCCTGGACGCTGCTGCCGTTGGCCTTCCTGACCAATCCGTTTTGGAGCCTGATCCACGAAGCGATTCACGATCTGTTTCATCCGAACCGCAGGGTCAACGCTGGCTTCGGTCGCTTTCTTGGAATTCTATTCGGCTCGCCGTTTCGTATCTTGCGGCTAAGCCATCTGCTCCATCATAAATTGAATCGACTGCCGGTCGAGGGAACGGAATATTATGATCGTAACAGAAACTCGAAAGCATCCGCCGCTCCGGGATACTACTTTCAAATCTTATACGGATTGTACTTGGTGGAAGTGATTAGCCCGCTGTTGTTCTTTTTGCCGAAGGGTTGGATCAGACGGTTCAAAGATAAGTTGCTGCGGCCGGAAAGCGTCAGCGCGATCTTGATGCAGAACTGGTTAGGCGATGAGGCGCTGCGCGAGATTCGCTTCGACGGCGTGCTAACCGTTTCGTGGCTCACGCTTTCGTTCGTGTGTTACGGCGAGAACTGGCCGCTGCTCCTGGCGACGTTGCTGGCGCGCGGATTTCTCATTTCTTTTCTCGATAACGTCTATCACTACGAAACGCCTGTGAGCGATATCTTCTATGCAAAAAATCTTCGGCTTACATGGCCAATGGCGAAACTGTTGCTCAATTTCAATTTGCACGGGATTCATCATGTGAACCCGGCGATTCCGTGGATCCATTTGCCCAAGGCATTTGACGCCGAATCCGGTCATTTTCACGGCGACTACTTCACAGCTTCACTGCACCAATTACGTGGGCCGATTGCGCTTCAGGATTTACCTCACGCGGCGCCGGTGGGAAGCATCCGAAGGACTTAGACCGCTTTTTTTAAAAAGCAGGACGGAAAACCACTGGTTCGGATCGGTGAAGTGTTTGACCGGCAATAGGTCGAAAAAGCGCAGCTGTTCTTGCAGCCGGATCGGATCGAATTTACGGCTGATCTCGACCAGGATCTTTTCATTTTTTTGCCACTGAAAAGAAGTGTCCACGGTCGGAAAGCGGACCTCGTGCCGTTCGGTGGCGATGGCGTACATTTCTATTTGCTGCCATTCGGGATTGAACCACGAATGATAGCGCATTTTAGCGCGGTCAAAGTTGCTCTGGAGCAGCCGGTTGATGTTGCCAAACACGTTCAGAATAAATTCCGCGGTCACGCCGCGGCTGTCGTTGTAAGCGTCTTCTAGGATCTTTACCGACTTGACTCGATCAGCGCCGAGCAAAAGAAAATCATGAGGGCCCATCGCCGCTGATAAGGCGCGAAAGAAACGCGGAAAGTCGGTATGATTGAAGTTGCCGATGGTGCTGCCGAGAAAGACGAATAAGGTCGGCAGATCTTTGTCAATTGCTGTAAAACCATGCTCATAGCGCGCGTGCAAACCGTGAAATTCGATTGCCGGGAAGGCGGCGCGGACGGCGTCCCGCGAAGCCACAAGACCGGCGAGGCTTACGTCGATGGGCGCAAAAATGCCGCCTCCGCGCTGGCGTAACTGTTCGGTCAATAGATGAACGGTTTTCTTACTGTAACCGGCGCCGAGCTCGGCAATGCAGCGAACCGGCGCATTGGCGATGATTTCGCCGGCGTAGGTTTCCAGGATCGCGTTCTCCGTCCGGGTGAGATAGTACTCGGGTAAGTCACAAATCTGCTCGAAGAGCTCGGACCCGCGCTGATCATACAAATGATAGGCTTCCAGCCATCGCGGCTGGTCCCATAGCGTCGTCAGGATGGACAACGTCGGAAGCGAATCGAGATCCGCGCCGTTCAACGACCAGATTCCCGGTTGATTGTTCCGCCAGCGCGGCTGCTGGTCGGCGGTAAAGAATGGCGCAGCTTTTTCTTGTGTCATGACTTAAGAGACTATAAAAGAAAAGCCCTGAGGATGCGACCAGGATAGAGAATTTTCGCTATGACCAACGGCCAGACAACAATCGAGTTTCGCGATGTCAGTTTTGCACTAGCGGACGGCAGGAAGCTCCTGGCGAATCTCAATCTGCAAGTGAACAACGGCGAGACTTTAGTGCTGCTCGGTCGCAGCGGTTCCGGCAAGACGACGACGATGAAGCTGATCAACCGGCTGATCGATCCCACCTCGGGCGAAGTCCGGGTTGATGGGAAGCCGACGATTGAGTGGGACCCGATTCGGCTGCGCCGGCGCATCGGCTACGTCATTCAAGAAGTCGGCTTATTTCCCCATCTCACCGTCGAGGAAAATATCGGCGTGGTGCCGCGCCTCGAGGGATGGGACGCGGATCGCATTCAAGCCCGCGCTCGAGCATTGCTGACGATGGTCGGACTCGATGCCGATCGTTTCGCGCGGCGTTATCCGAGGGAGCTTTCCGGCGGGCAGCGCCAGCGCGTCGGTGTCGCTCGCGCGCTCGCTGCCGACCCGCCGGTGATTTTGCTCGACGAGCCGTTCGGTGCCCTAGATCCGATTACCCGGCGGGAGATCCAGCAGGAATTTAGATCACTGCAGCACGAGCTCGGCAAAACCATGGTCTTTGTCACCCACGATATCGCTGAGGCCTTTGTGCTTGCGACGCGAATCGCACTGCTCAAAGACGGCGAAATGATTCTGTTAGGTCTCCCGGCGGAATTGCTTCAGTCACGTCATCCCGAAGCGCGCGCCTTCGCCCAATGCTTTCATGACAGCCAGAGCACCGGGAGCTCCGCGTGACTCTGCTGGATTTTTTTTCGCGCAACAGCGCGGAGCTCATCACGCTGACCTTCGAGCATTTGTTTCTGGTCGTGGTTTCGACCGGTATCGCGATTCTCATTGGCGTTCCCCTCGGAATTCTTCTGACCCGCAAGCCGGCGCTCAGCAAACCGGTTCTCGGCTTCGCCAACATCATGCAGACGGTGCCGAGTCTCGCGCTGTTCGGTTTTTTGATTCCGCTGAACGTCTACCTGTTTCACGTAAAGATTCTCGGCGGCATTGGCGCTCGTACGGCCATCGTCGCGCTGGTGTTATACGCGCTGCTGCCGATCATTCGAAACACCTTTATCGGAATCAGCAACGTCGATCCCGCCATTCGCGATGCCGGACGCGGTATGGGCATGACCGACCGGCAGTTGCTGTTTCAGGTCGAGCTGCCCCTCGCGCTCGGCGTGATCATTGCCGGAGTGCGCGTCGCCACCGTCATTTGCGTCGGCACTGCGACCATCGCCGCGGCCATCGATGCCGGCGGTTTGGGGCGCTATATTTTTCGCGGTCTCAGGGCCAACGACAACGTGCTGATTTTGGCCGGTGCAGTGCCGGCGGCATTAATCGCCGTGGCCGCCGATTTGCTGCTTGGATACGTCGAGCGGGCGATTCAATTCGGCGGCGCGATCCAGTGGCGTTCGAAGAAATTGCTCTGGTCCGGTGCGGTGTCGCTGTTGCTTATTTTTGGCGTCGTCAGTTTTTTCCTTCGTGGACCCGCGGGGCGTATCGCGGTGGGCTCAAAAGACTTCACGGAACAAGTCATTTTGGGCGAGATTCTCGCCCAGGCGATCGAAGCGAAAACAGGTTTGCAGGTCGTTCGCCGTTTCGATCTCGGTGGCAACCTTGCCCACGAGGCGCTCATTGCCGGCGAGCTCGATCTCTACGTTGAATACACCGGTACGGCTCTGCTGGCGATTCTAAAAAGCCGACCGCTGACTGACCCGCAGGAAGTTTTGCGACGCGTCAAAACCGAATACGCGAGTCGATTCAAGCTCGAATGGACCGAGCCGCTCGGTTTCAATAACACCTTCGCCATCCTGGTGCGGGGAGATGATGCGAAAAGGCTGCGCTTAAAAACCATTACTGATGCGTCCAAGATCTCAGCCCAGTGGCGCGCCGGCTTCGGCCAAGATTTCATGTCCAGGTCGGATGGTTATCCTGGTTTCGCTCAAACCTACGGTTTTCATTTCCAGGAAATTAGGGAGATGGATCTGTCTCTGACCTATCGGGCGCTGGCTGAAAATCAGGTCGATCTGATCGCGGGCAACTCGACCGATGGATTGATCTCCCGCTACGGCTTTTTCCAATTGGAAGACGACCGGCATTACTTTCCGCCCTACGACGCCGTGCCGGTGGCTCGCCAAGCGACGCTGCAAAAGCATCCTGAGGTTCGTAGCGTGCTGCAGCAGCTTGGAGGAATTCTGACGGTCGATGAGATGAGAAAACTCAATTACGCCGTAGACGGTGAAAAGCGTCAGCCGGGCGAGGTGGCGCGAGAGTTTTTGCGCCGAAACGGCATCTTGAGTTGAGCGTACCTCGTCAAACCCGACGAGACAAAGAGTCGGCGATGTAAGGCGCGTTAGTCGTTCATCGGCGCGACTTTAAAGCTACGTCCAAGTACCGACGATGAGTGGCTTAGAAATGAGCTGAAGGTTGGCAAGATTTCAAACCTCGGGGGCCTTTCGCGCCCTCCGCTATCCTGACTATTTTTGGTTCTGGTCCAGTTATTTTGTTTCCAACGTCGGTTCGTGGATGCAGGGCATCGCGCAGGGGTGGCTGCTCTTCGAGTTGACTTCTTCACCGTTCTATCTTGGCCTCTTCAGCTCGCTGCGGATGGTGATGCTGCTAAGTTTTTTTATCCTCGGCGGCATCATGTCCGATCGGATCGATCGACGGAGGGTGATGCTTGCCATTCAATGGATCTCGGCTCTAACCGCTCTCGGTTTGGCGGTGCTGGTATCCACCGATTCGGTCCGCGTCTGGCATATCTTCGTGCTCGGCGCGATCACCTCGACGAGTTGGGCATTTGAACAGCCTGTGCGCCAGGCGCTGCTCCCGCAATTGGTCAAACGCGAGGATCTGGTGAATGCGCTGGCATTGAACGCGGTGACGTGGAATGGCGCCGGGTTGCTGGGTCCAAGCCTGGTCGGCGTATTGGTTCCCTACATCGGCATCGATGGTTGTTTTTATGTCAACGTCGTCAGTTATCTGGCGGTGATCGGGGCGTTGCTGCGCATGCATGTGCCCGCTCTGAACCACGATCAGACCCGATCGAGCGTGATTCAAAGCCTGGCGGACGCCTTCGGTTACGTGCGGCGTGAAAAGATCATTGCGACTTTCCTTTCGGTTTCGGCGATTTTTAATATTTTCGGCCGATCCTACATTACGTTGCTGCCGGTGTTCGCTAAAGATGTTTTGCGCCTTGGCGCTTCGGGTTTCGGTTTTATCTCGGCTGGCCCAGGCCTCGGAACCATCATCGGATCTTTTACACTGGCAAGCCTGGGGCGAGTGGAAGCTAAACGAGGTCGCATGGTGGTGATCCTGGTCCTTTTTTCGGCATGCTTATTCGCGTTTGCCGTGAGCGGCGATTCGCGACTGGCATTCGGCTTGTTGGTCGTGGTCGGGGCCTTGAGCACGGTTTTCGAGACTCTGCTGAATACTTCGATTCAATTGCGCGTCGAAGAAGCTTTCCGTGGCCGCGTCTCCGGTTTCTACGGGTTGACGGGCGGTGGCTTGCGCGAGTTAGGCGGCATGCAGGCCGGCTTTGTTGCCGAGTGGACCGGCGCGCCTTTCGCCATAGCGGTGGGCGCGCTCGTCTTGGTGATCGTCGGCCAGCTGTTTCTGGGTTCGAGACTCAAGAATGTTACGGAGTAGCGGAGTGTGATATCGATCGGCCGAGGTAAGCGGAGATGAAATGGATACTCTTTCGGATCGGCGTCGTTTTGTGGGTTTGTTCAGTCGCTCTCCCACTTCATGCGCAAAAGCTCGAGCGTGCGGTCCTGGCCTTCGGCTCGACGGGTCCGAACCTGACACCGTTTTGGGTAGCGCGCGAAGCCGGGCTGTATCGCCAGTATGGACTCGATGTCGACGTCGTGTTTTTTCGCGGCAGCACCATCGCGATCAACGCGCTGGCCACCAGGGATGCTCACTTTGGCGCATTCGGGGCAAGCTCATCAGTGCTCGCCAAGCTCGGTGGCATGGATACCGTGCTGATCGCTACAGCGACGCCCGGTTTGTTGTTTTATCTTGTCACCAAAAAGGAGATCAAGAACGCTGGCGATCTGAAAGGAAAGAGAATCGGCGCCAGCCGACCCGGCACGGATTCGGATCTCGCAGCCCGGATTGCGGTTCAGAAACTAGGACTCAGCGAGAAGGACGTCAGCATCATCAGCATGGGCAGCGACACCGAACGGTTGTCCGCGATGACCCAGGGAGTCGCCGAAGCAACTGTGGTGACCATCGGGGGTTACGTCGCGGCGCAGAAACTGGGTTTCCACTCTTTGATAGATCTATCCCAAGCCAACGTTCCCTATGAGGCGGCGTCGATGATCACCACGCGCACGCTGATCAAAGAGAATTCCGACATGGTCGGCAAATTTGTCAAAGGCTTTGTTGCGGCGATTCAGTACGAGCAAATGCACCGGGATTTCACGTTGAAAGTCCTCAGCAAATACATGCGCACGGCGGACCCGGAGATCCTCAACGCGAGTTACGATTATTACGTCGGACGCGTCATCCCGCGCACGCCTTACGTCAGCGAAAAAGGCTTGCAGGCGGTGATCGATTTCATTCGCCAGCGTAACCCCCAGACGCCGAACGTCAAGGCTCAAGACTTCATGGATAACCGCTTCATCAAAGAATTGGACGAGAGCGGGTTCATCAAGGCGCTGTACGCGAACTAAGTTTTACAGCACTATTGCTGGCTGTTGCGGATGAGCTGCGCGTAGAAGCGCACGCAGCGTTCGTAATCTTTGATTGAAATCCTCTCATCGATGCCGTGATAACGTTTGGCATCTTCCGGCCCGAGCGTGATCGGTAGAAAGCGATAAACGTTCTTCGTTAAGGCCGAATAGTGTCTCGAATCGGTTGCGGCGACCAGTAGCGCAGGCGCGACGATCGCTTCGGGAGCGGTTTGTCGGATCGTCTGATGGAGCAAGGTGAAGCTCGGCGATTCGATATCCGATACGCTTGAAGGTTCCATGCGGACCGGCAGGGGAGTTAATTGCACCTTCGGATCATCGATCGCTTTGCGCACGTGCTCGATGGCGCCGGCGATGGTTTCGCCGGGCAATATCCGCACATTGAGCACCGCGGCAGCTCTAGTTGGCAAAACGTTCTCCTGGACGCCCGCGTGGATAATCGTTGGCGCGACCGTGGTGCGGATGGTTGCGTTGGTGAGCGGCGACGCCGCCAATTGTCTTCTAACGAGAGGATCGAAGAGCCAGAGGTTGGCCAGTACCAATCGTTTTGACCAAGCCATCTCCGGTCCAATGAATTCGAGCATCCGGCGCGTAGAACCATCGAGCCGGGGAGAAAAGGGCGAGGCGTTCAGTTTGTGCAGCGCGCGGCTCATGACCCCGATTGCCGTGTCGACGGGCGGCATGGAACTATGACCTCCAGGAGTTTCTATCGTTAAGCGCAAAGTCAAATAGCCTTTTTCGGCAATCCCGATCAGCGCGACTGGCGACGAGAGGCCGGAAATAATTCCGTCTAGGATATTGAGGCCCTCGTCGAGCACGAATTCCAATTGGACTCCGCGGGAGCGGAGCGCCGCCGCGATGTTCGCGGCGCCGTTATTTCCGCCGACTTCTTCGTCATGTCCAAAGGTGAAATAAAAGGTCCGTTGAGGCTCAAATCCGCTCGCTAGCAAATCTTCGGCGGCTTCGAGAATCGCCAAGACACTGCCTTTGTCATCCATCGTGCCGCGACCCCAAATGTATCCGTCGGCCACCTGCCCCGAAAAGGGTTGGTGACGCCACGACGATTCGGTTGCTGGGTCCACTGGTACCACATCCATGTGGGCCATCAGTAATACCGGTTTCAGCCGTTCGTCTTTGCCTTTCCAACTGTAGAGCAGACTATGCCCACCGATTGTTTCTTTCGATAGGAATTTGTGCACTCGTGGAAAAGATTTGGTGAGGAAGGTATGAAAACGTTGGAACTCGCGGCTACCTGAATCCGTGGTCACTTGATTCGTGATCGTCCGATATCGAATCGCCTCTGAGAGTCGCTGCAACATGGCGTCGCGATCCAGTCTGGTTTCCTGGGCTGGAGGAGTATTAAGGTGATGGGAGGTAAAGCTGAGTGTTCGGACGGCAATGACACCAAGAAAAATGCAAAAAACTCCCAGAAGGGCCAAAGAAGCCTTTTTCATCGTCGCCGACCGAATCGAATCAGAGTGGTAGCAAGTACATCGCGTAACTGCAAATTGGACAGGCGATCGGGTAGGAGTTGATTTGACAAGATTGAGTCCGTCCGATAGTTTTTCGGCAACGAAATCGATTTCAAAAGCTTGGAGGCACAATGAGCGATTTTTATACCGCGTGGTTAGAACGGTCAAAAAGCAATCAAAAGATAGTCGACGAAGCGCCGCGAGTGGCGCGCGGAAAAGATCTTAAATGGGTGCGCACGCCGCAGGATTACAAGGCCGCCTTGATGATCGCGCCTGAAACGGGTTTTCCCACCGGAGGTAGCTGTCTCATGCGAGCCGAAATCCCCGTCGGTTGGCGTACAGGAAAGCATTCGCACGGCGAGGAGGCCATCTACGTAGAAAGCGGCGAAGGGTTCATGATTCTCGACGACAAACGCTACGATTTTTTCCCCGGCACGATTTTTCATATTCCCTATCGCTCGACGCATCAGCTGTTCAATTCCGGCAAAGCGCCGGTCGGTTACCTGTCCGGGTTGGCCTGGCATCTTGAAGCCGACGTTTACATGGGCAAGATCGAGCAGCTCGAAGAATGCGGAGAAAACGACGCTAAAGTATTGGCGGCGTTGCCAAAAGAGGAATCGCAGAACTGGCCCGAGGATGGACGTCGCATTTCGATGCATCAGAACCAGCAGGAAAAATCCGATGAATCGAAGCACGGCGCAACTTATTTTCTCATGGGTCGCAGCGGCAAACAGAATGGCTTCAAGGCAACCGGCGTGGCGATCAGTTCGATCTTCGTCGATCTAGCGCATACCAAGAGCCACAGCCACGCCCATCCGGAAGCGTATCTCTACGCGCTCGAAGGCGACGGCTATTCAGAGATCGGCGGCAAACGCTACGACTGGAATCAAGGCGACGCCGTGCACGTGCCTCCGGGGATGCTGCACCACCAGCACTTCAATCCCTACGATCGGGACATGAAAGAACTCCGCTTCGAGTTCGGTGTGCGCTACTGGTTCGTCGATCAGTGGAAAGGCTATGTCACAGTCGACAAGCACCTGAAGGCGACGACGCATATGGTCGATTAACCATTTTGGCGCTATTTGGGTAAGAAAAGCGAGCTAACCGATGATTGCCTCGCTTTTTTTGATTCTGGCGCGTATCTCATATTTTGTTTGATCCGCCGGCCAAATTTTTGATGGAGGAACAGGCAACCGCGCGGGGAAATTCTCCAAGCATTTCTTGCAACCCGGATGGATATCTTTTATAGATTCACCTGATGGCGGACGTGCGCAGCATAAGAAACGGCGAATCGAAAATGATGCTCGGCTTCATCGTGCGCCGGTGCGCGGCCGATATCGGCCACACGCCTACAGCGGTTGAGTTTGCCAAGTGGGCCAACGGGCAATATCAGAGCGGCAAGCGCTTTTGCCTGTTCGGCAAGGAGATCTCACCGACGGTCGCCAAAATCATGTTCAGTCAGCCGGGTCGATTAGTTAGTGTCAGCCCGGAAGGCTTGGCAAGAATCTCGAAGCCCAACGGTCGCTAAATCAAATTTTCACTTATCATTCTAATAGCCCAATCGCCGCGTCTGATTTTTCGTTGCCGAGAAAAAATCGGATCACAAAGAATCCCAGCAGCAACAGGGTAACTAACCATAGTAGAAAAATCACCGCACCTGCCCACCAATTGCGCGGCAACTTATCCCTCGTCGCCGCCGCTTTCACCCGACATTCTGTCAGAACGTCCGGCGGTATCATTCTAAGAGCAAGGTAAATTCCGATGGGAAGTAGCAGCAGATCATCGAGATAACCAATAATTGGAATTGGGTCTGGAATCAGATCGATTGGGCTCAGCGCGTACGCGACGATGCATACGACAAAGACTTTGGCATACCACGGCGTACGCGGATCGCGGGCAGCGAGATAAAGAGCGAAGACTTCCCGCTTCAGTGCGGCGGCTTTTGCTTTTAACCTGTCAAATCTCACGCGATTATTCTCGCGGGGAGGCCGAGATTCGTCGTTGCTCCGTTGGATTTGTCTTGTTATGCTTTGCCACACTAGCATGAATTCCCGCCAGGTTTGCATCGCTGGAGGCTTCACCGTGAAGTTCAATTGGGGTTTTCTGGAGATGTTCTCTTTTGGTTTTCTCCTTTTATTCGCCACGGAAGCGGCAGCCCAAGGGAAAGCGGAAAAGGATAAGATTCGCATCGGCTATGCGGCGCGTGCGGTAACTCACTCTCTTCCGTTCTTGGCGCAGGAAGCCGGGTTTTTCCGCGACGAAGGACTGCAAGTGGAAGTAGTTCGTACCTCCGGTGCGGTATCACCGATGGCGCTGCTTTCGGGCGATACGGATTTCGCGACGATGTCCGCGTTTCTTATGATTCCAGTCGCGGCGCGGACGCCGGACGTCGTCATGCTAGGCGGGTTGACGCGTTACGCCAGTATGACACTGGTGAGTCATCCGGAAATCCGCAGCGCCAAAGACTTGATTGGCGGGGTCATCGGTCTGCAAAGGCCGGGGGACGCATACGAGAAGAACGCGAGGTCAGCGCTGCAGCACCTCAGGTTGAATCCCGATAAAGACGTCAAATTTCTTTACTTAGGAACCAACGATGCGATGTGGATTGCTCTGGAGGCGCGCAGGGTGACAGCGACCATGCTATCGCCGCCGGCGACTCTATTTGCGCGCAAGACGGGCATGAATTTCTTAGTGAATCTTGCGGACCTCAAGATTGAGTATCAAGGCTCGACCTTTACCACGCGGCGATCGGTGGTGAAGAGCTATCCCAATCTGGTCTATCGAACCATGCGCGCGATGGTTCGAGGGATTCATCACTTCAAGACCCGCCGCGAAGAGACGTACCGGATTTTCGGTAAATTTCTCGGCACCAAGGATCGCGAGGCGTTAGAAGAGTCGTGGAACTACGGCGCTGATATTCCAGCCAAGCCTTACGCCGTCGATAGCGCTGTTCAAGCGGTGATTACTCATCTCTCCGAGGGCGATGCCAAATTCGCCAAATACAAGCCCGCAGATTTCATCGATTCCGGACCTTTGTCAGAAATCGACAAGAGCGGCTATATCGATAAGTTGTATGCGAGTCAGCGAAAATAAAAGTTTGGGCGTGTTAAAGCCGTACGTGCTGGACCGCCCCCTCACCCTTGCCCTCTCCCCCACGAAGACGTGGTGGAGAGGGGAAATTGCTGGCTGCTTTGATCCAACGCATGTTGAATCCCGGCCCGCCAGGCGAGCGCTTTGAGACTATCGAGATGATTCGTGATCGAGACACGGGACAGTTTCAGCTAGTCGCCGATTTTAATCCGCAAGGAGATCAGCCTCAGGCTATCGAAAAGTTGGTCAAGGGCCTGGAGGCGAGCCGACGGCATCAGGTTCTCCTCGGCGTGACCGGTTCGGGCAAGACGTTCACGATGGCGAACGTTATTGCCAAGGTCAACAAGCCTGCGCTCGTGATCGCGCCCAACAAGACGTTGGCCGCACAACTTTATAACGAGTTTCGCGATTTGTTTCCGGAAAATGCCGTTCGCTACTTCGTCAGTTATTATGATTATTACCAACCGGAAGCTTACGTGCCGTCGACGGATACCTATATAGAAAAGGATGCGTCGATCAACGATGAGATCGACAAGCTGCGCCATTCGGCGACCAAAGCGCTGCTTGAACGGCGCGATACGCTCATCGTCGCCAGCGTGTCGTGCATTTACGGTCTCGGATCGCCGGAAGCCTATTTTGAAATGATGGTGTACCTCGAAGAGGGTACGATCATCAATCGCGACCAAATGCTGCGCAAGCTGGTGGATATCCAATATCAGCGCAGCGACTATGATTTTCATCGTGGCACTTTTCGCGTGCGCGGTGACATCGTCGAAGTGTTTCCCGCCTACGAGGACCGTTCGGCATTGCGGATCGAGTTCTTCGACGAAACCATCGAATCGATGAGCGAGATCGATCCGATCCGGGGAAAGATGCTTCGGCGGGTCGACAAGGCAACGATCTATCCGGCGAGTCATTACGTAACCGGCGAAGATCGCATGAAACAGGCGGTTCTCGGCATTCGACAGGAGCTCAGAGAGCGGCTCAAGGAGCTGCGCGACGAACGCAAACTGTTGGAAGCGCAGCGCCTTGAGCAAAGAACGCTGTACGACTTGGAGCTTCTAGAGGAGATGGGGTTTTGTCCCGGCATTGAGAACTATTCACGACACTTGACCGGACGACAGCCCGGCGAGCCGCCGCCGACGCTCCTCAGTTATTTCCCGAGTGATTTTTTGCTTTTCATCGATGAGAGCCACGTCACGGTACCGCAGATCGGCGGCATGTATCGCGGTGACCGTTCACGCAAGCAAACTTTAGTCGAATATGGTTTTCGACTGCCCTCTGCGCTGGACAATCGGCCGCTCAATTTCGACGAGTTCGAAGCGATGTTGAACCAAACCATTTACGTGTCGGCGACGCCGGCGAACTACGAGTTGGGAAGGAGCGAAGGTAACGTTGTTGAGCAGTTGATTCGTCCGACGGGATTGATGGACCCAGCCGTTATCGTCCGGCCGGCGCGCAGCCAAGTGGATGATTTGCTGGACGAGATCCGCAAGCGAGTGGAGCGCGAGGAGCGAGTGCTGGTTACCACATTGACCAAGCGAATGGCCGAGGACTTGACGGAATATTACCAGGATTTGAACGTCAAAGTGCGCTACCTTCATTCCGATATCGAGACCATCGAACGAGTCGAGATCATTCGCCAATTGCGTATGGGACAATTCGATGTGCTGGTCGGCATCAACCTGCTGCGGGAAGGATTGGATTTGCCCGAGGTCTCGCTGGTGGCAATTCTCGACGCTGACAAGGAAGGTTTTCTACGCTCCGACAGGTCGCTGATTCAGACCATCGGCAGGGCGGCGCGCAACGTTTACGGCACCGTTATTCTTTACGCCGATGCAATGACCGACTCGATGAAGCGGGCGATCGATGAAACCGAGCGGCGCCGCCGTTTGCAGGGGACATTTAATCGAAAGCATGGGATCACGCCGCAATCGATAATCAAATCCGTGGGTTCGCCGCTGGTGAAGATCTACGATGCGGACTACGTGGACATTCCCATGGCAGCTGAAAAATCGGCTAAGTACGGCGCGGCAGAGTTGCCACGGATGATTCGCAAGCTACAAAAAGAAATGAAGGAAGCTGCCCAGCGACTGGAGTTTGAAACCGCGGCGGAGTTGCGTGATCGGATTCATGCACTGCAGGATCAAGAACTGGCGCTACGCGAACCGGCATCGAAAGACAGCGCCGATGCGTGAGCAGTGATATTCGAGTCGGTTGCGGTATCGCACCTGACTCACCGGCCAAGAGTTTCCAGCGAAAAGTTCTGTGTTACGCTCGCTTGGCTGCAAGATGTCTTAGTCTGTACGCGCATGATGCGCGGGCCGACGCAATCGCGACGTTTTGCCGTCGACCGTGTGTTATGATTAAAATTGTCGGTACACTCGATGGGTCTAATACAGGATAAATTGGCTAATTTGCCTTCCCGCCCCGGCGTCTACCTCATGCGGGACAGGGGCGGTAAGGTCATCTACGTCGGCAAGGCCAAGGACCTGCGCGGCCGCGTGCGCGGCTATTTCAATTGTCCGGACGAGCGATCGCAAATCCAGTTTTTGGTGCGGCGGGTTGAAGATATTGAAACACTGGTCACCAGCAACGACAAAGAAGCGCTGATTCTCGAAAACAATCTGATCAAGCAATACAAGCCACGCTACAACATCCGCCTCAAAGACGACAAGAGTTATCTGAGCATCAAGGTCACTACCCAGCATCCTTGGCCGCGAATCCTCGCGACTCGGAAGATCGTCAAGGACGGCAATCGCTATTTTGGTCCTTTCTCTTCGGCAGTCGCCGCCCGGGAAACCATCGATATCATCGAAAAACATTTTCAACTGCGCAACTGTACCGACCATAACTTTCGCAACCGCAGCCGCCCGTGCTTGCAATATCAGATCAAACGTTGCATGGCTCCCTGCGTTCTCCCTGTGTCCGAGGAGGTATATCGCGAGCAGGTTCGGCAGGCGATGCTGTTTATCGACGGCAAGCAGCAGCTACTTATTGATGAGCTAAAACAACGTATGCAGGAGAAGTCGGACGCGTTGGAGTACGAGGCGGCGGCGCGGATTCGCGATCAGATTCAGGCGGTAGATAAGACCCTGGAGAAGCAACGGATGGTTGCTCACTGGGGCGCCGACCAGGATATATTCGGTCTTTACCGCGAAGGCGGCTTTATCGAAGTGCAGGTTTTGCTCGTGCGCCAGGGGAAGTTAACGGATAATTTGTCCTATTCGTTGGAGGACCTCGAATTTCCCGATGAAGAAATCGTCGCCTCGCTGCTAACTCAATTCTATCAAGGTCACAGATTCATTCCCGACGAGATTCTTTTGCCGGTCTCACTAGAGGATTGCGAGGTTCGCGAGGAGTACTTAGGCGAACGCAAAGGCAAGAGAGTCGAGATTCTCTGCCCACACCGCGGCGACAGGCGCCATCTAGTCCAGATGGCCCAAGACAATGCCAAACAGAGCTTTTCCGAACGCCATGACCAGGAAAAAGCCCGTGAGAAAATGTTGCGCGAGTTGCAAGTCCAGTTGCGGCTTAAACGCTATCCGCAGCGCATTGAGTGTTTCGATATTTCGATGATTCATGGGGCTCATGCCGTGGGTTCGATGGTAACCTTTATTGACGGCGAGCCGGACAAAAACCTCTACCGGCATTTTCGCATTCGCACGGTCGACGCTTCTTCCGGTGGCGACGATTTCGCCATGATGCTGGAAATGCTCAAGCGACGCTTCGCCCGCGGCAAGGAAGAAGCGGATCTGCCGGATCTAATCGTCGTCGATGGCGGCAAGGGACAACTGGCGATGGCGCTGACGGCGATGGCTGAAATTGGTATCGAAGGCGTCGAAGCGGTCGGGCTCGCAAAGATGCGCGTGCAAGCCGCGGCGCGGAGCAGCGAGATCGAACGATCCGAGGAACGGGTGTTTTTGCCGGGACAGAGCAATCCGGTTATCCTCAAACGCAACTCCAACGCGCTCTTTCTTTTACAGCGGGTGCGCGACGAAGCGCATCGTTTCGCCATTACGCACCATCGAAAGCTTCGTTCAAAACAAACGTTCTTTTCCGCTCTCGACCGCATTCCCGGCGTTGGCGGTGTGCGGAAGCGGGCCCTCCTGCGCGCCTTCGGCAGTGTCAAACGCATTGAGGAGGCGACACTCGAAGAATTGCTCCAGGTGCCGTCGATGAATGCGAAAATTGCCCAGGACATTCTGCAAACTTTGCGCAGCGCGCCACACTGAGACATTCCATGTCCGCGGAGGACCGACAGCCGGGCGACGAAGCCGCAGCGAGTTTGTATCCCTCGGCTTGGTTGATCGCCCCGACGCTTTGTCTCCTCCTCGGCCAGGCGGCCGCGACGGCGCCATGGTCGATTCCACCGCAGGCCGGCTTCGTTTCGTTGGTACCATTTTCGCTGGTCGCCTCATGGCGCTGGCGCCGCTGGGCCATCCTGATTTCTTTAGCGATGCTCGCGTTCGCTGTCGGCTATATGCGGCATCGGCAGCTGCTCGTTCCGGAATTTCCCGCGAATCATTTACGTTTAGTCATGACAAAAGGAGACCGCCTCTATCTGGGAGGCACGCTGCGACACGAACCGGAGAGACGGACGAACCGCAGCCGATGGCAAGTGCGTGCCGAGCGGATCTGGCATCCAACCGGCGCAGAGGAAATCACCGGCGATCTCCTTGTTGGTCTGCGCACCACGCGACGCGACTGGCGCTACGGCGACCGTGTGCGGTTTTGGGTGGTCCCTCTTGTGCCGCAGGACAGCGGCAATCCCGGCGGCTTCAACTACGCTACCTATTTGGCCCGACGAGAAATTTACCTAACAGGCTTTCTTGATAACGACCGGGAAGTCGAACTGCTGGGGCGAGAGCCTGGGCCATTGCGGGCATTCATCGAAGACCTGCGGCGAGAGATCCGCCGTTTCATCGAACGTAACTTTTCTCAAGACCATGGCGCATTGATCAAAGCGCTCGTGGTCGGCGACATGGGTGCCATTAGTAAAGACATGCGCACGGCTTTCACCGCCGCCGGAGTCAATCATGTGCTGTCAATTTCGGGCTTGCACGTTGCCATGCTCGGGCTGGTCGTGTTCGTGTTGATTCGCTACGGCTGTTCCTTCAGCACCTTTCTACTATTGCGCTGGAATTTGCTTAAGGTCGCCACTTTCTTTTCCTTCGTTGCGGTGGTGTTCTACACGGCGCTTGCCGGCGCGATGGTGCCCACCGTGCGCTCGGCGATTATGATCGGCGTGTATGAGTTAGCCGTGTTGCTCGATCGCGAAGAGGAAGTGTTTGCTAGTCTCACGTTGGCGGCCCTACTTATCGCATTAGTATGGCCCGGCGTCATCGCCGATATTTCCTTCCAACTATCTTTTCTCGCGGTGCTGTTCATCATCTGGGGCATGCGCAAGGTTCATGATTGGTTTGCTGTGACTAAAAGCGACGAACTGCCGCAGGAGAAAAGTTGGATCCTGCATCGGCTCAGGCAAATGAGTATGCACCTTGCTGTACCATTATTGGCGACGCTCGGCACCGGACCGTTGATCGCCCATTATTTCGGCCATTTATCTCTGGTTGGATTTGTTGCCAATCCGTTAATCGTTCCGCTGGTAGGTTTCGTTGTTGTGCCGGTGGGCTTGATCCTCGGATTTTGTGCCGTTGCCGCACCGGAATTCGCTTCTCTGCTTACCGGACCGGCGGAGAAACTAACATCGCTGACTATATGGATGGTCGATGGCCTTGCACGCTTTCCGCTGGCCAACGTCGCCGTGCCGTCACCGAACATGATCGAGGTCGTGGGTCTTTACGGAGTGCTCCTCTGTCTTTTCATTCTGCGCAACAGAGTGCGTATAGTGATCGTCCTGATTGTCGCCGCTGTTTTGCTCGCGGCAGATAGCGCATATTGGTGGGACCAGCGACATCGCGGTAAGGAGTTGCGCATCACCCATCTCAATGTCGGCCAGGGAGATGCGGCAGTGGTAGAGTTGCCGGGTTCAAAGGTCTTATTGATCGACGCCGGCGGCACGGCTAGCGGTGAATTCGATACCGGTGATGGCATCGTCGCGCCATTTCTGCGTTCCAGAAAAATCCTCAGAGTGGATTTCCTGCTGGTAAGTCACTCACGAGTCGACCATTACGGCGGGATGCGGACGATCGTCAACGAATTCTCACCCCAAGAATTTTGGAGCGGACCCGGGAAAGGCCAAACGAGTCGCTTTGATGATTTAGAAGACGCGCTGGAAAAAGCAAAGATCACCCGTGTGCCGATGAGTGACGCGGAACCGTGCCGCATCATCGACGAAGTCAAGCTTTGCGTCTTGTTTCCGCCGGCCGATAAATCGGACGATGCGTCGGTGGTGGTGCGGCTCGAGTACGGCAAGCTCCGATACTTATTCGCAAGCGATATCGACAAACGCCATGAAGCGTTATTGGCACAAAAACCCAAGGAGCTGCGCAGTACGATTGTTAAAATCCCTCGTCACGGCAGCGCGACGGCAAGTACGGTCGAGTTCATCGCCGCCGTTCAACCCAGACTGGCGGTGATTTCGGCCGGAGCACGGAGCCGGTCGGAGCCCCAGCGGGAGGAAGTTGCCGGGCGTTATCGGGGCATCGGCGCGCAAGTTCTGAGCACCTACGAAGACGGCGCCATCACTCTGGAGACCGACGGCGAAACCGTTCGCTACAAAACACACAAAAGCGGCAAACGGGGCGCGCTAACCCTTTGATAGAATTTTTACCGCAAATGACGCAAAGGAAAAAAATTCACCACGAACACACGAAGATCACCCCGTCTTTCATCCTCCCCCGCACACGCGCGGGGGAGGAAAGAGGTGGGGGCGCGTACTGTGCGTCTCCGCGGTGAATTTTTACTCGATCAACCTAGCGCTTTCAGCTCCTCAATGTAGTCTTTGAAGCCCGCTTCGATATCAAAATCCGGGCTCCAGCCCAACACTTGTTTGGCTTTCTCGATAACCATCGGTTGCTTGGCCGATCGCGGCTTGGTCCCGGGAATGATCTCAACTTGGAGCTTCGGCAAGAGTTTCTCCGCCAGGCCGACTAAGTCGTCGAACTTGATGACGACGCCGGTGCCGATGTTTAAGGTAACCGGTTCCTTCAGCGACGTCGTGACCGCTTTGTCGAGAGCACGGCCGAGATCCTTGTAATAAACATATTCGAAGTCGCGGGCGGATTCCTGGGGAATCTTTGCAACGCCGCCTTTGATGCCGGTCTGCAGCATGTTCTGGATCATCTCCCCGCCGCCCGAGCCGCCGGCGAAGTGACCGACCCCGTAAACATTCGCGAGCCGCAGGACGATTAGCTCGAAACCGAACATACGCTGGTAGGCCTCGACCATCAGCTCTTTGGCGACTTTGGAGTTGCCGTACGCTTCACCTGGCCCGCGACGAAAATCTTCATCGATCGGATTCGGTTCGCCCTTGCGCCGATCGTAGATGCCGAAGGTGCTGATCTGCACCAGACGCTTGACTCCGGTTAGACGCACCGCCTCAGCGACATTGATCGTGCCCATCACGTTAATTTGCAGCCCGGAGTAAATCGGATTGGCGACTTTGCCGCCGATAAGGCCGGCAGTGTGGATCACCGTATCGCATTTGTGTTTCTGAATAGTCTCGATCAGCGACGGCAGGTCACGCACGTCCCGCTGCACAACGGTGACGTTGGCATTGCCGAGCTTGTGGGCGAGAAAATCCTTTCGCGGCGCGACATCATAAAACACTACGGTTTCACCCCGTTTGACCGCATGCTGCGCGTAGGAAGTGCCGACCAGACCCAAACCTGTGATTAATGTTGCTCCCATGACTGCTCCTTTCCTTGTCTTCTCTTTGATTTAGCTTTCCCTTACTTCAAGCATTCGGGAATGTCTAGGCTTCTAGCAAACGTTTCGGCCTGAATGCGTTGGCCAGTTTGTATAGGGCGCAAAGATCGGTTTATCATCCCGCATCATGGATGCATTGCTCAGTTACGTCGGTTGTGTCGCTGATCATTTCAAATTTAGCCTCGGTTCGGTCCTAGTGGAAGCCTACAAACTCGGCAGCCTAGCCCACGGCGGTTTCAGCAACACCTACAGCGACATCGACGTGGGATTGCTGCTGAATTGTAGCGAGGCGCCGGAAGCGATGAGTACGCTCATCGCCGCAACGAAAACGTTGGACGCTGAGTACGGCAAGAAGCTCTCCGTCTTTTGGGCTAATCCGGAATTTACTTGGGGTCGCTTACCGGTGATCGACCGGCTCGATTTGCTCGATCACGGCGTACCGCTGCTGCGGGGCATCAAGCCAAGTTTTCGCCGGCCGAGTAAGGACGAGATTCATCGAGAACAGTGCGAAAGCATTGAGAGGAGTTGGAAGGCCAGATTGCCGGAGCTAAGCGGCCTGACGAACCTTGAACCCAAAGACCGCAAGCCCTATATCCGCGCAATCCTCTACGCCGCGCGCCTGATCTATACCTGGGATAACCTCGCAGTTGACTCCAATGACCGCGCCGTCGAATATCTCCACCAAGTCCAACCGCACGGACTCGATCTCAAACCGATCGACATGGCGCTGGCCTGCCGCAACGAAAAGTGCACGGCGGAAGACGTGTTCGCTCTTCACACCGACCTCAACCGCCAGTGCGAAAGCGCGGTTAGTTACATTTCAGCCAGACCGTAGTTGTTATACAACCGGTTCAAATTTTCCTCGCGGGAGTTGATAAATTTTTGTAAAGCTTTTCTTTTTCTTTTCTCTACTACTGCCCGCGTGATACATAACGAATGGTGTGTGCAATGATGAAAGCTAGTGTCTTATCAATCCTGTTTGTAGTACTGCTTGCTGTCGCAGTCATAGCCGACGCGCAGCAGCCAGGGAAAGTCGCCCGCATAGGTTACGTAGATTCAAGCACTGCTTCCGATAGCACAGTCCGGCTAGAGGCGTTCTTGCGGGAGATGCGCAAGCTTGGATGGATTGAGGGAAAGAATATCGCCATCGAGTACCGATATGCGGAGGGGAAACGCGATCGGTTCCCTGAGCTTGCGGCCGAGCTGGTGCGTCTCAAGGTTGATCTAATTGTGGTCGAAGGGACGGGACTGGCGTTAGCGGCCAAGAGCGCCACCACTACCATCCCGATCGTGGTGACGACCGTTGGGGACCCCGTGGGTGCAGGTTTGGTTGCCAGTCTGGCGCGGCCGGGCGGCAACGTCACCGGGCTTGCGAGTTTAACGCCCCAGCTAAATACCAAGAGGCTAGAGATACTCAAGGACACGGTCCCCAAGCTCACCCGAGTTGGACTTATCTCCTCGGCAGTCGGCGTAGCAGCAGAACTCCAACTGAAAGAGCTAAAGCCTGCGGCTCTGGCACTGAAGCTGAAATTGGAGGTGATCGATGCTCAACCCGACCGCAAAGGCTTAGAGAGCGCCTTTGAAACCGCAAAGCAGAAGCAGGTCAACGCGATTATGATTCAGTCCATTCGCCCCTTTTCCGCGGAAAGAAAGCGGATCGTCGAACTTGCCGGCAAATACCGGTTGCCGGCTATTTACGCACAGAAGGAGTATGTCGATGAAGGCGGTCTCATGTCCTATGGGACGGACTTCATTGACCTCTATCGGCGCGCGGCTGTTTACGTGGACAAGATCTTGAAAGGTGCCAAACCGGCTGATTTGCCAGTGCAGCAGGCAACGAAGTTTGAATTCATCATTAACGTTAAAGCGGCCAAACAGATTGGTCTGACAATTCCAGTCCGCGTGCTGGAGCGGGCGAATGAGGTGATCAAGTGAGCAAAGAAAGCGAAGCGGCGATGCTAGGATTGAATTGAATTCTCCTTCTAACGAATTTCGCGCCGAACGCAACTGAAGCGTCGTAGGTTTATGCCGAGGCGAGGGCCGGCAAATCACGCCAGACGCTAATATCCGCATGCGTTTTTCGAGTTACTGAAAAAATAGTTTTCGGAGACCGCCGGGCAGTGATCAATCAGCGAGGCATCGAGAGGGCCTTTCCCCTCTCAGAAAAGAATCGCAGCTTAAACAAATATCTGCTTTCAGACAGAACTGGACATTTGTTGCGCCTAGGAGTAACAATTCTGGCTCAAAACAATCAACGCGCCGAATAGGAGGATGGACTATGGCAAAACAAACACGATCCATACAGAAGAAAACGCTCAACGCTCCTGACGAAATTAGAACATTCGACAAGGGTAAGGTTGAGTTGGCCACGGTTGGAACGGTCACGTTTGGCCGGGCGAGTTTCGAGCCGGGGTGGAAATGGTCTGAGTCGGTTAAGCCGATAGTAAAGACCGACTACTGTGAAGCTCCGCATATTCAGTATCACGTCTCTGGTCGGCTAAGGATAAGGATGGCCGACGGAAGCGAAGAGGAGTTCGGTCCGGGAGATGTGGGTACGACACCTCCTGGTCATGACGCCTGGGTGGTTGGGGATGAGCCGGTGGTGGTGATCGATATATCCGGTATGAAGGGATACGCCAAACCGGCGGCCAAAAAGGGAGCTAGAAAACTCGCGAAACGAAAAACGAACAAAAAGAAACGCTGAGGCATCCGAGAAACAAATGCGCGGTCAATGCGTCTTTCAAATCACAGATGATTGGGCTGACGCGTCGTTGGACTAAACCGCTTCGCGGTGGGTGAGAGACCGCTGCCACCGATATGCTTGCGGTAATTTTCTCCACTGTTAGTTTCTCATCGATCTTTCCTTTGACTCTCTCCGTGAGCGTAGTGATAGCCTCCGTGAATCAATTTCACGCAAGGAGGCATTTATGGGGATTTTACGTGACCGAATGATCGAGGAGATGAAGCTTAGAAACTTTTCTCCGGCAACGCAGAAGTCTTACCTCTACGCCGTCACCAGGCTGACCCAGTATTATAGGAAAGCCCCGGATCAACTCGATAAGGAACAGATCCGCTCGTATCTAGTACATCTCACAGTAGAAAAAAAGTTGTCTCCCAACACCATGACGGGACAGATCTCCGGATTACGTTTCTTTTACAATGAAACCCTGGGGTGGGATGAAACCAAGCTCTTTATCCCGCCGAGAAAGAAATCATCCCCTTTGCCTGAAGTGTTTAGCCCCAGCGAAGTCCTGCGTGTGATTGATGGAGCACGAGGTCTGAAGCAGCGTGTGCTACTGATGACCACCTACTCGGCTGGACTGAGGGTGGGCGAGTTGGTGAGTCTCAAGATCACAGATATCGACGCGGCGCGCATGACCATCCGTGTGAAGCAAGGCAAGGGCGGAAAGGACCGCTATGCCATCCTGTCCCACAATCTGCTCACAGAGCTGCGCAAGTATTGGAAACGCTACCGGCCTTCGATCTGGCTTTTCCCCAACCGAGCCAAGAATGGCCCGCTGAGCCGAAACGAAGCCTGGCATATCTTCAACCAGGCCAAGAAAAGAGCGGGGATTAAAAAAGGCAGAGGCATTCATACGCTGCGCGCCTGTTTTGCCACGCATCTTCTAGAGGCTGGAGTTGACTTACGATCCATCCAGTTTTTGCTGGGGCACAGCTCTATCCTTTCCACCCAGCGTTACTTGAGGCTACAGCTCCAAAACAGGGGCTCGACCGTCAGTCCGCTGGACTTGCTCCAGTTATCTCACTGATGGGCTGAGCCCCATGCTGGCTGTCGCTGATCAGGCGGCGGCGGGAAAACCACGAGCTGCTCGATGCGAACTGGCCGACATCTTCCATGAGTACGGTGAGCACTATCGCCATAAACAGGCTTTGCCAGTCTCGCACCTCAAAGTGATGCGAGCGGTCGAACGCTGTCGTACCGCGGCCCTGGGAGGCCACATGCAGCAGTGTGACTCCTGTGGCTATGAGCGCCCCGCCTATAACTCCTGCCGTAATCGGCACTGCCCCAAGTGCCAATCGTTGGCCAAGGTAAGGTGGCT
>VBKY01000054.1 GCA_005879255.1 Deltaproteobacteria bacterium
ACGCGCTTCCGCAGACGACTAAGCAACACAGAGGATACGCCTTCTTCGGCAAACGGAATGCGCGTTTTGTTCGCCAGACATATAGAAATAAATAGCGAATGCCGATCAAGACAAAGAGTCCGATCATTAAAGAGATATTTTGTTGATCCATAGCGAAATCTCCTTCCGTGCCGTTTTGGCCAAAAAAAAACCGACAACTCGCGTTGCCGGTTTCACAAAAGGTCTAGGCCGCGGGTCGGACCAGCGCAAGGTGTTGATTCAGCAATAGAAGATTGCATAAATAGCGTGGTTTAGAGGCTTAACGCTCGTTTTTTTGCGTTGAAACGCTTGCTCTAAGCGATAAGCAATAGGCGTGAGACAATAGACAATAGTCCGGACTTCAAACGTTCAAGCCGTTCAATCGCTGCGCTCAGTTAAAATCGTAACAGAGATGTGAAAGAAACGGAGCTTCCACGTTTCCAGAATTCCGGAAACGTGGGAATGATGTTTCCTTATCCAATGTGCCGCGGTTGGCGAATGCGTCACAGACACTGTATTCTGACGATATCTGGAAATTGGAACTGAATATTTACTGAGAGTGTTTGTTGACATCGACCGCACGCCTGCCGAAGTAGTGACGGCCTACCGCACAAGCAAGATTGCTAAATACTGGAGGGATGAGCCATGAAGGTTTTCTACGATTCACATACCGATACGCTGAGCGTCATTCTAAAAGACAACGTCAGCGTTCACGAAAGCGACGAGGATAAACCCGGCGTCATTCTCGATTACGACAAAGACGGCAATCTTATCTCACTGGAGATTCTCGACGCTTCGAAGCGAGTCACAGATACCCGCAAGGTAGATTTTCAACTGGCTGAATGATGATTTCTCCCGCAAAAAGGGGACAGACTCTTTCCCGCCATGAGGAGCGTTTTGAGAATAAAGTTATGATGGAGACGAGCGAACAGCTTTACCAAACGATTGAACAGATGGGAAGGATGCAGCGTATCCTTGAATCCTATCGCAATGAGATTTTGACCCGCACTCCCCGCAACTTTGCCGTGCTCGCCGAAGGTCCCTTGGAGCAACTTCGGCAACTGCAACAGCAGATCGACGAGTATATACAACGCTTGGAAGCCACTGGAACTTCCGCAAGAACCTGACGTGGCGCCAAGCTGTGCAAGCACTTACAGCTCCGGCGCGCTAAGCGCCCTCCGTTGCCGTAAACATTACCTCCACGGTTTCTTAACCACCTCTCGCCCGAGCATTCCCAAGTCTCAAGTGCTGTGTTAAACTCGATCCTGTCTCCAGAGCAGTTGTGGATGAGCTGATCCAAAAATACGCCGACCACCTAAGGAACGAGCGTAACGTTTCGCCGCACACGCTGCGAAACTATTTGAGCGACTTGGCGCAGTTCCATGGGTTTCTCAGGGAGCGGGAGCTTAGCTTAGACGAGAGCGGCAATAATGTGGATGTTCGGAAGGTCGACATTCACGTCGTGCGCGCGTTTCTGGCTGCTTTGACGCGTGATCGGAAAAAAAGTTCCGTCGGCAGAAAACTCGCTGCCTTAAAAGGATTTTTCCGTTATCTGATTGCGCAAAAACAGATCGAGAAAGATCCGCTGTTGCTGATTCATTCGCCCAAGCAGGAAAAGCCGCTGCCGACGTTTCTATCGGTGGACGATGCGTTTCAGCTGTTAGCTGGGGTCAAGATTAAAACCGATCTCGATGTGCGCGACTGCGCTATCTTGGAAGTTTTTTATTCGACCGGCGTACGGGTGAGCGAGCTCGTCGGTCTCAACTGGGCTGACATCGATTTTCAGCTGGGAATTATTCGTGTCGTGGGCAAAGGCTCGAAAGAACGAATCGTGCCGATCGGCGAAGTGGCTTTGCGGGCGCTGCGCGACTACAGTCAGGAGCTGCGCAAAAAATGGAATCTACCCTGTAAAGGTCAAATCGCTGTTTTCCTCAATAACCGGGGCGAGCGGATTACCACGCGGAGCGTCGCGCGCATCGTTGAGAAGCATTTGAAACAGGCCGGCATCCCAATCAAGATGGGGCCGCACGGGTTGCGCCACAGTTTTGCCACGCATTTGCTCAATAGCGGCGCCGATCTGCGCGTGATTCAGGAACTCTTGGGCCACGCGAGTTTATCGACGACGCAGCGGTATACTCACTTGAACTTGGACCAATTGACAGCGGTATACGACAAAGCGCATCCGCGCGCTTAGCAGACTGCTGAAAAAGCCTCATATGCTTCGTTGCGCTCCATTGCCTCGCTTCGACGTACACACTGAGTACGCCTGCGCTCGTCAATCGGTCGCGCGCCTCGCCTCCGAGATCTTTTTGAGCAGTCTGCAAATATATTATATGATTTACTCTGATCGATCCGAAATCGGCAATCTAAAATCCAAAATCTAAAATGATGCACGGCACGACCATATTAGCGATCCGTCATGGAGGTAAAGTCGTAGTGGTCGGCGATGGACAGGTGAGCTTAGGTCAGACCGTGATGAAGCATAGCGCGCGCAAGGTGCGCAAGCTGCATCACGACAAAGTAATCGCCGGTTTTGCCGGCGCGACGGCGGACGCATTTACCCTGTTCGAGAAGTTCGAAGCCAAACTGGAACAGTTCAGCGGCAATCTGAAGCGCGCCGCGGTTGAATTGGCTAAGGACTGGCGCACGGATCGCGTGCTGCGCCGTCTGGAAGCGCTGCTCATCGTCGCCGATGTGAGCGATTTGCTGGTGATTTCCGGCGCCGGCGATGTCGTTGAGCCCGATGACGGGGTGATCGCCATCGGCTCCGGTGGCAATTACGCCTTGGCCGCGGCTCGGGTCTTAGTGAAGCATTCCCAATTGGATGCCCGCGCCATCGCTGAGGAAGCGATGCGCGCGGCGGCCGAGATCTGCGTTTACACCAACGATCAGCTTACGTTCGAAGAATTACCGTAACTGGGCGCCCAAAGAGACGCATACGCTTCGTCAGACTGGAAGAACGCTAGGAGCCCTTCGACACAGCTCAGGGCGAACGGCTATGTCGTTAATTTGTGTGGTCCTCGCCCTTTTGTTGTGAGCCCGGTCGAAGCATCGGAGTTTTCAACCGGTCTGTCATTGCGCTCGCTCACGTGGTTACGATCTAGTGCTAATCGGGGTGATGCAGTAGTGGAGTGATGTATGTCAAACTCAATACTCCATTACTCCATCACTCCAGCCCCCCAACGTAGCTAAGAGATTGCATTTCCTGGGGAAATTGTTAGGAGTGATTATTCCAATGGCCGACAATTTGAAAGCTCTACAGCCAGACGGAACTGCTTCGCCGGCACCGGTGATGACGCCGCGGGAGATCGTCTCCGAGCTGGACCGCTATATCGTCGGCCAGAAGGAAGCCAAGCGCGCCGTCGCTATTGCTCTGCGGAACCGTTGGCGGCGTCAGCTGGTGCCGGAGGATCTGCGCGAGGAGATCGCGCCCAAGAACATCATCATGATCGGCCCCACGGGTGTCGGCAAAACCGAAATTTCCCGCCGCTTGGCCAAGCTGTCGCAGGCGCCGTTTATCAAGGTGGAAGCCTCAAAATTTACTGAAGTCGGTTACGTCGGTCGCGACGTCGAGTCGATCATCCGCGACCTGACCGATCTCGCGGTCAACATGGTGAAAGAGGAAGAAAAGCAGAAGGTCGAGATCAAAGCGCGTGAAGTCGCCGAAGAGCGTGTTCTTGACCTGCTGCTGCCGGCGACCGCCCAAGCGATTGATGGCGAAGCGGTCGATAGCGCGCGTCTGCTGGGCACCCGCGACAAGCTCAAGAAGATGCTGCGAGAAGGCAAGATGGATGACCGCTTCGTCGAAATCGAACTGACTCAATCGATGATGCCGATGATCGAAGTGCTGACGCCGCAGGGCATGGAAGGTATGGAATTCAATTTGAAAGATATGTTTTCCAACCTGATGCCGAAAAAAACCAAGAAGAAGACCGTCAAGATTCCCGAAGCCTTGGAAATTTTGACGCAGGAAGAAGCGAGCAAGCTCGTCGACATGGATAAGGTCACAGGGGAAGCCATTCGCCGCGTCGAACAGTCGGGGATTGTTTTCCTCGATGAGATCGACAAGATCGCCGGCCGGGAATCCGTCAATGGCCCGGATGTTTCGCGTCAGGGAGTCCAGCGGGACCTATTGCCGATCGTCGAAGGTTCGACGGTCAACACCAAATACGGCATGGTCAAGACCGATCATATTCTTTTCATTGCCTCGGGAGCTTTTCATAGTGCCAAACCGTCCGACCTGATTCCCGAGTTCCAGGGCCGTTTCCCGATTCGCGTGGAGTTGAGCTCGTTGAGCAAAGAAGATTTCGTCCGCATATTGACCGAACCTAAGAATGCGCTGATCAAACAGTATGAGGCGCTGCTTGAAACCGAAGGCGTACATTTAAGATTTGCCGACAATGCGGTTCAAGAAATCGCTCAGATCGCTTCGGACGTCAACGAGCGGATGGAAAACATCGGTGCCCGCCGGCTGCATACAATTTTGGAGCGGCTGCTCGACGAGGTTTCTTTCTCGGCACCCGAGATTCATGGCAAAGAGGTAGCCATAGATGCCGAATATGTGCGCGAGCGGCTCTCGCCGATCTTGAAGGATGAGGACCTGTCGCGTTATATCCTCTAAAAGGCTCCTGAAAAAGACTCATCCTTCGTTGGGCTCGATGGTCTCATAGGGGCTGGAGTGGTGGAGTGATGGGTTAGAGACCCAATACTCCGTTCCTCCAACACTCCAATTTATTCGCGCGCAATCCGGTGGCTTAAGGATCCTCTGATGGAAAATTTTATCGGCAAGGCAGAAGTGTTAATGGAGGCGCTGCCCTATTTTCAGCGCTTCTACGGCAAGACCTTCGTCATCAAGTATGGCGGCAATGCGATGGAAAACGAGGAGCTCAAAGCCAGCTTCGCCCAAGACATCGTGCTGCTCAAGTACGTCGGCATTAATCCCGTGGTGGTGCACGGCGGTGGGCCGCAGATCGATTCCGTGCTCGACAAGATGGGCATCACCAGCCGCTACGTGCGCGGCATGCGCGTAACCGATCAAGAGACTTTGGATATCGTCGAGATGGTACTGGTCGGCAAAGTGAATAAGGAAATCGTCAATCTGATCAACCAGCATGGTGGCATGGCAGTAGGCCTGAGCGGCAAGGACGGCGGTCTCATATTGGCCAAGAAAATGAACGTCACGGTGGCGTCGGCGAACGGCGAGTCGCCGGAAATTATCGATATCGGCATGGTCGGCGAGATCATCGGCATCAATCCGCTCATCATCGAGTCGTTAGACCAAAACAAATTCATTCCCGTCATCGCGCCAGTCGGTGTCGGCAAGAACGGCGAAACTTACAATATCAACGCCGATCTAGTGGCCGGCGAGGTTGCGGAAGCACTGCACGCCGAGAAGCTGATTCTTATGACCGACATCGAAGGCGTGAAAGACAAAAAGGGCGTATTTCTGAGCACGCTCAAGGAAAGTCAAGCGCGACGGATGATTCAAGACGGCATCGTCGGCTCGGGGATGATTCCCAAAGTCGAGTGCTGCATCAATGCGCTCAAGGGCGGCGTCGAAAAGACCCATATTCTCGACGGCCGGGTGAAGCATGCGGTGCTCTTGGAAATTTTTACCAAAGAGGGGGTGGGGACGGAGGTGGTGCGGAAGTGATAAAGAACCGAGATGTCGTAGCGCTGACCGATAAATACGTCACGAAAACTTATGCCCGGATACCGATTGCGCTCGTTAAAGGCAGGGGATGCAAGGTTTGGGATGCCGACGGCAAAGAATATCTCGATTTCCTCGCCGGCATTGCGGTTAACAGCTTAGGTCACTGTCATCCGGCGATTGTTAAGGCGATCAAAGATCAGTCGCAAAAGCTCTTGCATGCTTCCAACCTCTATCATATTCAGTCGCAGTCCGAACTAGCCCGCGAGCTGTGCCGCCATTCCTTCGCCGACCGCGCTTTTTTCTGTAACAGCGGCGCCGAAGCCAACGAAGCAGCGATCAAATTGGCGCGCCGCTACGGTTCTGAAAAATTGGGCGGCAAGTATGAGATCATTTCGACGCACAATTCGTTTCACGGGCGCACGTTGGCGACTTTGACCGCGACGGGTCAAGAAAAAATCCGCGCGGGATACGATCCGCTGCCCGTGGGTTTTCGCCAGGTGCCTTATAACGATCTCGGCGCGATGGAAGCGGCGATCGACCCGCAGAAAACCGTCGGTATCCTAATAGAACCGATTCAGGCCGAGGGCGGCGTGATCGTGGCGAATGAGATTTATTTGCTCGGTCTTCGTGAGCTGTGCGATCAGCGCGGCTTGTTGCTGATTTTCGACGAAGTGCAAACCGGCATGGGACGTACCGGAAAACTGTTCGGCTATGAACATTTCGGCGTCAAGCCGGACATCATGACTTTGGCAAAAGCACTGGGCGGTGGTTTGCCGCTCGGCGCCATGCTCGCGCGTGAAGAGGTTGCCAATAGTTTCGGGCCTGGGAGTCACGCATCGACCTTCGGCGGCAACCCGGTATCCTGTGCCGCGGGCGCAGCGGTCATGGCTGCGCTGGTAAGAAACGGAGTGCTCAAAAACTGCGTGCAGATGGGCAAATATTTGGTCAAGGGGCTTGAGGCGCTGAAGAAGCGATTTTCTTTTATGCGAGAGATCCGCGGCAAAGGGCTGCTCATCGGCGTTGAATTGAACATCGAAGGAAGCAAAATCGCCGACGCTTGCCTCAAAGAGGGATTGCTGCTCAACTGCACAGCCTCAAAGGTACTACGCTTCGCGCCGCCCCTGACGATCAAGAAGAGCGATATCGATCGCGGCTTGACGATCCTCGAAACGGTTTTGGCTCGTCAATAATCCGGCCCTACAATTTTCGTGACATGAGCAAACGGGATCTCTTGAGTTTCGATGGCCTGAGCCGGCGCGAATTCGATGGCATTTTAAGCCTGGCGCGCGAGCTCAAGCGCAAGCAAAAACAAGGCATACCTCATCACCTCTTGGCAGGAAAAGGGCTGGGGATGTTGTTTGAGAAGCCGAGCCTGAGAACGCGCGTTTCGTTCGAAGCGGGGATGTTTCAGTTAGGTGGCCACGCGGTTTTTCTGGCGCCCACGGAAGTCCAGATGGGCGTGAGGGAAACTCCAATTGACTGCGGTCGTAGCCTCAGCCGGTGGGTCGACATGATTGTCGTCCGCACCTTTGCCCAATCGACTTTAGAAGAGATGGCTCGCTTCGCCTCCGTGCCGGTGATCAACGCTCTCACGGACCTATACCACCCTTGCCAGGTTTTGGCCGACTGTTTGACGCTGATAGAGCACAAAGGAAATTTGGATCGGCTCAAGATTGCTTTTGTCGGTGACGGCAACAACATGGTGCACTCGTGGATGGAGGCTGCCGAAAAGATTCCGTTCTCGTTTGCCGTCGCGTGCCCTAAAGGCTATGAGCCGAATAAGGAGATCGAGGCAAGAGTCAGGAAAAACAGTGCTCGAATCACTGTGACGAATTCGGTCAAAGAAGCGCTGGACGGTGCTGATGCGATATACACCGATGTTTGGACAAGTATGGGGCAGGAGTGGGACGCGACGAAGCGACTTAAAGCTTTTAAGGATTATCAGGTGAACAGCCAAGTCGTCGCCATGGCGAAGAAGGATGCCGTCGTCATGCATTGTTTGCCTGCCCACCGAGGACAGGAAATTACAGACGAAGTGCTTGAAAGCTCGCAATGCGTCGCTTTTGATCAAGCCGAAAATAGACTTCACGTGCAAAAAGCGGTGATGGTGTGGTTGCTCAGAGGGTTCAAGGGTTCAAAAGTTCAAGGTTCAAGAAATTCAAACAGGAAAAAATCGACGGCCGGAAAACGTTAGAGGGTTCGTACGACGACGATGAAAGTCAGCAAAGTGGTTCTGGCATATTCGGGCGGTTTGGACACCTCGGTCATTTTACGATGGCTCAAAGAGCAATATGGTTGCGAAGTCATCGCGTTCTGCGCCGACTTGGGCCAGGGCGAAGACCTGCAAGCGATCAAGCGCAAAGCGATCGAGACCGGCGCGAGCAAAGTTGTTATCGGCGATTTGCGAGAGGAGTTTGTCAAAGACTATGTTTTTCCGATGCTCCGCGCCAACGCCGTTTATGAAGGATCGTATTTGCTCGGCACTTCGATCGCACGGCCGCTAATCGCCAAAGGACAGATCGACGTCGCCATCAAAGAAAAAGCCGACGCGGTTTCGCACGGCGCCACCGGTAAGGGCAACGATCAGGTGCGCTTCGAGCTGACTTACTATTCTCTTCGGCCCGGCATCAAAGTCGTCGCGCCGTGGCGGCTGTGGGATCTCAATGCGCGGTCGGCTTTGATCGACTATGCGCGCAAACATGACATCCCCGTACCGGTGACCAAGGCGAAACCTTACAGCACCGACCGTAATTTGTTCCATATCAGTTACGAGGGCGGTATTTTGGAAGATCCCTGGAAAGAGCCGCCGGCGGATATGTTTGTATGGTGCCGGCCTGTGGAGAAAGCGCCCAACCGTCCTGAATATATCGAGATCGATTACCTGCGCGGCGACCCCATCGCCGTCGATGGGCGTAAGCTCGTGCCGGCGAATCTACTTGCCCGGCTAAACGATCTCGGCGCTAAACATGGTATTGGCCGCGTCGACCTAGTCGAGAACCGTTACGTCGGCATGAAATCGCGCGGCGTGTATGAAACGCCCGGTGGCACGATCCTCCATGCGGCACACCGCGCCCTGGAGTCGATCACCATGGACCGCGAAGTGCTGCGTCTCAGGGATTCCTTGATTCCGCGTTACGCCGATATGATTTATTACGGCTATTGGTTCGCGCCGGAGCGCGAAGTCTTGCAGAAAACTATCGATGCCTGCCAAACCAACGTCAGTGGCCGAGTCCGGCTCAAGCTCTACAAAGGCAACATTATGATCGCCGGGCGCAAATCAGAAACTTCGCTTTATGATCCCAACATGGCGACTTTCGAAGCGGACCAAGTTTATCATCAGAGCGACGCCGAGGGTTTTATTCGCTTGAATGCGTTGAGACTGCGGCTGCGGCGGTTGAGCAAAGCCAAGCGGGGCTAGCCGTGGCCAAAGGCAAGGCAAAGGGAGGCAAGCTCTGGGGCGGGCGCTTCGTAGCCGAGACGGCGAATTCCGTCGAAGCATTCACTGCGTCGATTGCCGTCGATGCGCGGCTTTACCGTCACGATATCCTGGGCAGTATTGCGCATGCTAAAATGCTTGGGAAGCAGCGCATCATTCCGGTGCGTGACGCGCACAAGATCATCCGCGGTTTAGAAACCATTCGGCGCGAAATCGACCACGGAAAATTTGTGTTTTCCGAGGCGGACGAAGACATTCACATGAATGTCGAGCGGCGCTTGACCAAGTTGATCGGCCCTGCCGGCGGCAAACTCCACACGGCACGAAGCCGCAACGATCAAGTCGCTTTAGACATGCGCCTTTATCTGCGCGACGAAGTGAAAATTATCATTGCCGCGTTGCAGGCGTTACAGCAGGAGCTGGTCAGAGCGGCAAAAAAATACCTCGATGTAATCATGCCCGGCTACACGCATTTGCAGCGGGCGCAGCCGGTGCTCTTCTCGCATCATTTGCTCGCCTACTTCGATATGTTCGAGCGGGATCGGGAGCGCTTTGCCGGCTGTCTCGAGCGAATCAACGTGCTACCTTTGGGGTCCGGGGCTCTGGCGGGAACAACCTTTCCGATCGACCGCGTCTATGTGGCCAAACTTTTGGGTTTCCCCAGGGTGTCAAAAAACAGCATCGACGCGGTCAGCGACCGCGATTTTCTTTTGGAGTTTTTGGCCACATCATCGATTCTGTTTGTCCATCTGAGCCGCTTGGCCGACGAGTTAGTATTATGGTCGACCCAGGAGTTTGGTTTCGTCGAGTTGCCGGACGGCTATTGCACAGGCAGCTCGATGATGCCGCAGAAAAAAAATCCCGACGTGCCGGAACTGATCCGTGGTAAGACAGGGCGGGTGTTCGGCCATCTGCAGGCGTTGCTGACCATCATGAAAGGACTGCCGCTTGCTTACAATCGGGATCTTCAGGAGGACAAGATTCCGCTGTTCGATACCGCCGACACGGTCAAGGCGAGCGTCAAGATCATGAGCGAAATCGTCGCCGGCATGAAAGTCTTGGCGGAGCGGATGCTCAGCGCTGCCCAAGATGGCTTTATGAACGCCACGGATCTGGCAGATTATCTGGTTGCACGCGGGCTGCCGTTTCGCGCGGCCCACCAAGTGGCAGGCGCGGTCGTGCAGTTTTGTGTGACCCAAGGTAAGCGCATCGAAGAGTTGTCGTTGGCTGAGCTTCAACGTTTTTCAGACAAAGTCGAAAAAGACGTCTACAGCCATTTATCGACAGACGCGGTGGTGGGCCGGCGGCGCGCCTTGGGGGGAACGGCGCGCCAAAACGTCATGCGCCGCTTAAAAGAACTGAGGGTGAGATGAAACGATTGTTTCTTATGGCGATGATTGGTGTGACTCTGGCGTCTGCCTGCGGCAAAAAAGGCGACCCGCGCGCTCCGGAGCTGGTGATTCCGAGAACCATTACAAACCTGAGCGCGCGCTCCGGCGCGGCCGGCATCACGCTTACCTGGAGCCGGCCGACCGCATATGTCGATGGCAGTGAGTTGAAGGATCTTGCGAGCTTTGTCATCTTTCGCAAGGAAGTGTCCCAGAGTTGTCCTGATTGCCCCGTGCCCTATAGGCAACTGACGACAGTGAATGTCGAAGACCAGGAAAAATTTGTAAAACAAAAACAATATCGATTCGACGACCAGGAAGTAAGGCCAAAAGCCATTTACCGCTATCGGATTTCGTCACAGTTATTTGACGGTAGTTTGAGCGCGCCATCGAATGAAGTTGAAATCGTGCGGAGTGAGAAATGAATCATTTTCATTATCGCAACCGAGAAATGTTCGCCGAGGACGTGCCGCTCAAGCGCATCGCCCAAGAGGTCGGCACGCCGGCCTATATTTACAGCTTGGCGACGCTCAAGCGCCATTACAAGGTCTTCGATCAGGCCTTTGCCAAAGTGCCTCATATCGTCTGTTTTTCAGTTAAGGCCAATTCGAATCTCGCGCTGCTGCGAACTTTCGCCAAAGAAGGCAGCGGTTTCGATATCGTTTCCGGGGGCGAATTGTTTCGCGCGCTCAAAGTGGGCGGAGACCCGAAGAAGATCGTCTTCTCGGGCGTCGGCAAGAAAAAAGATGAAATCCAATACGCTCTCAACGCGGGCATTTTAATGTTCAACGTCGAGTCGGAAGAGGAATTGATCGCGCTCAACGAGATCGCCGCGGGCATCGGCAAGAAAGCGCCGATCAGTTTGCGTGTCAACCCCGACGTCGATCCACAAACGCACCCTTACATTTCAACCGGGATGAAAAAGTCGAAGTTCGGTGTTGATATAAAAAAATCGCTTGAGACCTATAAAAAGGCGGCGTCGTTATCTAATATCGATGTCGTCGGCGTCGATTGCCACATCGGCTCCCAGCTCACGTCGGTGACCCCTTTCGTCGATGCGTTAAGCAAGGTGCGTGAGTACTTGGATCGCGTGCTCGCCGGTGAAATGAAAAAGGAAGGCACGCAGATTCGTTATCTAGATCTCGGTGGCGGTTTGGGGATCAACTACCATGACGAAACGCCGCCGCTTCCCGACGAGTATGCCCATGCGATCATTCAAGGGTTGGAGGGTCTGAACATTACGCTGATACTCGAGCCCGGCCGGGTCATCGTCGGTAATGCCGGCATCCTCCTTACTGAGGTTCAATACATCAAGGAAACCGACACAAAAAAATTCGTCATCGTCGACGGCGGTATGAACGATCTTATCCGCCCGGCGCTTTATGGCTCGTATCAGGCGATTCAACCGGTGGAAGAAAACAAGGCGGAAAAGATTGTCGCCGACGTGGTGGGGCCGATCTGCGAGAGCGGCGATTTTTTCGCCAAGGATCGCGAGATCGGGCGGCCCAAGCGCGGCGATTTACTCGCCGTGATGAGCGCGGGTGCTTATGGCTTTACCATGGCATCCAACTACAACTCGCATCCGAAACCGCCGGAGGTGTTGGTCGATGGCGACCAATACTACGTGGTCCGCAAACGCGAGAGCCTTGACGACCTCATCAACGGCGAGATCATTCCCGCCGCGTTACAATAGGAGAGATTTTTTAGGGACGTATGGCGATACGGCCGTCCTAATGATTCAAGCTATGGAACTCGAGTTCACCAAAATGCACGGGGCAGGCAACGATTTTGTCTTTCTCGATTGCCGGAAGAAGAATATCCAGAATTTAGGATCGGTCGCCAAACAACTCTGCGATCGCCGTTTTGGCATCGGCGCGGATCAACTGCTGACGGTGCATCCCTCCAAGGTCGCCGACTTCAAGATGGAAATTTATAACGCCGACGGCGGTCAAGTGGAGATGTGCGGCAATGGCATCCGCTGCTTCGCCAAATATGTCTACGATCACGGCATCACCCAAAAACGCGAGCTCGAGGTGGAGACTCTTGCCGGTATTATTCGCCCTAAGATCGTTGGTGAGCTAGTCGAAGTTGACATGGGTGAGCCGATTCTTGAAGGCCGCAAGATTCCTGTCGACGCCGATGGGGAAATCAAGAACTGGCCGCTGACCGTGGACGGCAAGACCTATGAAGCGACTTGCGTGTCCATGGGTAATCCCCACTGCGTGCTTTATCTCGACGACATCGACTCCTTGGATCTCGAAAAGATTGGACCCCGTTTCGAGCACCATCCGTTTTTTCCCAAACGGGTGAATACAGAGTTCATCAAGATCATTAGTCCAAGTGAAGTTAAGATGCGTGTGTGGGAACGCGGTGCAGGTGAGACGTGGGCCTGCGGTACGGGTGCGAGTGCGGTGGGCGTCGCCGGCGTCGTCACCGGGCGAACCGAACGCGAGATTGTAATTCACCTCAAAGGCGGCGATCTCTTGATTGAATGGCGCGACAACAATCGCGTCTATATGACGGGTGGTGCCGAGGAAGTTTTTCACGGCATCGTCAAGATTGCATAGGAGACAGGTCTATGTTTACCGGTTCGATGGTCGCTTTGGTGACGCCGTTTAAGGACGGTCAAGTCGATTGGCAAGGCCTAGCGGGATTGGTCGATTTTCATTTACAGAATGGCACGCACGGCATCGTTCCGTGCGGTACAACGGGTGAATCAGCTACGCTGAGCCATCAAGAACATGACGATGTCATTCGCACGGTGATCAAAGCGGTCAACAGACGCGTTCCCGTGATCGCGGGAACGGGCTCCAATTCCACAGAAGAGGCGGTTCGCCTGACGAGTGAAGCCGAAAAATCAGGCGCCGACGGCGCGCTGATGATCTCGCCGTACTACAACCGACCGACGCAAGAAGGTATCTACCAGCACTATAAGAAAGTTGCTGCTGAAGTCGGCATCCCGATCATCATTTACAATATCCCGGGCCGAACCGGATCGAAGATCGAACCGGAAACCTTGGCGCGCTTGTCAGAAATCAAAAACATCGCCGGCGTGAAAGAAGCCACCGGCTCGGTGGATCAAGCGATCGACGTGATTCGACTATGCGGCGATCGGCTGGCGGTTTATTCCGGCGAGGACTCGCTGATTTTTTCTTTAATGGCTCTCGGCGGAAAAGGTGTAATTTCGACAGTTGCCAACGTCGCACCGAAGGAGACCTCGCAACTCACGGAAGCTTGTTTGAAGGGAAATTGGGAAAAAGGGCGCGAACTTCAGTTTAAACTGATGCCTTTGATTCGCAGCCTCTTCATCGAAACCAATCCGATTCCCGCCAAAACCGCACTCGCGCTCATGGGCAAGTGCAGCAGCGACCTCCGATTGCCGCTGACGCCGATGGCCGAGGCGAATCTCAAAAAACTTAAGCAGGCAATGACCGATTTCGGTCTTCTCTAATAATTCATGGCGCTCGGGATCATCGTCTGCGGCGTCGGCGGCCGGATGGGCGGCGCTGTTGTGCGAGCCGTGAAAGATTCCGCCGGCGTCGAGCTGGTTGGTGCGATCGATAAGCCAGGCAGCGCTAGGGTCGGCAAAGACGCCGGCGAAATTTCCGCCGCCGGCCGTCTTGGGGTCCCAGTAAGCGATAAGATTGAGTCATTGCTCAAGCCCAATACGGTCATCGTCGATTTTACGAACCCCGAAGCATCGTTGGGTTTCCTAAAAGCGTCGTCCAGAACAGTGACACCGATTGTCATCGCCACGACAGGTTTTAATTCGAGGCAGTTGGCGGAAGTTAGAAAACTGTCCCGGCGGACGCCGACGCTTCTCTCGGCAAATACGAGCTTGGGAGTTAATGTCCTTGTTTCGCTGCTCGGCAAGGCGGCGAAGATGCTCGGCGACGATTACGACGTCGAGATCATCGAAGCGCATCACCGGTTCAAGAAAGATGCTCCGAGCGGCACGGCTTTAGCGCTGGGGCGTTCGGTTGCAAATGTGCTCGGCCGGGATCTCGATAAAGTTGCCATCAACGGCCGCAAAGGCAT
>VBKY01000448.1 GCA_005879255.1 Deltaproteobacteria bacterium
CGCCTTGTGGATCGGCTTGAACTCTTTTGTGCTCTACTCGCGGCGAATAGATCCGTACCCGTATATTTTGCTGAACTTGATTCTATCGTGCATCGCTGCAATGCAGGCCCCGATCATCATGATGAGCCAGAACCGCCAGGAGGCAAAAGACCGGGTCCGCTCGCAGCATGATTACCAGGTTAACCTTAAGGCCGAATTGGAAATCCGACATCTTCATGAGAAAGTCGATCACCTGCTGTCGCATCAATGGGAGCGCTTGGCGCAGATTCAGGAAATACAGCTTGAAGTGCTATCGGAACTCAGTAGAAGACGATGAGTAAAGCACTTTAAATATTCGGCTTAGTGGTAGACACTGACGACGGATTCGAGGAGCGCAAATGAGTACAAAGTATCAAGACAAATTCGGCTATCCGGTCCAACGAACCGCAGGAAAGGTCAGGCCGCACATGGCTCCGTGGATACAAGAATTTATTCGACACTCGCCATTTTGTGTCATGGCGACGAGCAATGCGGCGGGCGATTGTGACGCTTCACCCAAGGGCGGTACGCCTGGGTTCGTGAAAATTTTAAACGACAAGCAGTTGTTCATTCCAGACGTGGCGGGCAACAAACTTTTCCACGGTTACGGTAATATCGAACAAAACCCGAAAGTTGGGCTAATCTTCTTGATTCCCGGGCACAACTCGACAGTCAGAATCAATGGACGGGTGACGGTCGTCGATAGATCGCAATTGAGCGATGCGAAGCTTGAAGTCTTTGACCCCGACGAAAAAGCGCAAGTCCTTCAAGGTTTGCTACTCGACGTTGAAGAGTCCTACAGCCACTGCCCGCGCGCACTGAAATTCTCCCGGCTGTGGGATGTCGAGGAGATCTCCAAGAACATTAAGAAGCCGCCGATCGGTATGAAGGAGCCGGGAATTTAGATAAGGCGCCGGTTTGGCTCGCGACGTTTGCGTCGAACGTAGTACTCGTCAGACTGCGTGAAAATCCGCCGTTCGCCCTTCGACCAAGCTCAGAGCCCGTCGTGAGTTTATCGAAGGAACAAACGGCTAAATAGTTGAGCTGTCATGAAGCTTAGTCCGTTCCTGGCGAGCTCGTCGAACCATGAACCGTTTTTACATTCTGTCGCGGAGGAAAATTCTCTTTAGCTTCGGTGCTTTACCTCATCATTCAGGCCACTGATATCAATGACATCCCATGGTGACCGCGAAATATGCTTCATGAGTGGGCGCGAACTCGCGGAGTTAATCCGCTCTCGCGGCATTTCCGCGCGCGAGGTCATGACCGCGGTTTTATGGCAGATCGAACAGGTCAATCCTAAAATTAACGCCATTGTCGCGAAGCTAGACGACAAGAAGTGTCTTGCTTTAGCGGACGACGCCGATCGTCGGTTGGCTCGTGGTGATGAAGTGGGCCCGCTCCACGGCCTGCCCTTTGCCTTCAAAGACTTGGATGCCGCGGTGGGATTTCCTTTGACACGTGGTTCGCCAATCTTCAAAGATTGCATGCCAGCGGAGGATTCGGTTCTTGTTGAGCGGTTGAAGCACGCCGGTGTGATTCCCATTGGCAAGACCAACGTGTCGGAATTTGGCATGGGCTCGCACAGCTACAACGACGTGTATGGAACCACCCTCAACCCATACGATCCGACGAAAACCGCCGGTGGATCCAGCGGTGGCGCGGGCGCGGCGCTCGCCGCTGGTTTGATACCGCTGGCGAGCGGCAGCGACTTGGGTGGGTCGTTAAGAAACCCGGCCAACTTCAACAACATCGTCGCCCTTCGCCCTACTGTCGGGCTAGTGCCGACCGCGCCGACGCTGCTGCCGTTCTTAGGATTTAGCGTTAAGGGTCCAATGGCGCGTTCAGTGACCGATGTTGCCTTATTGCTCAGTGCCATGGCCGGGGCCGATCCGCGCGATCCGGCTGTTTATCCGTCTGAGCCTTCGAGCTTTGCCAAACCATTGGATCGTGACTTTAAGGATGTGCGAGTTGCTTGGTGTCTTGATCTCGGTTGTCTGCCGCTCGACCGCCGTGTTCGATCGGTTTTGGAAGGACAACGAAAAACTTTTGTTGATTTTGGATGCATCGTCGAAGATGCCTGGCCCGATCTGCGTGATGCCGATGAAATATTTCTCACTCTTCGCGCATGGAATTACTGGCATACGCTCGGCCCATTGCTCGAGAAACATCGGGAGCAGATGAAACCAGAAGCAGTCTGGCAGATCGAATCAGGCAGCAAGCTCACGGGCGACGATGTCGCCAACGCGATGACACGGCATGGCGAATTGATGGAGCGCATGCGTGTTTTCCAGCAAAAATATGAATTCCTTCTTTGCGCGGTGAATCAGGTTCCGCCGTTCGATGCGACCGTTCGCTGGCCACAAGAGATCGAAGGCGTAAACATGGAGCACTACATCGCGTGGATGAAGAGCGCGTATTGGATCACGCCGACATTTTGTCCGGCTATTTCCGTGCCCGCGGGATTCACTGCTGATGGATTGCCCGTCGGTATCCAAATCGTCGGCTGCTATCGTAAAGATTTGGGAGTATTACAAATTGCCCACGTATTCGAGCAGGCGACCGGCTTCGGCCGAAGACGGGCGGCGATTACGCTGGGATAAACTCGTGACCATCGTAAAATGCGTCGCCCCACAATCGGCGGGCGATAGCGCTCGAGGCCAAATGAGTAGTAGACAACCATCAGAATAAGTTAGTCAAAGGGTTTCACAGAAAAATATAACGTCCACAAGCTCGTTTATTACGAGCAGACGAACGATGTAATCAGTGCGAGGGCGAGAGAGAAAGAAATTAAGAAATGGCGGAGAGAAAAGAAGGATAACTTGGTAATTCGCTTCAATCCTGAATGGAATGAGTTGAGCAAGGGAATATAAGATTTCTCCCTTCGGTCGAAATAACAAAACGTGGGAGATAGACTTCCAAAGATTTGTTGAGGAGAAAAAATGATGTACATCGATGGTGATACCCACTACTGGCCGCTTCGTTTCATCGATAGGGTGAAGCATCCCGGGCGCGGGCATCTCGAAATCGTTGAAGACAAAGGCGACATGATTCGTTACGGCGAGGTCGTCCCTGGTAAAGTCGCGACCTATTACCGAGACGGCAAAAAGATTCATTCTTTCAAGGAAGGCCGCTGGAGCATTCCGCTGCGTGCCGAATTCATGAAGAAGGATGGATTCGATGTTCAAGTTCTGATTCCCGACAACCGGCCGTTGATTTACGAAGTTGAGCCGGAGCTGGGTCGTCAATTGGCGCGCGCCTACAACGATACGGCCGCCGAAGACATCCAGGGCGACAATCGGTTCATCGGCGTGGCGTGGATCTATCTGCCGGATATCAAAGAGTCAGTGAAGGAGTTGCGTCGCTCCGTAAAAGAACTCGGGCTCAAAGCGGTCAAGTTCAATGGCGGTTGGGGTGATGGTGATTTGGACAACGAAGTGCTGTTCCCGCTCTACGAAGAAATCGCCGATCTCGATATTCCGATTCTGCTTCATCCCGCCGCGCGGGTGTTCGAACTTCAGCACAGCCATCCGTGGCTCGTCGGCAGCGAGCGCTTTCAAGGTTATCAGCATTTTCCGACGGCGCTGGGATTTCCATTGACGTACATGGTCAGCGCCGCCCGCTTGATCTTTGGCGGGGTGCTCGATCGCTTTCCGACGCTGAAGTTCGGCTTCTTCGAAGGCGGCATCGGTTGGGTGCCGTGGCTGATGCACACGCTCGACGCACATATGCCGAACGACGAGAGGGTGTCTGTTTCGGTTCAACAATTCTTCGAAGGCAAGAAACGCATAAAAAAACTGCCGAGCCAGTATTTCGATCAGTTTTATATTGCTTGCGTCTCCTGGGAATCTTACTTGCCTGATACCATCAACGGCTGGCCCAACCACAACATCATCATCGGCAGCGACTTCGATCACGGCGACGCCGTCGCCACCTGGCCGAGAACCGTCGACGTAATCAAGCAGATGAAGAATCTAACGGAAGTAGATAAAGAAAAAGTCCTCGGCGGCAATGCGATGAGAATGTTTGGCTTGAATGGGAACGGTGGGCCGAAATCGTGACGAACACTTCGGCACATAAAAACTTATCACTGAGATTCGGTCTGAATTTCCAAACTGCTTACGAATTGCATGGACGCTCGCTAGGCTCAGCTCAATCGAAACGTTTGGCCCGCAAGGGAAATGCCGGTGATGCTGGAGGTCTTGCAGTTTCTCGCCACCTTCTGTAGCGCGATCTTTACCGGTGCGGCCCTCTATATCAATTTTGTGGAGCATCCTGCACGCATGGGCCTCGACACGAGAGCCGCTTTCACAAGCTGCCCTCGCGGTGATTGGCTTTATCGCTGGCGTGTCCGTGTGGCTGCTCGGCGCCGGTGTCAGTTGGCTAATCGCCGGCGTTCTCGTCGGGGCAGTCGTCCCATTCACATTCATCGGCATCATGCCGACGAATCACCAGCTCTTGGCACCGGGCCGCGATGTCGGTTCAGCTGAAACGCTCGCCCTGCTCAAGAAGTGGGGGCGGCTCCATGCCGTGCGCAGCGTCTTGGGTCTGTGCGCCACGCTGCTCATGCTATGGCAGGTGGTT
>VBKY01000449.1:0-2537 GCA_005879255.1 Deltaproteobacteria bacterium
TTTCGTTCCGTTCGCCCATTCTTCGATGAGATACGTATCGTTGCAGCCGAACATAAGTCTTAGGATGTCGATCGCTATTGGATCATCCTTAGGAAAAACGTCGAAGATCCGCACCGAGAATATCTTGGCATCCTTCTTACGTTTCGACATTGCTCGACAGTATATTTCATCCTAAACTAGAAACGCTAATTCATCTAATCAGTTACGGGTAAAAGCGTTTGACGGCGTCATGCCGAGGGGAAAAAAACGGGACGCGCGCCTTTCTTCTTCAAGCCACTGCTTTTCTAGGTCTGCCACGTTGGTGGAGAGTGGATTCAAGCGCCGCGAACCATAATCCGATAAAACGCGGCATAATCTTCTTGAAAAAAGTTCGTTGCGTCCGTTCGCCCGATTGAGTGTGTGATAAATCAGTTCGCCAGGAGCTATGCGCGCTCGCCGAGGCATCGCGGCACGCTATATCAAAGCAACTAATTCCGTCAAGAAAAGCTTCGCAACCCCTTTTCTTCCTCCGTGTATAATTTCGACGCGAGTGTTACTCGGTCCGCAAACATCAAGCTCGCCGCCGACCTCAAGAGGACCGCTGTAAACACCCGCTATCGGCGCGGTTGTGAAATGGACGCCTCAAAAATCTGAGCGATGATCTGATGATAGACCTGATCCCCCCAGTGACCTGGTGTTCCGATTTGCGCGACCGCGTCAAAAAGAGATCGCACTCGGCGTGCCCTACCGTCAGGCGGATGGTATACTCTTGAACGAAATAAAGTTGGGTTTAGGAGACCTCTTAAAGGATAAGCTGTCATGCCAAACACCCGTGAGCCAGACAGTGCCGGGACACCCCATTCGCCCGCTTTTTTTATTTCGTGAGCGACTTCGGCAGAAGATCTCGAAATTCGATATATCCCATTGCGCCGAGTCGGTGCACTATATCAATTCCAGTTACTCGTGCCTTCGGATCTCTGCTTTCGATCGCAATCTGAAGAATGTCCTTTGCTTCCTTCCGCCAACTGTAGATTTCCCAACTCTCCAATTCACTTTCAACGATGAGTCCAAGGCACTCGACAGCTGCGCCGGGGTGAGCACTTGCGAGAAGCGCAAGCCGCTCCACGACGAATCGCGGGTCATCAATTTTTCTTACTAGCCTTAGTACCTCCGTAAGCTGATCGATGGCCCATTCATCGTCAAACTTGGCCGCGATAAAATACCAGCTGAAACTCGCGAGCTCATCCATGTACTGTTCTGGAGACGAGGATGCTTTTGCACGAGCAAGCCGATTTTCCCAGAGGTGTTTGAGGCGATCAATGATTTCAGTTGGAATGTCGCCCTTTGTATTGGAAAGACTCCGGCCCGCGTGTTCAAACAAATATCCTCGAAGTTTTGGCGGCGCTTTTGACCAAAACAATTCCAACAGTCCAGATTGATCGTCTAGCGGTAGTTTCCCTCTCCAATAAAAACTAACTAGATGTGCTGCGATATGATGATCCGCGTCGTAGGTTTGCGACTTTGCGTCTGATTGATTTTCTAAATGATTGATAGCGTGCGCATACACGGGTTTGAGAGACTCGAATACGTCGTTGAAGGGCTGGCAAAATACGATGTATGTATTCCAGGCCGCCTCATAAAGAGGACGGAGTGAATCCTCTGTCGGAAAAATCTTGGTAATGTTGGTTTGCGCCCAATCAGGATCAAGTAAAAATAGCCACGGGAAGAACCGCCCGTACACAGAGCGTATCGCTACCGATGGATCGCTAACGAGATGTGCGTCGAGAACTTTCTTCACTTCGGGCATTTCTTCAAATCCGCGACTTAGCGGAGACTTGGCATCAGGTTCTTTCTCATGACGGCGAATCCACAACCCATAGAGAACGACGGCATGCATCGCTTCGCCTCGCGTCGTATTAATTGACATCGTTGCGGGATTCATGTTCGCGCCACCGTATTCTGCTTCGTATTCAGGAGTCGGTTCGGGGTCATCCGTGATTGGTTCCAAGACGTTCCACGCTTGTTTTCTTAAATCAAAGGAAATCTCATTCGGCCCTTCTTGAAAACCCCGCTCAAGCAGGTCAGCTATAGTTTTTCGCGCCCATCCCCAGTGGGGATCGTGATCAAGGCGTCCGCTCTGGTCTCCCGGGATCTCACGGGGCTGGCGAACTATCCAATCACACAGTTCTAATACGGGTGGCCACGAGAAGACGCGTTTTTGCGCCGTTGCTTCCCAAAGTCCGCGGAGGATATTTCGTACATAAGTTGCCGCGTAAGGACTAGTGGTTTTAAATTTTTCAATTTCTTGTGCAAATTTTTGGGGTTCCAATGAAACGAGAGCGGTAAGCTCACGACCCAAGCCCTCTGGGCTCGCACCCCAGTGTTCATTAGGCGGCTGCCAATTCACGAGAAATTCTGCGAGTTCGTCAACGCTCATTGAGCGCAAATCAGCCTGGTTTTTTGGACTCGTGGGGCCTTCTCCACTCGTCATATACGAAGCGAGATCGGGATGCTCCGGCTGCCCAAAGTCCCGAACGTATTCCTCGTAACGTGTCTTC
>VBKY01000449.1:2553-3434 GCA_005879255.1 Deltaproteobacteria bacterium
GAATATAGTTCTTTGTCTTGTCATCTGATGGGTCCTTCCCCGTCATTTCCTTTTCAAGTTCTTTGAACGATTGCAGGTCTGGACCTTCGGCTATCCAATTCAATATTGTGTTTTGATCACCAGGAGTCAGGTTTGCAAATTGTGATTGCAGCAGGAGCACATATTCGTGTCGTAAAGCTAATTCATCAAATTGTTTTTTGTCGCGGAGCCTTTCGTCGATTTCCGATCGTGCCGTCTCTGAAAATAAGCGCAATAAGTGAAGGCCAATTCGCCGATAAATGCTCCCTTTGTAACTTTCGAGAACATTCACTAATGCCGGGACTTTCGCAGGGGAGGCCTTTGCCAGCGCTATGACGGTATCTCGTATTGCAGAAACTAACATCGTTGCCAAGCCATATGGCTGGTTCTGGGGATGATCTTCAATCGCAGGACGCCACACGTACGAGTAATCGCTTGAAACCTCGTCCCCAGGCTCTGAATATTTGTTTCGCACCGCCAATCGGAGCAAATTACACAACAGCAGGAGTGCTTTTTCTCCGCATGCACTCACTAGCTCTGGGACGTTTTCTTTCAGAATTTGCTCGTAGTACCAATTGTCAAAGCGTCCTTGTGGGTCACGCTGCCATTTGTGTGTGCCGCTAGGTAGGCTTGCTTCGACCTCTTCTCCAGGGCTTACTGCGAGAACCGTGCGTGCGAGATCGAGTGCCGCCTCTCCCTCGTTGCCACGCGCTAGGTGACCGATGAGAGAGCCGAGCTTGTCGGGAAGGATAAACAAACGCGGCGATTGTACCCAGTCTAAAATTTTGCCAATTAGCTTGGCCGCCAATGCAGGCGGCATCAAAAGAACTGCGGCAATAAAATCCTCATGAATTGCGGGATTT
>VBKY01000449.1:3670-4263 GCA_005879255.1 Deltaproteobacteria bacterium
CTTGAAAAACTCGCGCGTCAATGCACCAAGGGTGGCTTAGAACAATGTAAAACGTCGCTCAAGTTCGTCTACCCTCAATATGATATCTGTTCTCCCAGAATCGTGGGCAATCTTTACAAACCAAGTTGTTACTTCAAGCCACTGCGTTACGATAGGTATGAGCGCCTCTTTCGATCCTTGATCACTTTTATCGACTGCCTCAAAAAGTCGTCGTGACCTAGCTTGGTTTGTTTCGCGACTCGACGCATATTCAGAAAGTAACTTCGCTAGTTCGTGCATGAATCTTCGAGGCGCTGAAAACTCAGCAGACGGCGCCGCATTAGTTGCTGTAACAACTTCTGGTAAATTCCCATCTATTGAAAAACCCGCTTGCTCCCAGGATTTCAATAATTTATCGAGTTTGTTTTGCCACTCAAATCGCTCATTCTTAACGCCCGTAATTGCCTCAGGCAGTCTGTTCGCAATTTCCCGAGCCGCATGTGCGATAAATCTCGTGCGCCCAGGAAATTGTGGCGCATACAACATGTGCAGAGCCCCTTCGTACAATTCACCTAACGACGGTGCGTTTCGACCAAACCAGCCCTTAAGCTCCA
>VBKY01000449.1:4274-8600 GCA_005879255.1 Deltaproteobacteria bacterium
AGTGTTAGCTTAACAGACGCAGCGTCAACGTCATCTGCCATAAAGACTTAGAAATTTCTTCGTCGTTAAGAGGAATCTGGAAATTCACTTAAACTACCTGACCCGGATGGAATGATACTACCTTTGAGTGTTCCCGGTCACAATCCGAGCATACAGGAGCACGGTTTGTCTCACTATGGTGAACAGGGCCTCGATCCCTGGGTCGGACCAGTACAAGGTATTGATTCGACGATACAAGATTGCATGAATAGAGTGACATAGCGGCTTAGCGCTCGTTTTTTTTGCGTTGAAACGCATGCACAACGAGACACGCGATGCCATCGCCAACCGGCAGAAATCTTGACGGGGGAGTCCTCCCGTTGTCTAATCTAATGAGTATCTGAGTATCGGCAAGAATCGGTTCGACTGGAACTCGCAGGTGGAGGTGACCAGGTATGGCTTTGGTACGGTGCGTTACAGAAATGGGAATGGGAGTGGATGTTCACGGATTGGATTACACTACTGCCGCCAAGCGGGCGGTATTCGATGCGTTGCATCACAGCAGCTTGGGATTTCAGCGGCTACTGGGCAAGACCGCAGACGATATGCGGGTGGATGTAACCATCGGCGTGCCCAAGCCCGAGGCTGTGGATGGCCAAGCCGTGTTGGAAACACTGCCCCACGGCACCGGCCATATCAACGTGGTTCACGGCGGATTGCAGGTGCTAAATGAGGAAGGCACCGATGGCCCGCTGATTGCCAGCGCCATCGTGATCGTCAGCATCGACGACGGCAAATAGCGAATGTACCAGGGTCAGGCCGTGCAATCACAAAATCTTTTTGCGGCTAACTCATCTGTCGGAATCAGGCATTCCAACCACGCGGTTCCTTTACCCGAGCAGGTTTGACGTCAGACCAATCGCAACTCTAGACAACCACGTTTCCAATCCTACAGCCCGTAAAAGCGTGCTGTGTTATCGACGAGCAGCTTTCGCTTACTCTCCTCGCTGCTAGCATCTGTTTACCCAATTTCACTAAACGCTCGCGCGATTGACACCTCGCCGGTTCGGCGTTATAGCTCCCATCAGAAAAAAAAGTTGTTTAAATTTCCTGTACAGATTTCCATAAACTTAATGGCGCGGCCAACGCCCACCGCAGGCAACGCCCAGGCGGATGAGAATCTTATTCTGCCTTAATAGGAGACAATGTCATGGATACCGTGGAAAGAATCAAACCGGAAGACAAGTTCGTTAGCGTCGATGGACTGAAGCTTCGTTATATAGAAGAAGGTTCAGGGCCATCGGTGCTGTTTCTGCACGGTGCGTCGCTCGGGAGCTCGGCGGACGTGTTTCTGCGCAATCTCGGGCCTTTTGCCAAGGCCGGATTTCGCGCGGTTGCCTTTGACCTTCCCGGTTTTGGCCTCTCCGACATACCCGCCAAGCAAAGCGTAGCGCAGCAACGCAATTCCATCCCGAAATTCATCGATGCCGCGGGCCTGGGCAAGACCGCGCTGATCGCGCATTCACGCTCGGGCGGCTTTGCGATTCAGCTGGCATTGGAAGATCCCAGCCGGTATTCGCACGTGATCATTCTTGGCACCGGCTCGTTGCTGCCGCTGCAGACCGAAGCTCAGGTCGGCAAGTATGAAGCGGTGCAGGCGCGCGTCGACAAGGAGATGGCGCAAAAGGAACCGACGCTGGAGGATGCCCGCAAACTCCTGCAGGCGGACACCTTCAACCATGCCTTGATCTCGGAGGAAGACGTGGCCGTACGCCACAGCCGCATGATCGGCCGCAATTTTACTGCGCACCAGGAACGCCAGAATCACGAGGCTCCCGCGGGCACCGCCAAGCCGTCCAAACCGTTATGGGAGAGGCTCGCCGACCTGAAGCTGCCGCTATTGATGATATTTGGCCGCGAAGACCGCGCACACGCCGGTGAACGCGCCGAATTGCTGAAAAAACAGCAACCACAGATCAACCTCCACATTATGAATGGCTGCAAGCACATGGTGCATTGGGATGCCTTCGACGACCTGATGCGCCTGGGCGTGCCGTTTTTGAAGAGCTAGCGAGCCGCCTGGAAGAACAGGAGAACAGCGAGGAGAATAGGGCCACCCTGAGCTGGCCCCGTTCCTCCCGTTCCTGCCCTTTCTCTCCTTCTTGCACTCAGTACCAGCCAATCACATCGTCTCCGTCAGCTTCGGCGCGAAGTGATGCCGCCTTTTGGGGATCGATGGGGAATCCGAATTCACCTTTCTCGTAAAAGTATGCTAGTAATTCGAAAGCCCCTCGGAATTTGGCTTCCTTGGATTCAAGGAGATATTTGAAACCCATTGCCTCATTCCTCTCAATGCCGTTTGTTCCATAGAGCAGATCAAGAGCATGGCTGTACTGAGAAGCAGCGTGCTTCAGTTCGGCAGCTCGTTTAAACAATTGTGCGGCTTTAGCTTTATCAACACTAACTAATTCTCCGGTATTATAATAAACACCAAGCACAAACAGTGCTGGAGGATACTCCTGCATTGCAGACTTGGTAAGCCAATCCAGATAACGACGCTCAAATGCCTCGGCCGTGTCATCACCCCATGAGTACCAGGCTCCAAGATATAGAGCTTCAGGGTTTCCATCCGCAATGAGAGGCATAAGCACAGAAGATGCTTCTGCAAATTGGTCAGCTTTAAGATGATCACGAGCGATATCCAGGAGTTTCTGTACAGATGGCTCATGTTTGATCCATGAGTAGTTTTGTTCCTGTCCCACGCCGCGAGTGTAAGTCATAAAATCCTATTACGGCCAATGTTCGCCGTTCGGTCCAATACATTTAACTTGAGGATGGCGTGTTACATCACAAGCCAATCTATGAATGGCGAGACGGCACGCCTCTGTCATTGCAACTGGATGACTAGTATCAGACCAGGTCCCAAATTCGAAACGCTGCTTAGGATCTTTGGGACAGCTCAAGCCTCGTTTATTGTCACATGACTCTTGGACAGCGGGTCTCACTACTCCGGTACCAAATCGCTAAATTATTCCGCGCCTCACGCCGATTAACGACCGCAATCTTGTTCCTCCAGCGTTGCTGTGCGAGATTAGCGCGGCATGAACGCCGCCAAAACTTTTCACCGCCGCGGCATTGTCGAAGGCTTTTTCGGTCCACTGTGGTCGATTGCGCACCGGCGGCGGCTGCTTGAATTTGGCGCGGCGCGCGGTATGAACACCTATCTCTATGCGCCCAAGGACGATCCCTATCACCGCAAACTTTGGCGACGACCTTACCCCGCGGCGCAATGGCGTGAGCTACTGCGGTTGATTAAAGCTGCACAAAAACAGCAAATCGATTTCGTCTACGGTTTTCATCCCGGCGAGGGTTTGTACTTTGGCGACGATCGCGCCGTTCGCATCCTTCTCCGCAAAGCGCAGCGCTTCTACGATGCCGGCGTGCGCACTTTCGCCGTGCTGTTCGACGATATTCCTTCGCGCTTGAGCGATGCGCGCGACCGGCGCGCCTTCAAGAATAGTCTGGCGCGGGCCGAAGGGACTTGGATGGCTCAAATCATTACCGCGCAGCCGGCGAGTTGGAGCGACATCGAGTGGTGGATTTGTCCTTCGTATTACAGCGAAGATGCGCTGCTCGAACGGGTCTTCGGCAAATTCGAGCTGAACTTTCTCGAAACTTTGGCGCGCTACCTGCCGGCCGGCGTCCCCTGCTTCTGGACTGGGCCATCAGTGGTTTCAAAGAGCATCGCCCTTTCTCATGTGAAGCGCATCGTCAAAAAGATCGAGCGACCCCTACTGCTATGGGACAATTATCCGGTAAACGATCTGTCCATGAGCGACGAGCTGCATCTCGCGCCACTGACGGGACGCGACCCGCGCTTGCCGGAGTGTGTCTATGGCTATCTTAACAATCCGTTGCTCCAGGAAGAGTTGAGCTTCCTACCGTTAGCGACTTGCTTCGATTACGCCCGGGCGCCAGCCAAATACCGAGCGGAGTCGGCCTGGACAAAAATCGTCCGCCAGCGCTTTGGCTCCCAGGCATTATCTCACTGGCGCGCGTTCCGGGGCTACTCCGAAGCGAGCATGGCTGCCAAGAAGCGTAAACACCCCTTGCGCATGACACCAGCGGAAACACGCCGCTTGCAGGCGGCATTGGCCTACCTCCAACGAAACCGCGGTCAGCGGTGGGTAAAAGAATTGGCACCGTGGACCAAGGCCATCGCTCAATTGGTTGCAGGTTTGTGATGCGCGGCGTTATGCGTTAGATCAATAGAATAAATTCCGTACTGTGAACGAGGAGATTATCAATGGCCTATCAGGATAAATTCGTCCAAGTCGACGGTCTCAA
>VBKY01000449.1:8609-9151 GCA_005879255.1 Deltaproteobacteria bacterium
AGCCGTGATCTGCCTGCATGGCGCATCGCTCGGCTCTTCGGCCGACGTGTTCGAGCGGGCAACGATCATGAAAGAGAAGTATCCCCCACTCGATCTCCATATCGTCGACAACTGCAAACATTTGGTGCAGTGGGATAGCATGGATAAGTTTCACCTGCTTGCGACAAAATTCTTGGCGAACTGAACTGCTCACAAGGTTTACCGACAATTGCGCACGATGAGCTCCAGCGTATCTCCCGGTCCACTGGCGACCATGGGTGTGAAAGAATTGGTCGCTACCATGCGCGACTTTCGCGAGCGGCTGCTGAGCTTGGTTAACGACCTCGACGAGCAGCAGATGATCGGACCGCGCATCGCCATCGTCAACCCGCCGCTGTGGGAGATCGGCCACGTCGCATGGACACAAGAATTTTGGACGCTGCGCCACTTACGTAAAGAGCGGCCGATCCTGGAGCATGGCGACCGGCTTTATAACTCCACCGATGTCGCCCATGACACGCGCTGGGAACTGCTGCTGCCGAGCCGCACCGATACGCTGGCTT
>VBKY01000460.1 GCA_005879255.1 Deltaproteobacteria bacterium
CAACGATCTCAATTCACCGATTTCGCTGCCCGATGTCGATGTCGAAGCAGAGGTGCCGGTCAGTTCGACATTCAATACGGTTGTCACCAACCCCAGTCTTCCCGGCGTCGAGGTGGAAATTATCGGTGGCTCGGCAACCAACCCTGACGGTACGCTGTTCACGGGCAAGCTGTCGATCAACCCGGTACCTGATTATGGCCGCCCGGAATCACGGCCCGAAGAACTCCGCCCTGGTATGGCGGTTACCATTCAGCCGGCGGGAATTCGATTCAATCCTCCCGCGCGTATTACTTTCCCCAACGCCGACGGCATGACGCCGGGCAACGAACTCAATCTGTGGTCGTTGAGTCCTGACACGGGCAAATTCAACGTCGTTGGCAAGATGGCGGTTTCTGCAGACGGCCAAAGCTTTATCACGGTGGAAGGCGGCGTCGTTGCGAGCGCATGGCATTTCCCGTTAGCATCGAGTCCGACACCGGTAGCAAATGAGGGTAAGAATTTCTGTGGATCGTGCCGAGCACCAGTCGGGTCCGAGGCCAATTTGGAGGAAGGCAGCCTCTATCAAACGTACTCGTTGCCTTCTTATCGGTCGCTCGGTCAAAGCCGAAGTGTTTCTTTAACCTACAGCTCCGTAACTGCTGATCCCAAACCGATCATTTCAGCGGATACAACGCTTAGCGCCCGTGCCGCAGTTCCAGGCACGTTTTCGACTAGACTTAAAATAGGGGGGGTGCAGCAAGGCGACGAACTCTTCACAAACTCGGGAACACTTCCTGAAGATACGGATTCGATCTCGCGTCTGTCCCATCAGTTTGACGGATCGAATCTGGTCACGGGACGATATTCATACGAACTCACAGTTTTCAGCAACTATCAGAACTCTTCAATAGGCGGCATTGCCAACGGGAATACGATTATCGTCAACCGAAAAAACAGTCCGTTTGGCACGGGCTGGGCTCTTACAGATATTCAGCAACTTCACTCGCAAGCCGGTGGTGGAATTCTTCTTACCGGCGGCAACGGCACTGCTCTCTTCTTTTCTGGCGGACCGGACACATTCGGATCTCCTGCTCGAGACTTCTCAACGTTAATCCGTAATCCTAATGGCACTTACAGCCGTGCATTTAAGGACGGAACAAAAGTTAATTTTAGTAGCCAGGGACTTCAAACCTCAGTCGTCGACAGAAACAATAACATAACGACTTACGGCTACGATGGAAGTGGCCGGCTGATAACAGTCACAGATCCCGTGGGCCTTGTTACGACCCTTGTGTATGCAAACGATAGGCTACAAAAGATCACGGATCCAGCTGGTAGACCAACCCAGTTCCAACACGACAGTAGCGGGAATCTCACTCGCGTCACTAATCCAAACGGTACTTTTGTAAGGTACAACTACGATTCAGCTGGCCGAATGATCGAGACAATCGACGAACGAGGCAACAGTACAACTTATGGCCATGATTTTGCGGGTCGATTCGCGCAATCGACCCGCCCCGGAGAAGAAACCCGGTCACTTATATCAAGTAAGTTTCAGGGCCTCCCGAATGGCGGTATTGGCTTTGGGACCCCGACAAACCCGGCGCCCATTGTTCGCCGTGAGAATGCGACAGCTTCACTGACGGATGGCCGAGGAAATACGACCTATTTCACGCTCGATTCATTAGGTCAGGTCATCTCGCAACGGGACGCACTTGGGCAACTCACAAGAACCCAGCGAGACTCTAACGGGCTGCCGACAAGGATCACGCATCCCAACGGCGCGGTCGCGACGATGACCTATGACGCGAAAGGAAACTTGCTTACTTCGACCGACCCTATGGGCGCGACGACGACGTTCACCTATGAGCCAGGCTTCAATCAAATCAAGACAATTCGCGATCCGAAAGCCAACGTTACGACGATCAACTACGACGCCAAGGGAAATCCGATCGAAATAACCGATGCATTGGACGACCGTTCGCAGGTGACCTACGACACGCGCGGATTGGTAATATCGGTTACATCGGGAGTTGGCACTCCGGTACAAAACACGATGAGCTTTACGTATGACGCGCACGGGAATTTGCTTACTACCACCGATCCTCGAAGCAACGTCTCCACTCTAGCGTATGACAGCGCAGGCAACGTTGTCCGGTCGACTGACGCTGAAAACCGCGTTAATGAATTTTCATACGACGCGAGAAATCGTCTTATTTCAGTCTTGGACGCGGACATGAAGCTTACACAGTATGGTTACGATCCCAAAGGAAATCTGACTCAGGTCCGAGACGCAAAGAACCAGCTCACGACGTTTACCTATGACGGACTCGACCGCCTCGCGTCAGCGACTAATCCTCTCGGACTAACGGAAACGTTTGTCTACGATGGCAACGGTAATCTTACATCGGCCATGAACCGCAATGGCCAGACGATCGCTTTCAACTACGACGCAATTAATCGTTTGACCGGCAAGACCCGTCCACCGACATCGTCGGAAGTTGGTAACCAAGTAACGAACTATGCGTATGATTCTGTGGGGAATCTCGTCAATGTAATCAATCCGACGATCGGAGTCTTTAACGCGTACGACGCGGCAAATCGACTGATATCGAGTACCTCGTCGGTAGAGGAAGCGGCGGCGGGTACGATCGTTCCCATTAACGTCGATACAACGATCGGAGGGAATAACTTTCAATTTGATGGTCGAAGTATTCAGGTTAGTGGAGGAACACTCACGGTCAATGGCTCACATACTTTTGCCAATCTTGCGTTGATTAATGGCGCAATATTAACTCACAGCCCGACAACAGGGAGCACCGCGGACAAGTTGGATATTACAGTTACCGGGACTCTCCAAATCGACTCTACGAGTCGAATAGATGTGAATGGCCGAGGGCACTTGGGAGGAAAGCAGCCCGGGAATCCATTTTCGTTCGAGGGGATGACCGTAGGTTTCGCGCGAGGGAGCACGTATAGGACTGGCGGGAGTTACGGTGGATTGGGTGGGATAGGTTTTAATTCAGGGGGCAATGGAGTGCCGAATCCGGTGTACGGTGATTTTCGCAATCCGAACGATGCGGGAAGCGGGGGAGGGAATGATGTTTTTAATGGCCAAGGGGGGAATGGAGGAGGTCTGGTTCGGATCGTGGCGCAGACAGTACAGTTGGATGGAGCGATAAGGGCCAATGGAGCGAGCGGTACAGGTAACGATGGTGGAGGAGGTAGCGGAGGAGGAATACGGGTTGACGTAGGGACACTACAGGGTACAGGGCAGATCAATGCTAACGGCGGGAACGCCTCGGCTTTCAATCAATCGGGTGGAGGTGGAGGAGGCAGGGTAGGGATTTATTACCAGAACGCAACGGCCTTTAATTTTGCGAATGTCGTGGCGACTGGTGGAATTGGGAACGGAGCGCCCAATGGTGGTGCCGGCACAGTTTATTTACAGGGACCAGCAAGAGAAAGCGGGGAATTAGTTGTTGATAACAACAATATAGCTGCATCTTCTCTGTCAACTCCGATTCCTGGCTCCTCTAGCAGCACGCTCGCGTTGACTCACTTACGAGTGCGTCGTGCCGCTCGTGCCAAATTGGATAGTACGCTGAACCTGACGGGGACGTTGGAAGTGGCTACGAGTGGAGAGTTTGCGGTCGGGAATCCGATAATCTCTAACCGCGTCAGTCTGAGTAGCAATGCAGTTGTCACCCATGTTGCGACTACGGGAGCGGATACGTTCAAGGTTGATATCAGCACTCAGACATTCACTATTGATGGTACGAGTCGCGTGGATGTGAACGGGCGTGGGTATTTAGGGGGTAGGCGACCTGGGAATCCGTTTGCGAATGCGGGGATGACGGTAGGTTTTGTGCAAGGGAGCACGACGAGGACAGGAGGGAGTTACGGTGGCTTGGGTGGGGTAGGTTTTAATGGAGTGGCGGGGAGCGGAGTGCCAAATCCGGTGTACGGGGACTTTAGGAATCCGAATGATGCAGGGAGCGGAGGAGGGAATGATAGTTTTAACGCCGGACAAGGCGGGAACGGGGGAGGTTTGATTCGGATAGTAGCGCAGACGCTACAGTTGGACGGAACAATTAGGGCCAATGGTGCAAGCGCTACGGGAGACAATGGGGGAGGTGGCAGTGGAGGTGGGATACGGATAGATGCCGGGATACTTCAAGGGACAGGGCAGATCAGCGCCAATGGTGGGGAAGGTTCACCAAAGAATCAAGCCGGTACAGGTGACCAAACAGGTGGAGGTGGAGGAGGGAGAGCCGCGATTTACTATCAGAATGCTTCAGGGTTCAATTTTGCCAATGCGACGGCAACGGGGGGCACGGCCAAAACGGTACGGTTCACGCTGAGCAGCAAATCGCGATCCTCGATCCGATGTTCGACGCGCCGACGGTGATGTACGCGCAAGCCGATAGAGGTGACGCGATAGATGTCGCACCGCGAGAAGTTACACATCAGGTGCCAAGCATCGCTACATTGATTCAAAAGATGCAATCCGAAGTAGCCGGGGCAGTTGTCCTACAGCGGAGACTCTTTATTCTCGATCAATCGGCAATCCAAAATCCAAAATCTAAAATTGATGAGAATCGTTATCTCGCCATGGTCGCCGAAGGAAAACTCAAACCCTTCGCCTCAACTGCGATGATGTCTCAAAGGAGTGGTGTGTCCGAGGTCTCGGATTCTCATTCCGACAATCCAACATTGGATGACTTGGATCCGATCTACTCTTACGACCTCAACGGTAACCGCATTTCCATGATTGACCCCACAGGTTTGACGACTTACACGTACGATACGTTGAACCGCTTGACGTCGATCAGGAACAACAAGGGTCAGGTCACCTCGTTTACGTACGACGCGTTAAATCGTAGAACATCGATGACACACGCCAACGGCGTGGTGATGACCTACACTTACGATGCGGCGTCGCAATTGACGCGTCTGGCGCATCAATTCGGAGCCACGACGATCAACTCCTTCGATTACACATACGACAAGATCGGAAATCGAAAGAGCAAAACCAACCGCGATGGTATGCACGATTATACGTACGACACGTTGAATCGGTTAATTCAGACGACTAACCCGCTGCCGTCGAATCCGCTGGAGACCTACAACTATGACGCGGTCGGTAACCGGACCAACTCCAACCAGAACGGGTCATCGGTCTTCAACTCAGCCAATGAGCTGAACGAGGATGCTAACTTTACTTACGAGTACGACAACAACGGCAATATGACGAGAAAGACAGCGAAAGTTGGTGGAGCCATCACGACCTATGAATACGACGCCGAAAACAAACTGCTCCGCGCTGTCTCGCCAAGTAACATGGCCAACTATAAGTACGACGGTTTAGGAAGAAGAGTCGAGAAGGAAATAATCGCCGGCAGCACGACGGTCAGCCGTTACGTCTACGACAACGAAGACATTTTGCTTGAGCTCAATGGCTCGAACACAATTGTTGCCCGCTACACCCACGGCCCCGGTATCGACGAGCCGCTGATCTTAGAAAAAAACAACCAGTCGTTTTATTACCATGCGGATGGGTTGAGTTCGATTATGGAGCTAACGAATCAGTCTGGCACGGTAGTGCAGCGGTATGCT
>VBKY01000461.1 GCA_005879255.1 Deltaproteobacteria bacterium
ACAATTCTCGTTGCGCTGAAGCCAGAAAACAAAATTGACATGCTGCTTCGGCATCTGGAAAAAGTCGTGAAACCGGGTGATCGGATCGTCTTCCTGGTCGCGTACCAGCACGACATCCCGAGTTGGCTTTTGGCCCAGATCGCGCTGCTCCAAACGGGTTTCGAGAACGGGATTGCGTGCGAAGAGCGAAGGGCACGGCTTTCATGGGATGAGCAAAAAACCCGCGCGCGGCAAGATGTCGCCGAACCCGCGCGACGAGTATTTAGGCGCATCGGTGTGGAGGTCGATGTGGATCTCTATTGCGGCTCTCCGAACCGCATTATGGAACGGTATCGGGAGAATGGCGAGGTCGCTCTGCTCGTGGTCGGCGGCTCGTCGTGGTTACGCCGGCTGAAGGTCGTCCCGACAAGCGCGCGCAACTGGTTTGTCTGGCGGCGACCCCATCACCCGTCGGTGCTTCTGATGCATCCGGAGGATCAAGTGGTTGAGAGGTAGGCGTCGTAATGCACGCGCCCGAAAAGCTCGATGCGCGATGTTTTTCGCGAGCAGAATCGAATCAACCGAGGGTTTTATGGCGTTTGGGAGTAACAATTACGCCACATCAAGAATCAAGACGCGTTTCCCTATTCTCGTATTCTTCCTGATATTTGGGATGAGCGGACAGGTGAGCGCTGGAACCGGACCGGTACTTCCCGATTATGAAAGTGAGGCACGGATTGTCTTTCAAGGAATGTGTGATGGCGGAAAAGTTTCGTACAGCACCTACTACAAGCAAGGAGGCTACGTTCTGGAGGTAGCGCGGATTCTACCTGAGGGGTTTTTCTATTTCATAAAGCGTTACAGAGGGAAAGAAGAAGGATGGGAGGAACGTTACTTCAGTCGGGTCAATAACTCTTCAAATCTGCGGGAACTCGCGCATGAAGAATGGGACGAAAACGTAAAGCAGGTGAGCATTAACTATTTCAACAAGCTCCACGATCTCCACACGACGTGCACAAAAATGATTGTTTCATGAAACGAGGTAAGAAAATGAAAAATATGAGAACGAGTCTGCTTTCCGCTCTGCTTTCAGTTGCAATCCTTTGCCGTTGGGGGGTGAGACCGAGAAACATCGCATGACAAAGGGAGTTGAAGAATAAGGATTACATGAGCGGAGCCGCTCCTATCCTCTGTCGCCGAGCTGTAAATAGTTTCCCTCGGAATCGAAAAAGTAAAGGGATCGCCCGCCTCGGTAGCCAATAGGCCCAAGGTGGAGCCGCACACCCCATTCCTTCATCTTCTCCAGAGCCAGATCGAAATCTTCCTTGCTGGTCGAGAATGCGGTGTGGCAGAAGCTGTCCTTTTTCCAATCTCGCTCGATCGGCTTTGGACGCTCAAACAAAACCACTTCCACATCCCCTTTGGCGGTCTCCAGGCGCAGGTTCTCAGGCCAATAACCCAGAAGCTCAAAAAATGGCCTGTTCGATTCCCTTTCTCCGGCCCCCCTTCCTTTGACTTTCATTCCCAGGACGTCCACATAAAATTTCTCCGCCCGCTCGAGGTCGTTTACCGGTATGCCAATATGATAGAGTCTCGTCACGGTTACTTTTCCCATCGGCGTTCCCCTTGTCTTTTGGATTTCTTCTGAGATGTCAGTTCTTCGATGCGGCTGCCTCCCAATCGTTTCTTTAAACGCGAGTCGATCAAAACTCAACGGATTTTACAAGCGCGTCTAGTACATGCGACCACTTCGTTCTTTGAGAACTGTGTAGGGTCGAGGACTGGCGCGGTATCTCATAGGTGACGCCTATCTGTTGACCGTCTCTTTCGTTCGACGGTGCCTCACTAGCTTCACCGTAAATCCGTTTCCAGCCCCCGCCGCATCAAACCGGACGTGACCCTTTCGGTCATCCGGCTTTCCTGAGCCCTTCTTTCGTAAGACGCTATTTGCCTAGCTGCTGGAAGTACTTTCGCGGGCGATCGGTAGAAGTATCGGACTGTGTAATTGTTCACCAATCCCCATTCTTTGTAGCGATCCGTTCAAACAGTTTAAACCGGTTCAATGGAAGAGAGCGCTGAAGATATTTACTTCTTGAGGCTTTTCAGCAGCTGATGAATCTCGTTGTCCAGATGCCAATACTTTTCCAGCGAGACGAACATGAACTCCATTCCCTTCTCGGGGACCAAAAGCTCCGGCAGAAGACTCTTCGTCGGCGTGTCAATGCGCAGCGATGGATAGGTAAGCACCCTTTCCACGCCCGCCTGCCCCGCACGCGAGAGCAACCAGTTGACGAATACCTTTGCCGCGTTAGCGTGAGGCGCGGGATTCAGAACCATTACCGTGCGTCGACCCGAAACCACGGGAAAGCCTTCTTTCATCCGCTTCGGATTCACCATGGCTACCGGAAGGCCAATTCGCCCCGCTTTCTCCGTATCGGTCCAAGCCGGAAAGAGCGCAAACGCAAAGCGTCCCTGGCCTAACCAATCGATCATTTGCCGCATATCGCGTGAAAGCGTTACCTCCATTTCGCCAAAGAGCTTCTTCAAAAAATTAGGCCCCAGGCTGGGGTGAAGATAAAGGAACTTGATGAGCCCTCCTCCCGTGCCGCTCGTGCCTCTAATGATATCGTTACTGACGATCTTGCCGCGCCATCGGGGATCTACAAGCTGCGTATAGGAAGTGATCTCGTGCGGGTTGATCAAGTTTGTGTTGACCGCGATCAGTGTCCCCACGGCCACCGCATAAATGAGGCTATACTTTTCCTCTTTGTCGATGAACCAGAGCTTGCCCTCGAACCATCTCGATTCATCGAGGACCTCTGGAAGAACCAGAAGCGGTCGCAGCGGCTGAAAAATGCCCTGCGCGCGCAGGGAAGAAAATTCGGTGCTGCTTGCCGCACCCAAGTAGACGTCGGGAATGAACTTTCCTGCCCTTCGCTCAGCGACGATTCTTTCCGTGGCGTCGCGGTCGGGCACTGATTCGACCTTGATTCCCGGGAACGCGACTTCAAAGTGCTCCTTGAAAAACTTGTCCACGTCTACTCCTGGGATGCCGTATACGACCACCTTTCCCTCTTTCTTGGCTGCGGCGACAGTTGCCTCCCACTCCTCGGCCCGCGAGGCGTCAGGAATCTCCTTTGTACTGGACGCAGCACCGGCCGCGCTGACGGCCCACAGAGCCACAATAAGAAGACTAATTGACCACACTCGTGCGCAGCTCGTCACCCTGTTACCTCTTGGTTCGCGAGTTAAAAAACTTTTTAGATTCCGCCTTCGTCACAGCAGTGCTAGGCAGAGCAACGGAAACAGTAGAATTCAAAAAAGGGACGCGCTACTTTTCTTTTCATTTTTCGGTCGCCCCCACGCGCGTAACGCGCTTCGAAGCCCAAAAAAAGCGGTCAGCTCCCCGGGCGATAAGTGAATGTCGGCATCGCGCTTTCTTTCTTTTGCTCCTGCCGTTCCTCGTCAGCGGACGTTTGGGATTCCTCGTGACGCGAAAGGCGGCCGGCGCAGCCAAGTGCGTGAACGACGAGCAAGAGCAGAATAATTTTAGCTAGAATCATATCACACCCCCCCATCTGTCGTGGCTAGTAATGTCTGGCTGCTCTCGTTTTGTCGCGCTCCGCGCATTTTGACGTTTTGACAATTCTCAAAACGTGAAAGTGCCGCGAAGAGAGTTGCGAATTTGCGCAATTGCGCAAACGTGACAACCATCGCTCAGGTCATCATTTTGCCGAAACGTGGAAGCGTCGCATCCGCCTTCTCCTCGCTGCGATAAACATAATATGTCGGCGTCCTGGTTAACATCTCTTTGTCGAGCTTATACTTCCCGCGCCAGTTCTCATAGCATCTCCCCGTCTCGACATGCGTCCTTTTCATTTTCTAGACTCAGATTTTGTAATAACCTTGTATGTTGGACAGTCCTCTGAAAGCTCCTCATATTTCAACCTCATCCCGTTGTTGTTTTAGACACCCATCCGACATTGGTCCACGACGTGGTTCAGCCCGCCGGATAACGGTGGAACTTGGGTTATTTGGAGAACTGCGAAAGGCCTCCGCACCGATGGCAACGAGTTGCGCCGTTTGATAAAAAAGCTCTTCCCCAGGCCAAGCTAAGCCCGGTGTTATGAAACCGGGGTGGCGGCTATCTGCCTTTCAGTCTGCAAAAAGTTCAAAATCGTACAAAATGATCGTTTTTGTCCTTTGATGCATTCTTGTTGGTCTCAATGTGCTCCAATATCCTTGGTTTTTAGGATGGCATTTGCCTTGCGTAAGGATCTTTACGGACCAACCCCGACCGATCACGGCAGCCGTAATAAGTGCCAGGCCCTTGATTGTTGCGCTTGGATGCAGTTTATCCCAGCGTGCATCTCGCCTCCGACATTCAAGTTAGTTGGCCGCAAGCAAGTAATAGGAATCCGAGTGGCAAGAAAAACTGCCCCAGCTAGTATCGGGGCACATATGATAACTTGCCAAGAATGCGGCAAACCCGCCATGTATCAGCTCTCTAACGGTGCGCTGATCTGCTTAGAGTGCATTGACCGATTTCAGTTTGAGCAAAATGCGGCGATGATTAACTTCTTGTTAGGCGAGGTGGAGTCAAGTACCGAATGGTCGCCACTTGAGATTCCCAAACTAGTCCGGCGCCACCAACTGGTGACGTTTAATAATATCAGAGTGGATCATAGCATAGTCGGTGCGATTAACACCGGGCAAGCACAGGCCATTGATGTGGGCCTGAGTTACGTAAAACAAAACGGCGATCCCGCCTTGTCTGAACTGTTTCAGGAGTTCGCCCAAGCTGTGTTGGACAGCAGAGAACTCGACCAGGCCGCGCGCAAAGCGATTATTGAACAACTATCCTTTTTAATCTCGCAGCTCTTGGCAAAGCCTGAGCAGAAACGGACCGCCATTGTCGATGCAGTCTTCAAAAACATAAAAGAAGCCCTGTTGGCATTCTCTGGTTTGGTAACACTGTGGGAAAAACTGGAGCCTTTTTTACGTCAGGTCTTGCGTTGATAGCACGCCTCGTGGGGGCTTATGGAGGATCTACCGTAAACACCATCCCCAAGTCCTTCGCCAGGTAGCGGGTCTTACGTGCAGGATTGGGGCCTTTCCTACTCGCCGCATCTGAGCGCCGCACTCTGGCTGTCCTCGTTGTGCTGCCTAGCGCACCTCCGCGCGCTTGCCCCAAATCATGTGCCGGTGAAATCTGCGGCTTCCTTGCCGAACCGCCGCTTATTGGAATGAACCGGACCCACTTGCAAAAATCATGGAGTATACTTGTGACTCGATTTTGCACCCCTTTGTGGTTGAACTAGACGTGATGAGAAAGATATGCGAGACCAACTGTCAAACAAAAGAGCGCTTTCTTGGTTCAGGACACGAATAGCAATTTGCCGCCAGATGGGCTAGGTAGGTTTCAAATTTCGGTGAGTTTATCGAACCGCAGGATGGATCGAAGGTAATCCTTTTCAGCGGAGGATCTCTTCCGCGCTGGACACGAGACTCTTCCCACAGACCCAGGTGTTTGTTGAAAGATTTTTTTAATGACCTCTGACTGATCGACAAAAAGATAGGGCGGTCTCTTATGAATACTCATAGAGCGTTTGTACGAATCGCAGTTTTTGGCGCGCTACTGGTGCTCG
>VBKY01000462.1 GCA_005879255.1 Deltaproteobacteria bacterium
CTCCATGACGAAAGCAGTGTGTGTGTGCCCGACCGAGCGCCACCACAGCACTGGCACGTTCACCTTCGGGTGGTGCGCCGAGACGTGGAAGTTGGGGATGTCGTAATGGGTGTCGTTCACGCCTTCAACCGTCGTGGGATCAATATTGTCCTTCATCATCATGGCAAAAGGCGTATCGGCTATGATGGACTGACCTACGATCACGTGTCGCCACGCCGCGGGCAGTCCATCCACGCCGATGCCGACCTCGACGCGGTGCAGGTGCATAGGGCGGTAGTAGCCACCCCGCACATCGTCTTCGCGCGTCCAGACGAGCTTGACGGGAACTGCGCGCATGCGCCTCGCAATCTCGGCTGTCTCGCGCTGAACGTGTGAATCCGGCGTGGCTCGGCGGCCGAAGCCTCCGCCGGCCATCTCGGTATGAAAGGTGACCTGCTCCGGCTTGAGGCGGAGCACTTCGGCGATGGCCGCTTGGTCTCCGGTCTGAAATTGCGAGCCGACCCACACCTCCGCGCGGTCGCCGTCAAACCTCACCATTGTGTTCAAAGGCTCCATTGCCGCGTGGGCCAGATAGGGGAATTCGTACTCGGCGACGAGCCGGCGCGAAGCGGCAATCCTTTCGACGGCCTGCGCGTCACCGCGGGCGACGGCGACATTGCCCGTAGTGCGTGCCAGTTCTCTGTACTTCATCGATAACTGCGAACTGTCGGCGCGCTCGACGCCGGCCGAGTCCCACTCGATCTTCAGCCGCTCGCGCCCCTGCTTCGCGGGCCAGAACTTATCGGCAACTATGGCGACCCCCGTCCCGCCGCGCGCCACTGGAATCTCAAACACATCACGCACGCCTTCCACGGCACGCGCCTCCTTGTCGTCGAAGCTCTTGACCTTCGCGCCGAACACGGGCGGGTGCGCGACGACTGCCACTTTCATGTTGGTCAGGCTGAGGTCAAGACCGAACTTTAGTGAGCCGTCACACTTGGGCCCGCTATCGAGCCGTTTAACTCTTTTCCCCACGAGCCGAAAGTCCGATGGGTTCTTCAGCCTCACGCTCGCCGGCACGGTCCCACGCGCGGCTTCGCCCGCCAGTTCCGCATATCGCGCGGACTGACCGCTGGGGCCATAAATGACGCTCTGCTCAGTCCGGCATTGTTCGGGCGTGATCCGCCAGCGCGCAGCGGCGGCTGCGACGAGCAGAGCACGCGCTCTCGCGCCGAGTTCACGATACTGCTGAAAGGAGTGCGCTATCGAGCCGGAACCGCCCACCATTTGCATGCCGAAGAGCGGGTCTTTATAAACGTCGGCGGCTGGAGCCAACTCCGCAACCACCTGCGTCCAATCCGCGTCCATCTCGTCGGCCAAGATCATCGGCAGCGCCGTCTGCACTCCCTGGCCGAACTCCAGCCGGTTCACTTGAATAACGATCTTGCCGTCTGGCCTAATCTCGATAAACGCGTCTGGCGGGTACGCGTTGGGCTTGGATGGCGGTTGGCCTTTCTCCTGAGCAGCCGAAGGAGAATCGAGGTACAGCGCAAGGAGCAGGCCGCCTGCGGCAGTTACCGAAGCACGCAGGAAATTTCGCCGACTGATGAGGGTTAGATTATTAGTGTTTGTGTTCGTGACCGGCATCGTGCGCCTCCTTTTACTGGAGCCGTTGCGCGGCGGTTTTAATGGCTTCGCGGATGCGGACATACGTGCCGCAGCGGCAGATGTTCCCGCCCATTGACTCTTCGATGTTGGTGTCCGTCGGTTTGGGCGTGTGCTTCAGAAGCGCGACCGCGCTCATGATCTGCCCGCTCTGACAGTAGCCACACTGCACAACGTCCTTTTCCACCCAGGCATCCTGCACTGCGCGACCCACGGGATCTTTGCCAATGGCCTCGATGGTCACCACGGGCCGCTCTCCGACGAGCGATACGGGGAGCATGCAGGACCGGGTGGCCACTCCGGCCACGTGCACCGTGCAGGCACCGCACGCGCTGATGCCGCAGCCATACTTGGTGCCCGTCATATTCAACTCTTCACGCAACACCCAGAGGAGCGGAGTTGAAGGGTCAACCGTCACTTCTCTTCGCTCTCCATTTACATTGAGCTGATACGTTGCCATAACTGATCTCCTATCTTCTCGTCGGGCACGGGGTTCCCGCCTCCACCCAGCGGCGGGTCGCGGCGACAAATTCTTCGTGTGTCAGCGGCGGTAGTGTGCGCATGGTGCCGTCGGGGCGCCGGCCAGGCTGCCAGGCCCACTGGACGAGCGCCTCCTCTTCGTGATGTTTGAGCAGGCCCGGACCGTCAAGGTTATGATTCTTTGAACGGTCGGTGAGGGCACGACACACCGCCGCGCTCGACAAGGGCTTGTCGTTCAGGTCTTGCCATCTCATAGAAAGCGGAGCCAGGTGCCAGTTGTGTCCGCCGGGTACGCCCGTGCTGTCGGCGTTGGTCTCCTGGTGGCAACTCGCACAATTCAATCCCGGCACGCCTTTGCCCTCCGCGCCTCGCACCACGTTGGCGAAATGACGTTGCCGGTCGTCCCCTTGCTGCGGGTAGTTCGTGGCGGTGTGACAGTTAATGCAGCGCGCATGGGTTAGAACCGAATAGACCTGCTCCCAGGCGGTGACGCCTTGAGCGCGGCTTGCGGCAGAACGGCTTGGGTCGCGCGCCTGGCCGAGCGCGCCGGAGACAATTATCCATGTACCGAATGCACAAAACGAGGCGGAGACAAAAAGTCCAGCCACGCGATTACGGAGGATAAGGCTCCTCATGTTGTTCTTCCTTTCATCTAATCAGGTACCATAGTAAGCGCATTCATCAATAAGGCCGACTCGCTGTTGGTTCATGCCGATCGGTACGTCGCGGTCGACGCCTCGGGAATATTCAGCGAGACCAAGCGGAAAGCTGGATTCCTGCGGATGCTGCAGGCGGGCGTGATCATCACCGACTATGCGAGCTTGATGGTCGAGATCCTGAAGGACAACTCGCGGCCGGACGCGAGCGCCATTTATGGGGCCATCGAAATGCCCTGGGCGAAGCTCGTGGGCCAGATCGCCCAGGCGTATGGTAAGTAGGGGATTCGGCGTGGTGGACGCGTCCGGTCGGGGTCTACGGTTTGCGCTTCCTAATGGGAATGGCGATGCCTGAGCTTCCCGACGTGGAGATCGCGCGGCGGCGGCTCGATCACGTGCTCCGCGGCGCCACGATCACTCGCGCGTACTCCGCGGATCGGCGCATTTTGCGGCCGAAGGCACCGAGTGCGCTTTCCCGCGCGACGGAAGGGCGCACGGTTCGGGACGTGAGCCGGCGCGGCAAATGGCTCAAGGTCCTGCTCGACGACGGCGGGCGCCTCTTCTCGCACCTCGGAATGACGGGCTGGTGGGTCGAGCGCGACGCGAGCGCGCCGACCGAACGCTCGGAGCGCGCCCGCATCGACGTCGCGAGGGAAGACGGGCGCAATGCGAGTGCGCGCTACCTCGACTCCCGACGTTTTGGCCGATTGATCGTGGCCGACCGCGACATCGACGAATGGAGCACGCTGGGACCGGATCCGCTCGTGGACGGTATCGACGCGACCGCGCTCGCCGCGACGCTCGCGAAAAGCCGCCGCGCCATCAAAGACGTTATCATGGATCAAACCATTCTCGCCGGGGTGGGAAACATCCTGGCCACCGAGGCCCTCTGGCACGCGCGCATCGACCCGCGTTCGAGAAGCAACGCGTTGACGCGCGCCGACGTCGGTAAGCTCGTGCGCGGTCTCGGCAAGGCGATCGGCGAAGAGCTCGACGTGCGCATGACCGCGGACACAGACGAGTGGAGCGACATTTTCGCTGTCTACGGTCACGCCGGCCAGCCGTGTCCGAGGTGCGGCTCCAGGATAGCGCGCGTCGTGATCGGCGGGCGTTCGACCGCATTTTGCAAGACGTGCCAAGTGCGCCGCGGCACTTCGGTCAACACGTCCCGCTCGCGCTCGAAAAAGCGCGCGATCTGATCGATTACCACGCGCACGCACGTCGTATTTTCGTTACAAGAGGAATTTGGGGGTAGGCTTTCTATGTAGACAATTCTATGGCGCTAAACTCGCTCAGGCGCATGACGTGGACGAGCTCCGCGTCCTATCGACACCTTCGGCGCTGGTGCAGAGCTTTTGGAAGAGTCCCGTCTACCGCATTTGTCCACCGCGGCACAAAACGCAATTCAATGACTGCTTCAGCCAATCGCGCGACATGCCCTTCACCAAAGATTGTAGAGATTGTATTGTATTGTTGTATTGTTATGTCTGACCCTAAGCGTTCCGCGAAGAGAATTTTCTT
>VBKY01000465.1 GCA_005879255.1 Deltaproteobacteria bacterium
AACTCCGTCGAAGGGTTTCAAGCGGTTAAACTACCGGTTGACCAGACCGGCTCTTGTTGCAGTCACAGCGCCCGCTCGGTTATGTTCGCAGACGTTTTTCGGATTCCACCGTGGAGTTGAATTCCTCTTTACACTTTAAAGGAGAATCACATGGCAGATTTATTTCGGTTGTCGGCGAGTGAAGCCGCGGCACGGATTCGCGAAGGCAAACTGACGTCCGAAGCTTTGGTTCGCTCCTGTCTCGAGCGGATCGATTCGCGGGAATCACAAGTCAAAGCATGGGTTCATCTGGACCGCGATTTTGCCCTGGCGCAGGCGCGGGAATGCGATCGGAGCGCGAGCCGCGGTCCGATTCACGGAGTACCATTCGCCGCCAAGGACATCATGGACACGGCCGACTTGCCCACGGAGTACGGATCTCCCATCTACAAAGGCAATCGTCCCGCAGCGGACGCCGCGTGTGTGGCGCTGAGCCGCGCGGCCGGCGGGGTGCTATTGGGCAAGACGGTGACGACCGAGTTTGCCAGTCGAGTTCCATTGGGAAACACGACCAATCCGCACAACCCCGCGCACACGCCCGGTGGTTCCTCCAGCGGCTCCGCCGCCGCGGTCGCTGATTTCATGGTGCCGCTCGCCTTCGGCACCCAGACGGTGGGATCGGTGATTCGTCCGGCAGCGTTCTGCGGCTGCGTCGGATACAAACCGAGCTTCGGCGAAGTGAGCACGCAGGGCGTGAAGCAGAATACCGCGTCCTTCGACACCGTGGGGCTTTTCGCTCGTGCCGTCGAGGACCTCGCTCTGTTTCGGGCCGCGGTTACAGGATTCGCCGCGAAACCTCTGGGCGCCATTCCAGTGAACGAGCTCAAGATCGGCTTTTGCCGCACCATGTTATGGGACCGTGCGGAGAACTACACGAAAACTTTCCTCAAAGAGGCCGCAAGCGCGCTGGCGAAGGCCGGAGCGAAGGTCTCCGATTTCGCTCTCGGAAAGCCGTTTGAACATTTCGAGGCCATGGGCCGGCGCATCAACGATTACGAGTTCTCCCGTGGCCTTACCTGGAAACGGAGTCATCACTGGAACCTTTTGAGCGAGTTCCAACGCGACAAACTTAGCGCATGGCTCAATGTCTCCTACGAACAATACCGAGAGGCCGAAGCCGTGCTTGAGCAGTGCCGCAGACATCTCGCCGACTCCATGAAGGATATAGACCTGCTGCTCACGCCCAGCGCTCTCGGAGAGGCTCCGGTGGGACTCAGCAGTACGGGCGATACCTCCTTCAATCTCCTGCCGACTTGGACCTATACTCCTTGCATCACGCTGCCTGTGTTTACCGGACCGTCCGGTCTGCCGGTCGGTATTCAGCTGATCGGTCACCGAAACCAGGATCACCGTCTGTTGGAAGCGGCTCAGGCTGTGTACCGGGTGTTCTCGAAATCAACATGATCTCCACAGCCGGTTGTCTGAGTCAAAACTCAGATTTTCATCCAGCGTCTTCAGAACTACGGCGGAGTCCGAGCCATCGACCCTTTCAATAGCTGTCTCTCTACTCAGTTTGCCGCTGCGACTCGGCTGAGATCACCTGGGCATAATCGTCTGCGCGGAAACTCGCGCCGCGGCGTGAGCCGCGCTTGTCTCGGTCCGACGCGCGTTATAGAAGTTTTTCAAACGTAGCGGGTGTTCTCTGGAGGTTTCATGCAGAACGTGAATCGCGATCTCATCGTCGTCGGCGCCGGCGGGTGCGGTCTGATGGCGGCGCTGGTGGCGGCCAAGAAGGGCGCGCGGGTGCTGTTGCTCGAGAAAACGGATAAGCCTGGCGGCGGGACGGCTTTTTCTTCCAAAGGCATTCGCGCGGCGGCAAGCCGCCGCCAGCGTGAGTTGAAAATCGACGACAGCGCGGCTCTCTATGCAGAGGATATTTTGCGGCGGAACAATGGCGAGAGCGATGCCGTCCTAACCCAGCGCCTGGCGGAAACCTCGGGTCGAGTCGCTGACTTTCTGACGGATGAAGTCGGCATCGAGTTTCAAATCGGCGAGTTTGCGTTCGGCCACAGCACGCAGCGCTCACACTCGTGGAAGGAGGATAAGACCATCACCGATTTTCTCTTCGCGGCAGTGGAGCGGGAGAAAAACATCGAGGTACGCTTCTCCACGCCGGTGCTCGCGCTCGAACGGGACGCCGGCGGCGCGATGGTGGGAGTAAAAACGAACAACGGCATCGTCACCGCTCGAAAAATTATTCTCGCGTCCGGCGGATTCGGAGCGAGCACTGAGTTGCTGTCCAAATACATTCCCAAAGCCGTCGGCATTCCGTTCCCCGGCCATCATGGCAGCACCGGCGACGGCATTAAAATGGGATTGGAGATTGGAGCTGCAGTGGAGAATATGGGCGCGTTCCAGCCATACCCGGCCTACATCGGTCCGGGAAAGCGCGCGGTGCCGCCCGAGGTAGCACTTTCGGGCGGAATCATGGTCGATGGCGCCGGAAGGCGATTTGTCAATGAGACCCGATACCCCGGCGGTCTCGGCATCAAAATGCTCGATCTGCCCGGCAAAGAAGCGTACGAGATTTTCGATGAGCGGATTTTTCAGTTGCATCGAAACGCGCCGGGGCTGAGGAGTTTGGCGCGTCTTTTCGACGCCGGGTTTTTGCTGAAGGCTGAAACGCCGGCGGAGCTCGCGGGCAAACTGGGAATTAACGCCGAGGGGCTAGAGCAAACAATCCGCGAGTGCAATGCGCTCGGGGCGGGCGGTGACAAAGACGCTTTCGACCGCGTTCTGCCGCAGCCGCTCGAGGGACCCTACTATGGAATCAAAGTGACCGTGGCGCTGTACCATACGCAGGGCGGCTTGAAAGTGAACGCCGACGGCCAGGTCATTCGCGCTGATGGGTCCGTCATCCCTAACCTTTACGCCGGCGGCGGTGTAGCCGTCGGTGTCTCTGGCAAAGGGCTGGAGGGCTATTTGCCGGGGAACGGGTTATTGGCTTCTCTCGGTCTCGGCATGATAGCGGCGGAGCATGCGGTAGCTTCGTTGAACGGCAATTAACCTGAACGAGAAAGTCTAGAGCCCCTGGTCTTAGAATTGTCTAGCCGCAGAGGATCTCTCCCGACAGAGTGCAACTTTTTCTTGCGCTCAGAATGCCTACTCGGATATGTTCGCATTTATCGTGATCGTGTACGTGAAACGTGACCGTGAAATCCAAACGAGCACGAACACGAAATTCAACAGCCTGGGAAAGCGCAACAAGCAATCAGAGAGAAAGGAACAGATCATGAGAATCATGTTTTTGAATAAAGCTCCGAAGGCCGTTTACGACGTCGCAGAAATAGAGAAGCTTTTGAACAGCTATGCTTCTCCCGGCACTCGGGTGGAGGTGAACTTTCCCGATGATTTCGAGGGCTCGCGGGTCGAGCACGTGCTCGGCAGCCAGATGATGCTCAACGGCCTCGATCACATCATGGAAGCCCCCGCAATCATCCGCAAGATCGTCTGGGCCTCGGAAAACGGCTACGATGCGGTGATTCAGAGCAACACCTTTGATCCCGGCGTCGACGGCGCCCGGCTGTGCGTTTCCATCCCCGTCATCGGTCCATTTCGCACGACCATCCACGCGGTGACCAACCTCGTCGATCGGATCGGCATCATCGTGCCGCTCGCGCCGCATATTCCTTACACGTGGCGGCTGTTGCGCACCATGGGCATGGAGAGGTTTGTCACAGGCATCAAAACCCTCGGTGTCTACGGTCCGGACCTCAAGAAACGCCGCCAGGAAATCACCGACAAAACCGCCGGTCTGGTTCGCGCGCTAGTCGACGAAACCGGAGCGCAGGCAGTGCTGCCCTTGGGCGGGGCGCTCATTCCCTACGTGGTAGACCCGGCGGAAGTTCAGAAGATGACGAACGTGCAGGTATTCAACACCAAGGCGATCTCCATCCGCGTTGCCGAGATGTGCGTAGCACTAGGGTTGAGCCACAGTCCGCTCACCTACCCGCGCGGCAAGCTCACGTATCAGGATTTTGTCTCCAAGCTATAACGCGCTGCCGCATCAGCTGATACGCCGTGATTGGAACTTTATGCGTTCTCGTCGCGTGATCGTCATTTACCTGGCTCAAGGAGATAAAAGGAGACATTCTTCTTTTTTCTTGCCTAATGAACACGGGCCGAGGTAGATGGCTCGTATACCATCGACCGCCCGAGCCTCGGTAGCGACTCTTACTTCATGACTTTCTGGACTCACTGTGCAGTCGTTTTGATCTCAAACTTGCTGTCAAAATGTTGCACAGGGTTCATCATCACGGTTAAACATCTGCAAACTCTGCCGCGACGATATCTGACGGCAGCCTTGGCTATCACTCACAAAGTCAAAAGGGGAAAAGAACATGGTAGCCTCCGTCAACGCGGCCCGGCTCATGATGAAGCAGTCAGCTTCGCACTCAGATATTAGATTGTGAATTTCTAACCTCGGCAATGCCGATGTTTCGACACGTGCCGATAAATAGTCTCGTATCCTCGTAACAATCTCTCTTCGCAAATCCTAAAATCCCGATTTCGTAAGACGGGGATATTTTCCGACCTTCGATCGAGTCTGGTACACAGCTTGCTGCCAATCAGTGCGACGCACCAAAAAAATTCAGATTAGTAACATTGATAACCGAGGGGATGCCTATTCGAACTGTGCGTGGAGGGTTGAAACATGCCGCAACGAAAAGTCATCAATACTACGTTGGGTGATCTGATAGTCGGCGTACAAGACGATGGAACGCAGCCGCTGCGTCCGGCACTCGCACCGCGCGACTGGAGTCTCGTTACCGTCAGCGCTCTCGTCGCCACAGGGCAGGTCGCGCAACTATCGGCTCACCTCAATAGAGCAATGGATAATGGCCTGACGAAATCCGAAGCCTCGGAGGCGCTCACACACCTACTCTTCTACGCCGGCTGGCCTAATGTTTTTTCTGCGATACCGGTGGCCAAGGATGTCTTTGAGAAACGTCCCAGCTAGTATGATAGCCGGGTTTGCTCGCTAAGCCCGGTAGCGGTGCGCGTCGACCAAGAGACTAAACGCCGCCAAGGACTGCGGTGGCTCGGAAAATACACGTGGTATCCCGCAAAGGGCGGGCACCACATTCTTCGATACCGCTGGAGATCAGTGGTGCTGGCGGACATCCACAGTCGACTCGACGTGGTGCGCGTGTCGGGGTAGAGTCGCCCCGAACAGCCGCTGGTTCGGGAACACCGTACACGCCGCCGGGAGCGGTACGAGGACTTCGAATCGCCACGATCGTGTCGTATGAGCGAACTCGAACAACTTCTTGGCCTGGTCCTCGCGGCCATAATCCTGGCCGCGCTGGCACGCCGCGTCGGAGCACCTTACCCGGTATTCCTGGCGCTCGGCGGTGCACTCCTCGCGTTTCTGCCGGGCGCGCCCTCGCTCACTGTACCTCCTGAACTCGCCCTCGCGCTTTTCATCGCACCCGTGCTGCTCGATGCGGCGTACGACGCGTCGCCGGAAGATCTCAAGGACAACTGGGCGCCGCTTACAAGCTTAGTTTTGTTTGCGGTGGGATTGACAACCGCCGCTGTGGCTATCGTCGCTCGCACCCTGTTGCCCGAAATGCCCTGGGCGGCCGCGATTGCCCTCGGCGCCGTGGTCGCTCCACCCGATGCCGCTGCCGCGACCGCCGTGCTCCGGCAGCTTCGGCCACCCCATCGCATTCTGACAGTCCTCGAAGGCGAGAGCCTGCTGAACGACGCGAGCGCGCTCCTGATCTACCGTCTCGCCGTTGGCGCCGTCGCAGCCAATAGTTTCTCGCTCCGCGCCGTTGCGCCGACTTTCATGCTCGCGGTGGCCGGCAGCCTTGTGGTAGGGCCCGCGCTGGGCTGGCTGTTCCTCCGCGTTCTGGACCGCGTGCAGCATGTGCCGACCGCCATCATTCTTCAGTTCGTCAGTACGTTCGGCGTGTGGATCCTGGCCGATCGCGTTGGCCTCTCAGGTGTGCTGACGATGGTGTGCTACGCCATTACAGTGGCGCGGACCGCGCCTGAGCGCACTCCCGCGCGAATACGCATACCGGCCTACGCCGTGTGGGAGACAATCATTTTCGCGCTGAACATCCTGGCGTTCATCTTCATCGGCCTCCAGATTCGCCCGATTCTCGAGAGCCTGGAGGCAACCGACCGCGGGCGATATGTCGCCGTGGCAGGAGCGGTCCTCCTGACTGTGATCGTCGTGCGCCTGGCCTGGCACATGTCCTTCAATACAATCGTCAGATGGCGACACCGCAGGCGCGGTTTTCATCCGCCACGGCCTATGCTGCGCCCCACCATCGGGAGCGGCTTGATCATTTCGTGGGCGGGGATGCGCGGGATTCTCTCTCTCGCCGCGGCAATGGCGCTCCCATCGGCGTTTCCATATCGCGACCTGATCGTGCTGACTGCGTTCTCTGTAGTCCTCGGTACGGTCGTTATCCAGGGACTGACTCTGAAGCCTCTGCTACGCGCCCTGGATTTGCATGACGATGATCCGATTGGCCGTGAAGTGAGTGCGGTGCGCGCACGCGCGTTACGCGCCGCACTCGCGACGTTCGAGCACGACCGATCGCCGATTGCGGATGCGATTCGGAAGGAGCTCACAATGCATTTAGCACCCGGGTATCGTGAAGGAGGCGAAGCCAGACGCTCCGCGTACGCCGAAATCTTTCGTGCAGCCCTTCAGGCGGCCCGCCAAGCCGTTCTCGCTATGCGAGCCAACGACGAGATCGGCGATGATGCCTTTCACGTAATGGAGGAGGAATTAGACTGGCTTGAAATGGTCGGTAGTAAGCCGGAGTAAGTGGCGAGGCTGAGCGGCATCGCTGAGGAGAAAGATCGAGCACAAACTCATCTTTCTTACGCGAGTATAGCTGCGGTTCCAGTGCGTATTCGGCGTTTCAGCTGAGCATTGTCATAGAATCAAACTCCCGAGCCGGCATCGAGTCGAGTCTTGTACAGGCTGTTGAAAAAGGTCCACCTGCTTCGTTGCGCTCGATCGCCTCGCTCCAACGTATCAGTAAATACGCCTCCGCTCGTCGATTTCTCGCGCGCCTCGCATCTGGACCTTTTTGAACAGCCTGGAATCAGGGTTTTTCAGTCTGTTGTAGATTTGATCATAGCTTGTTCTTGGTTTCCGCTCTATCTACAGCGCCGCAGAGAGCTAGCTGATTTAGCCTCTCATTTCTTCTCTTCCAACGGGCCAAATTCGGGGAGCGAAATCCGATGATGGGTCGCTCTTTCGTACGCCGATGCGATCCGGAGCAGCATCGGTTCGCCAAACGGCATGGCAAGGAAATCGATTCCCACGGGAAGCTTTGCCGGCACCGGGCCGACCAGCCGCGTGCCGCCGGGAGCATCCGCATCGCGAACACGATCGAAGACCTGCGTCGTGAACCCGGCCGGGACGGTGATCGCCGGGAAGCCCATCTGTCCGAGCAATGTCCAAGCCTGATGCGACCGGCCGTTCACATCCGGCTCCACCGGCGCCTTGATGA
>VBKY01000186.1:0-1896 GCA_005879255.1 Deltaproteobacteria bacterium
GTAGTCGTAACCGGCGCGGGCCACTCCGACGTTTTCGGCAATGACGGTCTCCCCTTTTCTTTTGAACTGTAGAGTGAGGATGTCTTCGAGGATCTTGAACTCGACGCCGATCAGGCGCAGCACCGCCGCCAAAGCAATGGTGTTTTGAACCAGATCTCCTCTGATGTTCGGCGCCAACTCCTTCACCGAAAAGGGACAAAGCTGGACGCCGGCTTCAACTTCGCCCGGTTTGATCTTATCGCCGTTGTAAAGGACAACAGAACCAGTTTTCATTAAGCGAAGATGGCGATTCATCGTGTCCTGATTGAGGGGAATTAAAATGTCGAGCTTGTCACCGAAAGTGAGAACTGGTTCATCGCTGGTGCGAAGCGTGAGGAAAATGTGGCCGCCGCGAATGATCGACTGGTACGCATTATAGGCGTTCAAGTGCAGCCCTCGGCGCACGAAGATCCGCGCCAGGATATCGCCGGGCGTGGCGATTCCCTGACCGGCCGCGCCGCCAATTGCGATCGAGAGATCGACTTTTGTCATTACGAACCCCCTTTGGTTACTGGGACGCAATTCACTTCGTTGAAGTGAAATTGCCCGCCGGGACCTTTTCCAGAATCTTGTTCATCTCGGCCGCTGAGAACGCCCGCAGTGTTTGTGTACGGATGTTTCCGAGCGAGCCCATGCTCGCGGCGAAGGCCATGACCGCATCGTCGTCCTGGGCCTCCGCGGTAAGGACCGCGTCAAAAGCTCCCATCGTCCAGTAAATGTCTTTGATTTCGACGCCGAGATTCGAAGCAGCCTTGATCAGGGCCTTCGCTCTTTCCGTGGTCTGGCGGATTTGACGGACGCCTTGATCAGTAAAATTTACGAGCGCGATGTAGGTAGCCATAAACCTTCTTTTCGCCCCGCAAAAATAAAAAAGCCAGTACCTCTTGCGTTCAGAAGCAAGAGCGACTGGCTGGCTGGGATCCTTGCCCTCTTGCGAACCACAGTGTGTTCTTCGCTTTGAAGCCTAGACCGCGATGTCTTTTCCGAGATGAGGGAGTACCGTTGTCTTATCTGAGCAGAAGCTACCAACCTCCGTAGTAGCTGTCAAGTTGATTCTAATCTGGGTAGTGGTTCAGTTTGGGAAAGATCTCTCACTTTGTTCGAGATGACACATGACTTATGTAGTTGTCATTCCGAGCAAAGCGAGGAATCTTTCTCGATTTAAGAGTCATGGTGGATTGAAAATGAACCACTGCCCTAATCTGTGCCGCGGATTGGCGAGCATAAGGTTGTTTCCTCCCATTTTTTGGACTACGCATAGGATCGAAATTGCGAGTGTGCCGACAAAACCGCGAGCGGCACGAGACGGATTTGAGGAGTCATTATGTTTGATTTTCTTTTTCCCAATCATCCTTTCGGCGGACATACATTGCGCTTAATCGCCCAGGCGCAGCAAGGAGGCGCCGATGTGTTCGATATCGCGCGCGCGATGAAAGGCGTCGAAGCCGGTGACAAAGACGCATGGGGACGCGCCTGGTTGGCCCTGGCGGAAAAGACTGAAGCGCGCGCAAAAGCCGCCCTCGCCACCGGCCGCCAACGGACCGCGCGAGAATATTTCTTTCACGCCAATAGTTATTATCGGATGTCTGATGTGTTACTGACGATCGCCGAAGAGCCCACGCGCGCCGAACGTTTTCGCAAAGCCCAAGAAACCTTTCGCGCCGCGGCCAAGCTCAACAATCCAAAAATCGAAGTGGTCACGATTCGCTGCGGCAACGAGGAATACGACGGTTACTTCTGCCATCCGGTAACTCCTAAACCGGGCAAATGGCCCGCTGTGCTGTTTCTTGGGGGAGCCGACGCCTACGCCGAAGAAATTTATTTCGGCGGCAAACAGATGTTAGAGCGTGGCTGGGC
>VBKY01000186.1:1912-59336 GCA_005879255.1 Deltaproteobacteria bacterium
AGGCTCATCGATCTATCTTAAAGGAATTAAAACAAGACCGGACTACGAAGTCCCAGGAAAAGCATGTATCGATTATCTCGTTTCACGGCCCGAGGTCGATCCGGATCGGGTCGCGTTGCTCGGCATCAGCATGGCCGGCTACTACGCGCCGCGCGTTGCGGCATTCGACAAGCGCATCAAGGCGTTGGTCGCGTGGAGCGGTTGTTACAGTATTTTGGAAGATCTCTACGATTGGTGTGAGCATTTGCAGCCGGTTTGCCAAAGACTATTAGGCGGCGTCAGCCATGACGAGGCGCGGAAGCAGCTCAAATCTTACACGATGGCGGGCATCGCCAAGAACATCACCTGCCCAACGCTGATCACCCATGGCTCCGAGGACCGATTGATGCGCGTCGACGGCGCGAAAAAATTATTTGAAGAAATCGGCGCCAAGGATAAGACGTTGAAAATCTATGACGATCCAAATGACGGTGGCCGAATCCACTGCAGCCACGACTACTGGGCGCACAACGTGCCGTACATGCTGGATTGGTTGGAGGAGAGGCTCTGAGGAATGGAGTGTGTGGGAGCAGTGGAGTGTTGGAGTAATGGGTTCTCGGAGCAACTACACCGCATCAGATTCGACGAGAACGCACGCTTACGGCGTCTTTCTTATCCGAATCCCTTTCCCCTGGACGGGGAAAGGCTAGGATAGGGGTGCCGTAAAGAAATCAAATCACCCCTTCCTTTGTCCTTCCCCGTCAAGGGGAAGGATTATCTTCGAGAATGAAAACGAAAAGGAGTTTTTTTGAATGGCAACCGACGGAAAGACAACTTTTTGGGACAAAGAAGTCGACGTCATCGTAGTCGGGTACGGCGCGGCCGGCGGAATCTCCGCGATCACCGCGCACGACGCCGGCGCCAAAGTATTGCTGATAGAAAAAATGCCGCATCCCGGCGGAATTTCGATTCTCTCCGGCGGCGGCGTCGCATTCGCTCACAACGCTCAAGGCGCCTTTCAGTATTTGAAACGAACCTGCAACGGCACCACTCCGGACGACATTTTGCGCAAGATGGCCGAAGAGATGGTCGGCATGATCGACTGGGTAGTGGAACTCGCCAAGGTCAGCGGAACAGAGCCAGCCAAGACTGAAACCCGCGGCCACGGCACCTATCCGTTTCCCGGCACCAACGACATCGACTCGATAAAGTTGAAAGACTTTCAGGCTTACTCGGAGTTTCCCTGGGCCAAAGGATTACGCGGTGGCGCGCGGTTATTCAAAGTCGTTTACGACAATGTCAACGCGCGCAAGATCGAAGTCATGCTGTCGACGCCGGCCAAAGAATTGATCACGAGCGCTGACGGCGAAGTCATTGGGCTAATCGCCGAGCAGGACGGCAAAGCGATCCGCATTAAGGCGAGGCGAGGGGTAATCCTCGCCTGTGGTGGATACGAAAACGACGATGTCATGAAGCTGCAATATTTCCAAGCTCAGCCGGTCTATTCCGTTTATCTTGGCAACACAGGCGACGGTGTAAAAATGGCGCAGAAAGTTGGCGCTAGCCTCTGGCACATGTGGCACTTTCACGGTGGCTACGGTTTCAAATTTCCTGAGTTGCCGTTTGCGATTCGGCATGTTTGGGCCGGACCGCGTAATGAAAACCGCAAGATGATCTGGATCGCGGTGGACAAATACGGCAAGCGCTTCATGGACGAATACCCGCCGGCGCCGCAAGACACCGGCACGCGGGCTTTGGAATTCTATGACGCGGACATTCAGGATTATCCGCGCATCCCTTGTCATCTGATCTTCGACGAGGAAGGCAGGAAGCTCGGGCCGATCGGGATCCCGATCGTCAACGACGAGCGCTACAACGCCAGTTGGAGCGAAGATAATCTTCTCGAATTGAATAAAGGTTGGATCAAAAAAGGCAATTCACTGGAAGACATCGCGGCGCAAATCGATGTCAATCCGAAAGTTCTTCGCGAAACCGTCGACCGCTGGAACGCGCTATGCGGCGAAAGCGAAGACAAAGACCACAAGCGCCCGCCCAAAACCATGATGCCGATCAAAAACGGGCCTTTTTACGTTATGGAGGCCTGGCCAATCGTGAATAACACCCAGGGCGGCCCGGAGCACGACGTCAAGCAGCGCGTGCTCGATCCCATGAAAAAACCGATCCCGCGTCTTTACGTTGCCGGCGAGATCAGCTCGATTTACGGCCATCTATACTTGGAGGCAGGAAACATCACGGAGTGCTTCGTCGCAGGTAAAATTGCCGGCCAGAACGCCGCGGCGGAAACGGCTTGGGGATAACGACCTGCGGTTCTGCTGCAAACGCTATCAACAAATGCGTTCGCGCAGCGAACGCTACCGAAATCACCTGCGTTTGTCAGCAGCAACCGCCGGTTAGCCCGCAACAACGGTGAACTAGAGGGTCCGGCGTCGAATCCGCACGTCGCGCTTCTGATCGACTGCATGCGAAGGAAGCTCGCCAGCGAGCTTGACCTCGTCGAGCGACATCTTTCGCAGGATGTCCCGAACCCGAATCGTTTCTCTGGAAATGTCGGCAGACACGCGCGCCAGCCACCACTTTGCAAGGTTTCGCACTCGCGGTGGCTCATCGAAACTGAAGCCATTCTGACCGCGTGTGCCTAGGGGTTACCGACTCGATCTCGGAGGCAGACGCGAATGTGTCAGCGATCTGAACCCCGACGGTATTCTGTTCAAACGGGTTGACAGAGTGCGCGACGTGCTTGTTTCGAAACGCCATGAGAAAGGCATGCGTTGCGATAATCTCACTCGTGCCGAGTTTGACGTCGTCTTCGGGCAATTCCTTTCTTACGCCTGACATGAAGCATCTTGCGTATGCGACTGCTGTGGCCGTGGAAAGAGCTTCCCACTCGTCGAAGTCGACCGGCGTGGTAAAGCCTACAATGTCAAAGGGCGATTTCGCGAGACCCGACCACCGCTCAATCATCCGTTCCACGTAGGCCAGGACGCGCTCAAGGTCCGCCTTCGCACCCATGAGGCTTGCGAGGCGCGCCGCTTCCGGAATCACTACGTTGTATTCGTGGATCTGCGACATAGGTCGATTGTCGGGCTAACGTATTAAGTGAGCCGCCCCAGGCAGCGACAATTACTGGTCGGCTTATCCCGGCGACGGGATCGAACAAGAAAAGTTCAAATCGCTTGCAATATCGATCAGCTAACCCAGCTGTCAACATTAAGTTTTCTGTCATAAGCCGACCGGCACGGCGGCTTCTCTCCCTAACGATCGGCGGCCTATTTCGGCTAGCGTTCCAGTTACCACAAACGATAGGCCGAGGCTATTAACCCTCTAGCGCCGCGCTTCAACAAATGGAACTGAATCATCATGTTGATATTGCGGCGGATGAACCGTGAAAGTGCTTGATTGTCACAAAATCGATCGCGACGTGCTTATCGCTTCGCTAATTGATCGATGAAGCCGCTGTCGTCGAGTTTCTTGAGAATCGCGTGATTAATCACCATCTCCGGTTTCACCTTGGCAACCAGCGGGTCGGATTCTGCGATGAATTCGATCATCGACGCTATGCCGGCGACATCGACGTAGGGCTTGGGCGCCATCACTTTCAATGCCGACTGGTAGTGCTCCTCTGCTTTTTCCGTTCGATCCAGACGCAGGTACTTGGCAATCACCTGCTTCACGCGCTCTTTGTTTCTAGGATCCAAGCTGAAGCTGTTGCCCGCGACAACACCTTTCATCACTTTCTCAACGAACTCAGCGTCGGTCTTTAGCGTACGTTCTCGTACGCTGACGGTTTGTTGCGGATAGGGAATCGGCAGCTCAGTGAAATCGGCGATAATATTATTGCCGCGCTCTTTCAACGACGGCCCGAGACCGGGATTGACGATGATCGCGTCGCTGCCACCTGACTGAAGCGACGCGACGCGTGCTCCCTGATTGCCCAATAGCAATATCGTGATCCGATCCCGACGGGGATCGAGTCCCCAGTGTTTCAGTCCGAGCAAGACCGCATGATAGGACGCGGTGCCCGCCTGCGCCGCGCCGATCCGTTTGCCTTTAAGATCTTCGGGTTTCTTGACGCCCGGCCCTCCGACGAGGACGTAGTTCATCTTGTTGACCATGCCGGCGATCATAGTCAGATCTGAGCCTCGCGCACGCGCGCTGATCACCGGCTGACCGGACATGCCCATGATAGGAATATTGCCGGAAATAAGCGCCTGAGCGCCGCGGGTGCCGCCCTCGATGAGAATCAAATCGGGATCGGTGCCATAACGTTTGAAGAATCCTTCTTCTTTGGCGACCCACACCGGCGTCTGATTGGCGCTGAAGGAGGAATATCCCATGAGAAACTTCTGCTGCGCGGGCGCCGGTTGCGCGGGCAAATAAACCGCGAGAATGATAAGAAGCAGAGTTCGTCTCATAGATAGCGCTATGAATTCTCTTGCGTCAGAGCGAGCAGTTGCTGAAAAACAATCAGGAGTGCTTCGACATGCTCATTCTTCGGCAAGCTCGTAGAACGGAAAATTCTCAATCACTTTGACCACCGCACCGTTCACCCTGAGGCTCTCGAAGGGGGAACGGTAGATTTTTCCGCGACCTGCCGGCGCGACTTCTTTTTACCATTACGGATGCACGTCCTGGGTGAACCAGTCGAGCGGCACTTCGCGACCGGCGCCTTTTGCTTTGGCGGCGTCGTACACTTTCTTGCCCACCGCGGCGAATTGCGCTCCCATACCGATGTTGTTGACGAAGCCGGTAATCTGACTATCGGATTCTCGTCCTTTGACTTTGCCCGATAAAAGATCCGGCAATGTCGGCAACGACTTCCAGTCGATGGCGCGATCGGTCGGATGATCGCGCAACTTGAAGTCACTGCGTTCGAAGTGAGCGAGCGCCGACGAGGTCACGTTATTTTCGGTCGCGTGCGTGTGCAGCACTAACGGCTTGCACGTCAGCAGCGCCTCGTCATCGAATTCGTCTCGCTGCATGGCGCTGATATGAATCCCTTCCGCTAGAGCCCATTTGCCAAGAAACGGCGTGCGCGAGTTCGTGGATGTGATGATGATGTCTACTGCTTTGACGGCTTCCTGGTAGGATTCAACTGGAACAATCTCGACACCGACGCGTTCGCTGGTCTCGCTGGCGAATTTCTCGCGATTTGCTTTCGTCGGACTGAAGACTTTGATTTTTTTGATCCGCCTTGCTTCGCATACGGAGATCACCTGCGTGCCCGCCTGCCAGCCTGATCCGATCAACCCGACGGTCGCAGCATTTTGCCGCGCCAGATATTTCGTCGCCACGCCGTTGGCGCCGCCGACTCGAAATCGCTGTAACACGCCGTCGTTCATGATCGCGAGCAGCTCTCCATTCGCCGAGCTAAACAACATAACGATGCCCATCCAGCGATTGCCCGGCAGCATCGGCAGCTTCTCGCGGCGCATGCCGCCGCCGCTGTCGCGCCATGCGACGATATCCGACGAGAAGCGCAGCGCTGCCGTGCCGAAGTGCGGGCTGGCGCCACTCATGCTCTTTAAATAATGCGCCATCGGCCCTTCGGCGCTCTGCGCCGCCGCCGTTGGGCTGTGCACATCCGAACGGGGTGTCGTCACGGCTGCACCTTCGCCCATTTCACGATAGAGAATCTCCAACGCCTCCATGGTGTCTTTCATGGTGAGTAGCTGGTCTACATCGTCGTTATTGAGAAACAATGGCATGAAGACTCCAAATCCGTGTTCGTGACTCGTGATCGTGGTCGGCTCGGAATTCTTAACGAACACGAACCACGAACACGAGCACGGTTATTAGTCTCGGATATCCTGCAGCAACCACTCCGTTGGAATTTCTCTTCCCAGTCCTTTCGCCTTCGCCAATTCATAAACTTTGCCTGCAACGGCAAAAAACTGCGCGCCTTGAATATTACCCCGCTCCGAATAAGTGATCTGCTTTGCCGACGTGCGTCCCTTCTTCTTGCCGGTTAGAAGCTCTTCGAGAAAGACGGCACGATCTTCGGCAATCACTCCGTGGCCACGCTCCCCAACGCGTTTCATCTGGAAGTCAGCATTATCATTGGGCATGGCGGCGTAGGTAATCTGTTCGTCTGCAAGACCAAACTCCGGCAATCCCCACGGCGCCGGCGCGTTGCCCAGACGCAAAGAAACATCAACGCGTTTCAACGTGTCCTCGTCCGGTTTTCCGCCAACGCAAGTGACATGTGTGCCCTCTTCCAGCCATTTGCCGAAAACGATTGGTACCGACGAATCCGTGCAGCCGGCGACAATGTGGGCGCCTCTATACGCATCTCTGGGCGTGCTAACCGGCACAACCTCCAAACCGTATTTCTCACTGACCTCTTTCGCGTACTCCTCACGATGGGCTTTTGTAGGGCTGTAAACTTTTATTTTCTTGATTTTCCTGGCTTGCAAAAATGATTTGATTCAACGTGGGAGCGCGCCATGCCTCCCGACCCGATCATCCCGACGACCTCCGCGTCTTCACGAGCCATATACTTTGTTCCAATGCCGGAATCCGCGCCCACCCTCATGTGCTGGAGGTAACCGTCATTGATCAAAGCAAGTGGTTCTCCGTTCTGAATATTGATCAACAGGATCAAACCGCAGAATCTCCCGGGGCGGACGCAGTACTTCTCCTGCGTGATCGCGCCTTGATATTCCTGTTCGTAGATAACATCCGACTTCATGCGGATAGCGAAATAGCCGGATATGGAGCCGCCTTCCATGGTTCCCCATTGATAAATCTTCTTGGGGTCTTTAGTCGGAATCTGGATATCGATGCGCGGGCGGCAGACGGCTTCCTGTCGCGTCAGCTCGGCATAAGCCTGTTCGAGCGCCTTCATGGTAATTTCCATTGTAAGAACGCTTTGAACATCTTCGTTGTTGAGGATCAGCGTCATCGTTCATTTTCCTTCCGCATGGTTACATGTGATTGAGTCGCGGCTTGCAACATGCTTCGCTGAAGCATTGGTGTACTGGAGTACTGGCAATGAAGGGCGCCCGCAGCGAACCGCGGGATATCGACAAACCTTGGTGATATTCTCCTAAAGTCGTTACCCCCGAATGTTTCTATCGGGGGGCCATTACTCCACCACTCCAGTTATACTGAGTTACTTTCCCCACAGCTTCGCGAAGAAACCCTCGTCGATCAGCTCCTGAACCATACTATTATCGAAGAACTGCTCCGGCTTAGCCTGCTTGGCTTTCGGATTGTTCTTGGCGGCTTGATCCAACGTCACTTGGAATGCCTGTGCCTTCACCAGTGGGATCTTTTCCATGAAATCAAAGGCGTACTGAATGCTTCCGTCAAGCATCCCTTGATCTTGAATCTTAGTGTACCGGGCAAAGATCGCGCGCGTTTCTTCTTTGTGCGTGTACATAAATTGAATCGACTTGCCGTACGCTCGCAGAAAACTCTTTGCCTGCGGCCGATGTTCCCTGATGAATTTTCTTGTCGTCAGGAAGCCCAAGTGCATGAAGGGGATTCCCTCCTTGGCGAGATTGGCAATCATTTTGAGCCCCGCCTGCTGCACGACGTACGCCATCGGTTGCGACATAGGCGCGGCCAAGACCGCTTTCTTCGTAAGCGCGGTGGTAAGCTCCGGCATGCCGCCGATCTGCACTAACGGAACATCTTTAATCGGCTCCAAGCCGTATTTGTTTAAGAGAATACGCATTCCGAAGTCCGTCGCGGCGCCGAAGCGGGTCACGCCGACCGCCTTTCCTTTCAAATCGCGAACGGTCTTTATTTCCGGGTGAGCCATTACATAGAACGCAACGACGTTGGTAACCGCTCCAATGGCGATCAAATCCGCACCATTAAGACCTGCATCAACAATCACCTGGCCATTAGAAGCAGAGATCGCGAGATCGCCGGCCAGAGTCGCACGCGCGACCGTCGGTGAACTGGCGATATAGACGAAATCGATGTCCAAACCTTCCTGTTTCAGAAAACCGGCATCGTTCATCACCCAAAACGGCGAATTCAAGGCGCTGACCGCCGCCCACGCTACAACGAATTTCTCGGCGCGGGCAATTCCGCAAAAAAGTAACAGTGAGACGGCGATAACTCCGGCCCGCGTGATGAATCTTATTTCACGGCACATTTTTGAAAACACACTGACAAACAAGTTCAGTGTCTTGAGCATGCCGACTCCACTTCCCGGGCCGCCGCCATTAATATTGTCATGCTAGAGCCAGGAATTTATGACAGGATGCTCTACCGATAGCCTTGGCTTCTGTCAAGGGAATTCCACAGCTTGAATATTTGCCTTGAAATAAAATTATCGCTGACCTATGGTCCACTGTAATTACCCATGAGCATTCGAAACAAAGCCGCGATTGTCGGTATCGGCGAGACGCCCACGGACCGTCTTGGCTCAAAGCCGGGGGAGCCGCGCAAGTCGAGCGCGGAATATATCTCCTGGGCGATGCAGCTGGCGTTCGAAGACGCCGGTGTAAGCTTAAAAGATTTTCAAGGCCAGGGTCTCGGCGTCACCATCCCTACCGCTTACCCTCAACCTTTCTGGCCTGAAGAGGTCGCGGAGATCCTCGGCATCACGCCAGGGTTTCTTCTGGGCGGCGCCACTGGCGGCGCGGGTGCTGTGTCGCTGCTGGGCGGGATGGCGGCGGCGATCAATTCAGGGCTGATCGACATCGCGCTCGTGATCGGCGCAGCGGCGCCCTTCTCCGAACATTTCGGCGGTGGCATCCAGCCCGGCGACATGCGCGACTGGGAAATCCCGTACGGTACCATGGGTCCGAACAGCAAGATCGCCATGGTCATGCGCCGCTACATGCACCAGTACGGCGCAACGCTCGATCATTTCGGCAAGATCGCCGTCGCCGGCCGCTATCACGCGAGCTTGAATCCGCTCGCCTATTTGCGCAAACCGATCACCATTCAGGACTACAAGGAGTCGCGCTTGGTTGCGGACCCCGTGCGTTTGCTCGATTGTGTCATGCCGGCGAATGGCGGCAGAGCCTATATTTTGGCATCCCCTGAACGGGCCAAGACGCTGCGCAAGAAGCCCATTTATTTGAAAGGCTTTGGCGAACGGAGCAATCCATCCTACGGGCCGCGCGCCGGCTCCGATGCTCTCGTCATGGGCGTGAAAGACGCGGGCAAAGTGGCGATGGACATGGCTGGGATAAAACACAGCGACATTAATTTTTTGCAACTCTACGACGACTATATCATCGTCGTTTACTTGCAGATCGAAGACCTCGGCTTCTGTGCTAAGGGCGATGTGAGTTTTTACGAACGAACGGATTTTACGTTCAAAGGTCAACTACCGATCCAGACAGGCGGCGGCATGATCAACTGTGGACAGCCTTCGACCGCGGGCGGCACATTGCACATCATCGAAGCCGTGCGACAACTGCGCGATGAAGGCGGCGAGCGCCAAGTACCTAATGCGAAAACGGGACTGGTAAGCGGACTCGGTGTTCTTCCCTATGGCAAGAATCTCGGTTGCTGCGCGGTAGCTATCTTGGGAAACGAAGCGTAAGACAAACATGGCTGAAGCAACGCTAAAAAAACCCTTGCCGGCAGTTACCACCGAAGCGAAACCGTTCTGGGACGCCGCCGCGCAACAGAAACTCGTCATGCAGCGCTGCAGCGATTGCCGCGCCTGGGTTTGGACTCCCCGTCCGTCCTGTAACGAGTGCGGCAGCGAGCGTCTCGAGTGGACGCCCATGAGCGGTAAGGGAGAAATTTATTCTTTCACCGTTATCCGCCAAGTCGTCGGCCGTGCCGCGTCGAAAGCTTTTGAACCCGACATTCCTTACGTTATCGCTTGGGTCGATCTCGACGAGGGCCCGCGCATGATCACCAACGTTGTGGGCTGTGGGGTGGAAGACGTCAAGCTCGGCATGAAAGTGACGGTGGCATTCGAACAAGCCTCGCCGGAAATCTGGCTGCCGAAATTTAAGCGGTTCGAAGGCTAATCTTGGCCGTTCTACTGTTGCCTGAGTTATCTTACATTTTCGTTCTGCTGCCGACAGAACGCAGGAGGGTTGCGGCGCCGTGCGCCGTAGCTGGATCCCTAGTTAGAATGTAATCAAATACGTCTTTCGGCAAATTACTGTTCAGATTATTTACACTTTGTGATCCAGAGTTTCTCCGATAGTTTTCAACAACTTACATCGATTGGTGCTAATCCATAAAAAATGTGTAACATGATTTTACAGCTTCTTTTAATGCAGCCAAGATTTTCTCTTGGAAAATCCAGGGCTTATTGCGCGGCATGGCATTTGCGCGGAAGTAGTTAGAGTTTCTATGATCACTATCCGAAAAACCATCCTGACGAAGCGTTTTTTTTGGTCGTTCTTACTGTTGAGCATTTTCCTATATAATCAGCCGGTCTTTGCGGATAGTTTGTTTGATTTTAATGAACTTAACGTTCCTAAGAAAAAATCCCAGCAGGCGGCTGCGATTGAGTCTTACATGGAACGCCTCTACGGGTCTGACATCACGGTCGGCCCGGGTCCTCAGATAGTGACCAGTGCACCGAAGGGTGCTCAAGCTGCTCAAGCGGCCGGCGGTCTCAGTCCCGCTTACGATGCATACTTGAAAAGTGGCAATGCAAGAAACCCTGGTATTACACTGTCGTTCGACGCGTCACCGATAAGTTCCTTCTCCGTCGATTCCCTGGTTTTTAAAAGAGGAGTTGGTATTCTCATCAAGGCCGACGGAGTTATAGTTTTCCAGCATCTTCTTACCAAGGCAGAAAAAAGAAGCGGAGTAATGGAGAGTATCGATCCGGTCTTTTTTGACAAGCCCATCCATACCTTAGAGTTCATCGGAATCAATAGAAGCAAGATCGCAATCGATAACTTGGAAGTGAATTTATCAATGCCTAGCGTAAATCGTGAGGATCAGTTAGGAGCGGATCAGATCGCCCAATTAGCCAGCGTTCCGGAACCATCCTCATTGCTCATGCTTGGAGTTGGCTTTCTTGCCACTTCCTGGTTGATGCGCCGTCTTGCGTAGCGAACGATCATCGTTCTGGCGGCCGTAACGCGGCTAGCTACCCCCAAGCACCGCCACGGTCTTCATCGCCTCGTCCGCGCCATTGAAATCCCGGCTGAGTGCAAGTGCTTTGACCAAGGTTTCACGGGCCTCGTCCCGTTTGCCGGCGCCATAGTATGCCATCCCTAAGTGGTACAGCACGGTCGGGTTCTTGTTTCCTAACCTGTCGCTGCTTTCCTTGAGCCGATCGACCGCTTTAGGGAACAAACCGCGCTTGTAACTAACCCAGCCGAGAGTATCCGCAAATTTTGGGTTGTCGGGATCGGTTTCTCTCGCCCTTTGCGCCCAACGCACAGCAACGTCAAGATTTCCCCCATGCTCGGCGATGTTCCAAGCCAGATTGTTGGCCGCAGGGGCAAAATTACTGTCCAGCTCGAGGATCTTTTCATAAAATTCGTTTGCTTTGCCGTAGTCTTTCTTGCGGTCGTAGATCATCGCGACGTGCATACGCGGTTCGATCGATTTTGGCGCGCGTTCGACCGCTTTGAGATATGCCGCGATCGCTTGATCAAAGGCCTGTTGCCCGGCGTAGAGGTCACCGATCTTGAGATAAGCGGAAACCAGGTTCGGGTTGATCGCTAGCGCTTTCTCGAAATAGCCGATGCCTTTCTTCGTGTCACCGGCACCGACGCTGAGCTCACCGAGAATATGAAAGACCGCAGCTTGGTCATTGGTTTTGTCCAAATGGCGTTCGACGCGCTTCCACGCCTCTTGAGTCTTGCCCTCTTTGACCATTAGCTGGGCAATCAGATCCAGCCCATCGATACGATTGGGATCCAGGCGCAGCGCCTCTTCACACTCTTTTAAAGCAAGGGCGAACTTGGATTGCGCCATGTAGACGCCGCCCAAACCTATATGAACCGCCGCGTCTTTTGGGTAACTTCTTTGAATGCGCGAGAATAACTCCAGCGCTTCATCGTACTCGCCTTTCTTAAACTGTGCCCCGGCGGCGGTATAGAGAGCCGCCCGGTTATCAGGGTACAGATCCAAGACCTTTAGGCTTTCCTGGACAGCTAATTGATAAGCGCCGTTGGCTAGATATAGCCTGGCCAGCTCCAACCGCGGTGGGACCCAGCTTGGATTCAATTCAGTCGCTTTGATTAAGACGCGACGGGCTACGTCTATCTCTCCCATCCCCAACTTCGCGATGCCGAGCTGATAATGGGCCGGCGCATGTTCAGGCGAATCGAGGGTCACACCGGTCAACAACTGGCTCGCTTTTTCGTAGTTTTTCTCGGCTAAGAATAGGCGTCCCTGAAAGAAACGTCCTTGAAGGTCATCTGGATCGGCTTTCAGGATCGCATCGGTGAATTCTCGTGCCTGCTTGAGATCGCCATTGCTTAGAGAAAGCTCGGCCAGAACTTTCCTAGCGACTAGAGAGTCTGGTTTTTTCACAAGTAGATTGCGATAGAGTTTTTCCAATTGGTCGAGTTGCCGGGTACGGGTATAGAAATTGCCCAGTATCCGGACCAATTCATCATTTTCCGGCTCAGCGTTCGTCATTGTGAGCAATTCTTGTTCGGCTTTTTCCTGTTTTCCCTGCGCCAAAAAAACCGTCGCTAGCGCGGCGCGGGCGAGAGAGGATTTTGGATCGAGATCAAGCGCTTTTTTGTAGGCATCTTCGGCGGACCGGTAGTCCTGTTTCGCCATATAAATCGCAGCGCTGTTCAGGTGAAAAATGATCTCATTCGGTTGACGCGCGACGGCGGCGCGCAAGATTTCGAGTGCTAGATCGAGGTTCTTTTCAGCCAAGGCGATCTCGGCGGCGAGCAACACACCTTCGATCGCGTTTGGATTTATCTCGCGAATCTTTATGAGATGCTCATCAGCCTGCACTAAAGCCCGATTCAATGCCAGCAAGCGCGCCAGCTGAAAGCGCGGCGGAATTAGATTGGGGTTCAGCTGAACCGCGCGCTGGAATTGTCTAAATGCCTGCCGTTGATTGCCGGCACGGAGGTATGCCATGCCCAGTTCATGATATGTTTCCACAGAGTTTGGATCGACGTTAACCGCTTTCGTGAAAGCGGCAATCGCTTCCTGGACCTTGTCCCGCCTGAGGCTTTCACGCGCCGATGTGACAAAACGTTTATGTTTGACTTGTGAAGAAACGCCAAGTTGGAAGTACCAAGCGGCGGCTCCGCCAATCGCGACGATCACAAGGCACAAGATACGCAGTACGCGTCGCACTGGATATTTTCCCACTGGAACTTCGGCATCTGTGCGAGGGATATCAGGCTCGGTGTCTCTTTCAATCATCTTCGAAGTATACCTTTTTGTCTTTAGCAGCGCATCCCGTTCGATGCCCTACCGCCTCGCCAATTCATCCAGCAACGAAAAATCGTATATTTGCTCGGCCCTGGGTAGTTCCTTCAGCCCCATATCCCGTTGATCGAGTTCGAACTCCAATTTCATTGCCCCCGGTGTTGGTTTTCCGTCCAATGCCCAGCCTTTGTGGATTGCGTCATAGACGTAAGACGCCTCATCCTGTGACAGAGCTAACTGTTTCATGAGCACGGTTGACGTCTTATCTTTCTGCGCGGCTATCACGCGGATGGCTTCTAACACGGCCTGCGCCGCAGTTCGAAGAAATTCCCGTTGCGACTGGAGAGCGGCCACTGAGAACCCCAATCCACTCTGCGGAATCTCCAATTCGTCCGTTGCTCGCGCGAGCACATGAAACCCCTGCTTCACGAGCCGCACTGTCTCAACGCTGTTGACCAAGGCGGCGGGGACGTTTCCGCTTGCCAGCGCGGCGGCCCGCGCCGTTCCGGCATTGATTACCTTGTAATCGTCGGGTCGCAATCCTTTGCGCCGCAGCAATTCAGTAAGGACAACGTTGACCGTGCCTTGCGCGACATAGCCACCGATTACCTTGCCTCTCAGTTGTTCAATGTTTGCGATTTCTTTAGCGGCAACCAGCATGAAATCAGAACGATTCAACGCGACCAAGCCAACTCGGACTGGAACGCCGCGGAGCGCCGCCCTGCCCGTGGAACCGATGGCAGTATAAAAGTGCAGGTCGCCGGTCAAGAGCGCTGCGAGCGCAGCTCGCGGTTCCAGGACCAAGACACGCGCGTCATAACCGTAGTTCTCAAAGATGCCCAGATGCTTTGCGACATAAATCGCCGTCATGCTGACAGAGTGATTCGCCAGCGCGATGTGCAGCGGTCGGAGCTTGGGCTTCTGCTGCGCGAAGATCGAGTCAGGAAACAAGATTATGACCGTAGCGAATGCTATCCATGCGATTGCACGCTTTGAAGTGATGATTCTCTGCACTGTGAGAATCCTCCTTCCATCTTGATTTGCGCTCTCATACTCGCGTAGAAACATAGATGTCAAACACCTCGCTTCCCTTGCCTAATTCCATCGACGTGCGCTATTGCTCACACAGCCCAAAAATCGAGGGAAAATCATGGACGAAATCCGCATCATCGACACAACCTTGCGCGACGGCAACACCAGCCTGTGGGCGCACAACATGACCACCGGCATGATGCATCCGGTGCTGCGCCATATGGATCAAGCCGGTTTTGACGGCATGGAGTTCTTCGTCAGTGGGCGATTCAAAAAAGTCGTGCGCGAACAGCGTGACAATCCATGGGATTGGGTACGTTACGGCCAGAAAGAAATCAAGAACACCCGTCTCCGCTATCACGGTGGACTTAGCAGCGGTTTCACTCTGACCCCCGCGTGTATTCCGCGCCTCATCATCGAGCGGGTCGTTCATTATGGAATTACGCTGACCAGACTCTCGGACCCTTGGAACGATTACGACGAATTAGAAAAGGAAGTCAGCGAGCTGAAAACACTCGGGATGGAGTCCGTCGTCAACATTATCTACTCCATCTCGCCGCGCCATACCGATGAATACTACGCGCGCAAGGCGCGCGGGGCCTCCGCTATGAAACCGTACCGTGTTTGCTTCAAGGATGTCGGCGGCATGCTCACACCCGACCGCACGCGTATACTAGCCCGCATCGTGCTCGACAACGCCGGCGATGTTCCCGTCGAATTCCATGCGCACTGTAACAACGGTCTCGCGCCGTTTAACCTCCTGGAAGTTGTGAAACAAGGCATCCGTATCGTCCATACTTCCGTGCCGCCGCTCGCAAACGGCTCGGCGCAACCGTCCATCTTCAACGTCGCGCGCAACCTGCGCGCCCTCGGCTATAGACCGATGGTCAACGAAAAAGTTCTGGAACCGGTGGAGCAACACTTTCGCCGTGTGGCAGAGGAAGAAGGCCTACCGATCGGCGCGCCGCGTGAATACGACGAAACCTGGTACCAGCATCAGGTTCCCGGCGGAATGATTTCCAACCTGCGCCACCAACTTAAATTGCTCGGCAAGGAAGACAAGATGCAGAGCGTCCTCGAAGAAATCGTTCAAGTCAGAGCCGAGCTTGGCTATCCGATCATGGTCACACCCTTCGCCCAGTTCGTCGGCAGCCAGGCCGCGATCAACATCATCATCGGCGAGAGATACAAAGAAGTCACCGATCAAGTGATCCAGTACGCGCTTGGGCTGTGGGGAAAAGAAGGCGCGGAATACACAGCCCCGGAAGTGAAAGCCAAAATCCTCGACCGCCCGCGCGCCCGCGAGCTGGAAAAATTCGAAGTACGCAACCCGTCATTGGAAGAAGTCAGAAAACAATATGGCGGGCCTAACCTTTCGGATGAAGACTTGCTCCTCCGCTTTTACGCTGGCCCCGAATTCGTCGACGCACTTAAAACCGCGCCGCCGAGAAAGGAATATCTCGACGCGCGAAAACCGCTGGTGAAGCTCGTCGAGGAATTAGTTAACCGCCGAGACGCGGGACACGTTTATATCCGCAGAGATGCCTTCACTTTGTCGGCGGGCCTGAGAACCTAGCCAAAACAAAAGGTGCATTGCCTTCTTGCCTTCGATTAGGTCAGGCTAACTCACCGAAGCAGTCTGGTTGGATTAACGTGCTTCCGGCTTTTCGCGCGCACACGCCCTCAGGTATCTCCCGGCTCCCTACGCCGATGGGTTACAATAAATCGATTTAGGTCGAGCCGTTTCAGAATAGTACTTCGGTTTCATGGCTTAGACCGCTGATACGACAATATGAGCCCGCGATGCTTGCCCTCGGGAGAAGCGCGCGGACCCGGCGGAAGAAAGGCGAGCAATGATTGAGGACGACGACCAACAAACCAGGCAGTACCTCCTCGCGCGTTTTTGGGAAGCGGCTCTGGGCTTCTGGCGCCAAGGCGGTGGGCGCACGGCCTGGTTACTGACGCTCACGGTGATCACGATTGCACTCGTGAATCTCGGTCTTCAGTACCGGTTGAACGTATGGCACCGCGCCATGTTCGATGCGCTCGGCAACCGCGATGGCAACGAGGTGCTGTACCAGTCGATCATCTTCTTGCCCCTGATCCTCGGGCTGAACGCGCACGTGCTAGATCAGTGGCTTACCAGCGGCCGTTATTATCAACTCAACTTGGTTCCGGGCGATCACAGCAACCCGGAACATCGCGTGGCTGAGGATCTGCGCCTGAGTGTCGACGCCCCAGTCGAGTTTGCGATGGGCGTTTTCTCGGCCGTCATCTCGGCGATCACCTTCATCGGCGTGCTCTGGTTCATCGGCGGCGAGCTCACGATTCCGATGGGAAGCACGATGCTTCGCATCCCGGGGTTTTTGGTGGTCGCGGCTTTCCTCTACGCGGTGCTGGCCAGCGGATCGATGGTCAGTATCGCCCGCGGCTTCGTGGTCGTTGCCGAGAATAAGAACCAGGCGGAGGCCGAGTACCGGTATGAGCTGACGCGTTTGCGCGAAAATGGCGAGAGCATCGCGATGCTCGGGGGCGAGAATGAGGAGCGCGCCGGCCTGGACGCAGCATTCATGACAGTCCGCCAGCGCTGGCGCGACCTCATGATGCAGTACATCCGCACCACCATTGTTTCGCAGACCAGTAGCGGCATCGCGCCAATCATTCCGATCCTCCTATGCGCCCCAAAGTACGTCGGCGGGACCATGACTCTCGGCGAAGTCATGCAGGCGGCCTCCGCGTTCCTCATCGTCCAGACGGCGTTCAATTGGTTGGTAGAAAACTATCCGCGCCTCGCCGATTGGACCGCCTCGGCGCGACGACTCGCCTCATTGCTGGTTTCACTCGACCACTTGGAGCGCGCCGACCGCGAAGAAACGACCGGTCGAATTGTTCGCCGGGAAACCGAGGATGGGGCGCTCCGGTTGCGGAACCTCTCGGTTACCTTGAACGATGGGAGCGCGGTAGTGAACGAAGCTGATGTCGCGATCACCCCCGGCGAGAAGGTGCTCGTCGTCGGCGAATCCGGCACCGGCAAGAGCACGCTCGTGCGCGCGATCGCCGGCCTGTGGCCGTGGGGCGGGGGCGAGATCCTGATCAAATTCGAAGGGCTGTTCTTGATGCCGCAGCAGCCCTATGTGCCGCTCGGAACGCTGCGCCGTACCGCGACCTATCCCCTGTCGCCCGAGTCGGTTGACGATGCCGTGGTCCGTAAAACCGTCGAGGAAGTGGGGTTGGGGCATTTTCTCGACCGTCTTGATGAAGAAGACACACGCTGGGAACACATACTCTCCGGCGGAGAAAAGCAGCGGCTCGCATTTGCCCGCGCGCTTATCCAGCGTCCCAACATCATCGTGATGGACGAGGCCACCGCCGCCCTCGATCCTTTGAGCCAGGAACAGTTGATGCAACTGGTCCTGGAGCGGCTCCCTGAAGCCACCGTTGTCAGTGTCGGGCACCGCGCCGAGCTCGAAGCATTTCACACGCGCAAGCTTGTACTGGAATATCATCCTGAAGGGGCGCGCCTCGTCCGCGATGAATCGCTTCCAAGAACGTTCCGCCGCTCGGCGAGATTACTCTCAAGGCTGCGGGCCCGCGAGAAATAAGACCCAAATGCGCATCGCAGAGCACGGCGGAAGTTTGTCCTTAAAAGTTTCCCTGGCTGTCGAAGGCGATCGACAAACGAACTGCCGTAATCATCATGACCCCTCAGCCGCGCAACGCGGCACCGATCAGTTTTGCCGAAGTTCGGACCGCAGCCGTGAACGCGAAAAAAGGACCGAAATCTTGGGTCGCGCACATGCTGGTAAAAACAGTCCTGGGACGTTGCTCTGCAGGTGATCATCGAGGACAGGGAAGCCATTCTTAGAATCCAATCGCTTTCGTCCGTCGCCGTTAGGGAGAATATGAGATCCACTGCTTATCGTGATGGCCAGTGCCATACAGGCCCCTTCAGTTTGTCCGATCCCGAGAGCTTGGTTTCGCTGAACTCTTTTTCCAGCACGATCGAGTGACATTTCGCCTGCTCTTGAAGCGCGCCGATTAGCCGAGAAGCGTGTGACACAACCAACACTTGCGAACGTTCTGCAGCACGAGCGATCAGCCGTGCCAGCGCCGGCAGCAAGTCAGGATGCAGGCTGGTTTCGGGTTCGTTCAGTACCAGCAAGCCCGGCGGTCGCGGCGTGAGGAGTGCGGCCACCCAAAGCAAGTAGCGCAGTGTTCCGTCGGAAAGCTCCATAGCTTTAAGCGGACGAAGCAGCCCGTGCTGCCGCATCTCCACCTCGAACCGACCGTCGGTATTCGTGACCGAAACGCTTGCGCTTGGGAATGCATCCTTTACCGAGTCACTCAGTGACTCCCGGTCACCTATCTCTTCGATTGTTTGCAGAGCGGCGGCTAAGTCGGCGCCGTCGTTACTCAGCACCGGCGTGTGGGTGCCGACCTGGGGCAGTCGCGCGGGACCCTGTAAATCCGTTCGGAATTGATCGTAGAACCGCCATCCACGCATTTGCTCCCTGAGCACGAGCATCTCCGGCGCGTTTCGAGGATCCGCACAATGAGTCATCATGCTATCAAAGGTCGATAAGTTTTGACTGATCATGTTCCACTCGCGGTCCTCGCCCCGCGTGCGCACAACTGGGCCGCGGCGATCCACCAGAAGCGAGCCGGGACGCAACACCTCGCCATGCCAGATGCATTCTCGTTTGATCTCAGGATCGTGCGCAAATGCTGAGCGAGATGGAGGTGGGAGACCTAGGTCGATCGCGTACCCGAATTCATCTCCGGCGAAGCCAAGCTGTAAACTCACCGGCCGTTTACGTGCGGTTCCTTGAACCGGGTGATCGCCTCCGATGACGGCGCGAGAGAATGACTCCGGGCCGGCCCAAAGTGTCGACTGAAGTCCTCCCTCCCGAGCAAGTGAAGGGATGACGCGACCTTGAGCCGTTTCCGCAAGCAAGCGAAGAGCGCGATAGACGTTCGATTTTCCGCTCCCGTTCGGACCCGTGAGCACATTGAGCTGCCGGAGCGGAATGACGATGTCGCGCAACGAACGGTAATTGAAGATCGCAAGAGTGAAGAACATCGGATTTTCGGTTAACCAAACTTTTCTCTTCCGTCTCAAGGACGCGATCAATCGCGTCCTTACCCTGGATCCTTTGCTTTATCGCTTTGCGATTTCATCCAGCAATGAAAAATCATACACCTGCTCCGGCTTCGGTGGTTCTTTTAACCCCATTTCACGCTGGGCGAGGTCGAACTCAAACTTTTGGCTGCCGGGTGTTGGCCGGCCGTCGAGCGCCCAACCCTTGTGAACGATGTCCAGGATTAAATTCGCGTCCTCCTGTGGTATGGCAAATTGTTTCATCAACACCGGTAACACTCTTTCCTTTTGCGTGGCGCTTATCCGGATGCTTTCCAGCACCGCCTGCACCACCGAGCGAAAGACGTCTCGTTTGCTCTGTAAGCTCGTCATCGCTGTGCCAAGACCGCCGGTGGCGAGCTCGATTTCATCCGCAGCTCTCGCGAGCGGGCGAAAACCTTGTCTAACGGCTTTAACTGTTTCGAGGCCGTTCAGTACCGCCGCCGGAACATTGCCGGCGGTGAGTGCAGCAAGCCGCGCCGTGCCGACGTTGAGAATCTTGTAGTCGTCCGGCTTGAGTCCCCTTCGCCGCAAAAGTTCGATGAGAATGGTATTAACGGTAGCTTGCGCGGTGTAACCGCCGAGTACCTTGCCGCGGAGTTGCTCGACGCTGGTTATCTCCTTGGATGCAACGAGAACGTGATCGGGCCGGTTCAATCCGACCATGATCACGCGCACCGGCACGCCGCGCAGTGCGGCGCGCGTCGTGGTTCCCGTGGCGGTGTAGAAATCCAAGTCCCCGGTCATGAGCGCGGCCAGTGCGGCGCGCGGCTCCAGTACCAAGATTTGCGGTTCAAAACCGTGGCTTTCGAAGATTCCTAGACTTTTGCCGACATAGAAATGAGTGGCAGCGATGGTGTGGCTCGGCAGCGCGATTCTAAGCGGACGCAGTTTGGGTTTCTGCTGGGCGAGAAGTGATTGTGGTTCGACCAAGAGGTTAACGCTAAATCCGACGAGCACGAATGCTAGAACCAACCTAGCGATTCGAGACATTGGCAAGCCTTTCGGTCGATGGAGACGTATCATCAACGATTCGTAAAGATACCACCCACCCGACCCTATGGATGGCCATTAAAGAATTACGCTCGTCGGGACCGCCCGCAAGACTCGGCTCGGTCTAGTTTGACTTCCCTACAAAACTAGCGTCGTCGCGGCGAATAAATCCGGGCGGATTACCACTTTTCGAATGGACCTCAAGCCAGTCCCCGTTGGAATTCACCACGCTCACTCGTGTTCCTGCCGGGATATTGGCTAAGACCCTAGAAGATCCCGAGGGTCCCTCAAAGACGGTTGTGGCGCGAAGGACTTCATAGATCCCGGGATTAGCTCCGCGCTGGGAAGCAGATGAAGGAGCGGGCCCGGATTTGGACCCTCCCGCCGGTGCTTGTTGCGCGGATTCGGGCGGCTGAACCGTCGAGGCGAGATTGCTGTCACTCGTTTCGCCGGCAATTTTCGGTTCTTCCACCGTACCCGGTGGCGCTTGCGGCGCAACCCTGGCCTGCTCCACGGGAACGGGCTCCTGCTTGACCGGTCGGCGCAACAAATCCGTGCCGAAATAAATGCCCGTCCCGGCAGCGATGATAAGCGCAAAAACGACGCCGATGATCAACGCAGTATTGATGCCGCGACCTTCTCGAATTGGTGAGATCGCCGCCGGACGCGTTCCTGGGGCCGAAAGCCCTTCCGATGCGGCTCGCGGCGCTGCTTGCGTGGGAGTCGATGCCGGCGTCTGAACTTCTTCTACAGTGCTTGATGGGATCGGCTCAGTTGCCTTAGCCACTCTTGCGCCGCAATTTCCACAGAAATTTTTCCCCTGTTCGACTTGTTTGCCGCATTCAGTGCAAAACATGAACACTTACCTCCGAGAATTAATCCGCGCTTTCGCGCGAGTTGGACGGAACATTAACCAATGAAGCTGGACCGTGTCAACGATAGTCGGATCACAGCCTTGTACCGGTCCGATGTCCGAAGCAGCCTGCCATAACCAATGATTTGCTCCTCTATTCCACGTTCTTTCCGCGGCGGTTAGATCTGGCCCCAGGCACCGCTTACTACGGGCTTACCGGGATCGTCCTCCGCGTCCGACTTGCCAACTATTACCGCGACAAACAGGCGCATCAGCGCAAATGGTTTTCGGCACTTATCATCCGCCTTGGCGATTTACGTAGGCAGGCGATAGGAATAGTTGAACTGAGGCTCCCGAGCAGATACAGGAATCAAGTATGGACAAGCTTCGCCTGCTGCACGACGCCATCGCTCTCGACGTCGAAGACGGCATGTCACTCGCGATCGGCTGCGGCCTCGAATCGCTGATTCCCTTCGCAGCAAGCCATGAGATCATGCGGCAGAAGCGACAAGATCTTACACTGATCTGTCCGATCTCCGACATGCAATTCGACCAGCTCATTGGTGCGGGTTGCGTGAAAAAGATCATCGCTTCGTGGGTCGGCAACGTCGCTGCCGGGCTGGGACACAACTACCGGCGCGCGGCGGAATCCGGCATACCGCACTCGATAGTTATCGAGGAGCATTCGAACTTCACCATCGGCCAGGGGCTGCAAGCAGCAGCTATGGGGCTCCCCTTCTTACCGACGCGAACAGTTCAAGGAAGTGAATTTCGCACGAGCGATCAATTCCAATCCATCCGCTGCCCATTCACTGACGAAGAGCTTGTCGCAGTTCGCGCGATCCGGCCTGACGTGACCATTCTCCATGTTCAACGCGCCGATGCGCAAGGCAATGCCCATGTCTGGGGCAATTTCGGCGTCATGCGCGAAGCCGCGCTCGCGGCAAAAAAAGTTATCCTCACTTGCGAGGAAGTCGTCGATCATGAAGTCATCCTTAGTGATCCCAACCGCACTGTGATTCCCGGTTTCGTTGTGTCGAGTGTTGTGCATGAACCTTTCGGCTCGTTTCCATCACCGACGCAAGGCTATGTGCGGCGGGATGACGATTTTTACTTCGAATATCACAAAGCAACCCGGACGCGTGATGGCTTCGAGCAGTGGCTCAAGAAGTGGGTGTTTGGAGTCGAGGATCATCGAGGTTTCTTAAATCTCCTCGGGAAAGAGCGAGTCGAGAACCTGAAGGCTGAAGGCGGACTGTTTGCGCCCGCGGTGAGTTTTAACTATTAGGAGGTGAAAAATCGAGATTATCACATTACATAGGACGAGCTGTTTCGCGGAGTTTATCCTGAGATCATTCGAAGGACTCAGCATGACATTCTCCGCGGTGTCATCCTGAACAACGTGAGGGATCTCTTCCTGAAACCTTTTTGCATCACAAATCAATAACACTTGGGGAGGTAAATCATGAAAACCGTACCATCGTTTAAACTCAGTCAGGAAGGCTGCGACATAATCGTCAACGCCGCCATCGAAAAGGCCAAAGAGCTCAAACAAATCGTCAGCATCTGCGTCGTCGATGCTGGCGGGCACCTGATGGCGTTCAAGCGCATGACTAACGGACGGACGCACAACACGCTGATCGCCCAAACCAAAGCTCGTTCAGCCGCACTTACCACAGCCGCGACGGGTAAAGTGGGTCGTGACGGCAGCGAGATTCCCGATCATCAAGTGCTGGCGCAAACACTCGCTGTAGGCCCGGGCTGGTTTATCAGCATCGAAGGCGGTATTCCGATCACGGTTGACGGGCAGTGCATTGGAGCGATCGGCGTCAGCGGCGCGCCGTCTGCTGTTGATCGCCAGATCGGTCAAGCGGGCATAGATACGTTCAATAGGGCGTGAACATCAGTCCAGAGGCATGACCTATACCCTTCGCGAGCTAATGGTCGCCGCCGCGGCGCGGGAAATTCGCGACGGCGACAAAGTCTTTGTCGGTATGCGGCTGCCGTTGCTGGGATTTGCCGTTGCCAAAGAAACTCATGCGCCGAATGCCGTCGGTATTTTTGAAAACGGCGTGATTCGCGATTGGCCGGCGCTCGAATCGATTTTCACTATGAGTGATCCGCCCAATATCGCTCGCGCGCTTTATTGCGGCGGTTTAAACGACGTCATGTATCTTTTGCAAACTGGTCGGATCGATCTTGGCTTCATCGGCGGCGCCGAGGTCGATCGCTTCGGCAATCTGAATACCCATTGGGTGGAAGAAAAAGGCAAACGGATTCGGCTTCCCGGAAGCGGCGGCGCCGCGGACATAGCCACGATGGCCAAGCGCTGCATTATCATCATGAATCATGAGAAGCGGCGCTTCCCTTCCAAAGTTCAATTCATCACATCGCCGGGATTCGGCGACGGCGGCGACTGGCGCGAGCGGCATGGCCTGCCGGGCGGCGGCCCAAGCCGTGTCATTACCAGCGCGGGAATTTTTTCGTTTGAGGCAGTAAGTCGCGAAATGATCTTAAGTTCGTACCATCCCGGGATTACTGTGGAACAGATAAAGGAGAAAACTGGCTGGCCACTCCGGGTATCGCGCGATGCGTGCGAAACAGCCCCGCCAACAGAAAAGGAATTGACTGCAGTCAGGAAGTACGACCCGAAGGGCGTCTGGACTTCTTAACCAGTACCCCATTACTCCAGCACTCCATCACTCCAATCTTCTTCACGCCTCCAGCTTTACCGAATTGATCACCACTGCGTCCACCGGCACATCGTCATGGCCACCCTTGCGGCCAGTTTTCACTTTCTCAATGTTGTGCACGATATCCATGCCTCCAGTCACTTGACCAAAAACCGCGTACCCGAATTCAGCCGGCGCCGTGCTTTTGTGATTGAGAAAGTCGTTATCCTTAACGTTGATGAAAAATTGCGAGGTCGCGCTATCGACTACGTTGGTCCGCGCCATGGCCACGCTGCCGAGCTTGTTCTTTAAACCATTAGCGGCCTCATTTTTGATCGGCGCGTTGTTTTTTTTCTCATTCATTTGCGCGTCCATGCCGCCGCCCTGGATCATGAAGCCCGGGATGACGCGATGAAAGATCAGCCCATCGTAGTGTCCATTGCTCGCGTAATCGAGAAAGTTTTTCGTCGTGATGGGCGCGTTTTCCGCGTCAAGCTCGATCCGAATATTGCCCATGCTCGTCGACATCAATACCACGGGATTTTTTTCCGCCATCGTGACCTCCTGTAATTTTCACCACGCTTAACATCTTTTTCCGCTGAGCGATACGGGTGGAATTATAGACTCGGATGCGCTATGGATACGAGCAAATCGACCGAATAGCCAATTCCGAAAGGAGCGATTATGCCGAGCGATAGAAAAATTGAAGGAATATTGATGCCCATGCCGGTGGCGTTCAAGAAGGACGGGGCTATCGATCATGCCGGGACGGACGCAATCATTGATTTCTATCTGGATGCCGGCGTGCACGGTTTCTTCCCGTTAGGCACGCACGGGCAAGGCATGGTGATGGAAATCGAGGAACGCAAAAAAATGGCCGAACAGATCGTCAATCGCGTCAAGGGACGCGTGCCGGTGGTCATGCATATCGGCACCGCCAACACGCTCTCGTCCATCGAGCTGGCAAAGCACGCCGCCGGCCTCGGCGTCGACGCAGTCGGCGTCGTGCCACCCTACTATTATCCGCATGACGATTGGGAAGTGTACGCACACTACAAAGCCATCGCGCGATCCATTCCAGGCGTGCCAATGTTTATTTACGACAACACGGAAACCACCTGGGTCGAAATTACACCGGCCAAGGCCAATAAAATCATTGAAACCATTGCGCCGAATCCATTGGCCGGGATCAAAGTCTCTTTCATCGCCTTCGACAAGTTGCTGGGCTACGTTTATCAATTGCCCAAGAGCGTCGGTGTTTTTCCGGGAGGCATTTTTTCTCTCTATAGTGGTTATTCTGTCGGCGTGCGCGGGGCTATTCATCCGCCGTCGACTCCCTTTCCGGAGACCTGCGTAAAAATGTATGAGGCCCTCAAGTCGGGCGACTTGAAGGCTGCGCAAAAAGAACATGATCTGCTGACCCGCCTGATGCAGGTGGTCGGCAAGTATTTACGCACGCATGGGCGCGGCGTATTTTGTGAGCTCATGAAGCTGCGCGGTTTGCCTCTGGAACGCTTCCCGCGCTGGGAGACGCCGCCGTTTACCGACAAGGACAAGGCGGATTTAAAAGAAGGACTGGCCAACGCCGGCTACGCGCTGTAATCCCCGAACGGATCATGGGCAACCAGTCGCTGCTTTTGGAGGTCGGCAAAAAATTCTCGCCCGCTGAGGCGGCGGCTTATACCGATGAAGTGAAGCGCCGCATGTATGCGCGCTGGAAGGAGCGCGTATTCGGCGGCGCATTCATGCGCGATCTCGAAGCGGGCAAACTGCCATTCGAAACCATCAAGCTCTTCTGGCGCCAGTGGTACAGTTATCCGGTGGAGATCAATAATTTTCATTTGATCATCTATCAGCGCCACCAGGGAATCTTCGCCCGTCATCGCGACCTGCTCGCCCCTTACGTCGGCAAGATCAGCGACGAGCTCGTGAATCCGAGCATCCCCGGTCACATCCAAGTTTTAATCAACCAAGGTGAAGCGTTCGGCGTGTCCGTCGACGAAATGGTCAACTGCGAAGTGTACGCCGAATGCCGTGGCTTGACAGAGTTCGCTCGCGGTTTGGTTTACGAAGGGAGCATGATCGAATGGTGGGGGCGTTCGCTCAACGAAGAGATGTTCGGTCACTGGGCAAAGCGATGGCGTGATGCGTTGCTGAATCAGTACAAAATCAAAGACGCCGATCTGCACTATTTCCAAGTGCACGAAGACGCCGATCTGCACGAACACTTGGATGGCCTCATGGCTCATGGTCAGGTCGCGCGAATGATCTTTGAGCGCTTGCTGCAAGACGGTAATACCTGGTACCGGCCGGGCTGGGGCCCGGAATATTGTTGTCTGACCAACGCCGAGTACGTCGCCCTCTTCCACGACGGCATCTACAAGCATTCCAAGAGTTTGGGACATTTTTGAATAAACCGAGTATTCACGAAAGCACCAAGCGCGGCAAAGCCGCAAACAGATATGAAAAGCGGGATTCACCGCAGAGGCACAGAGTACACAGAGATTTTCTATTTCAAACTTTCCCCTCCGCGTCCTCAGCGCCTCCGCGGTGATCCATCCGAATCCTTCGCGTCTTTGTGGTAATAACGACTTGAAAAAGTAATCCCAGGGGCACACACATGCCATTCAACGACGTCCGTGAATTTATCGAAGCTGCGCGCGAGCTCGGCCAAGTGAAGGAGATTCACGGCGCCCATTGGAACTTGGAGATCGGCGCGCTCACGGAAATGTTCGCATTCAAAGAACCGTCACCGTTGGTGCTGTTCGATCAAATCCCGGACCATGCAGCGAATTTCCGCGTCGCAGCGAACCTCATCAACACCCCGACCCGTTCCGGACTGACGGTCGGCATGCCGGCGGACGCGGCACCAATTGAGCTTGTTGCCAGGTGGAAAGAACTCTTGAAGGACGTAAAGCCGATTCCGCCCCACGTCGTTGCTTCCGGACCGATTCTCGAAAACGTCAAAGCCGGCGCTGACATCGACATGACGATTTTTCCAACACCGCACTGGCATGAGCTCGACGGCGGGCGTTACATCGGGACCGCCGACTGTGTCATCACTGCCGAGCCGGAAGAAGGTGGTTGGGTAAACGTCGGTATCTACCGCGTGCAGATCCACGACAAGAACACCCTCGGTCTGTATATTTCCCCGGGTCATCATGCTCGCATCATGCGCGAGAAATACTGGGACAAGGGCAAAAGCTGTCCGGTCGTCGTGACCTTCGGACAAGACCCGCTGCTGTTTCTGGTCGCCGGCCAATCGCTCCCCTACGGCATGTCGGAGCTCGATTACTGCGGCGGTCTGCGCGGCGCGCCGGTCGATGTCGTTCGCGGCGACGTGAGCAGTTTACCGATTCCGGCAACAGCGGAGATTGCCATCGAAGGCGAAGTGCCGCCGCCGAAAGAGCAAGTTCAAATGGAAGGACCCTTCGGCGAATGGCCCGGCTACTACGCCCATGGCGCGGCAAACGAGCCGGTCATTCGCGTAAAGAAGCTCTATTATCGTAACAACCCGATACTCTGTGGCGCGCCACCGTTGAAGCCCCCGTTTATCACTTTCGGAGTTCCGATCGGCGCCGCGGCAATTTGGAATTATTTAGAGAAAGCCGACGTTCCTGATATCAAGGGCGTCTGGTGTTACGTCGGCGGGTCGGCCGCAGCCGGCGGCGCGCCGTTTATTATCGTATCGCTCAAGCAGCGCTACCACGGCCACGCTCAGCAAGCCGGCATAGCGGCGCTGGGTTCGCGAGCCGGCAACTACCATGGTCGCTTTGTAATCGTTGTCGATGACGATATCGACCCGTCGGACATGAAAGAAGTGATTTGGGCGGTGTCAACACGCTGCGATCCCAAATCCGCCATCAGCATCATCGACGGTTGCTGGAGCACGCCGCTTGATCCGGCCATGCACCCCGACCAGCGCGATGCGGGCAATTTCGTTAACAGCCGGGCGATTCTAAACGCCTGTCGCCCCTATGCCTGGCGCGATCGTTTCCCGCCGGTCAATGCTCTGAGCCCCGAGCTCAAGCAAAAGATCAGCGAGAAGTGGAAAAAAGAATTGGCCTAGTCTTTACTCTTCGCGTTTTTCCTACAGATAGATAACCATTCCACTCGTCGCCACTGCACGTCGGTAGCGGCCATATGTTTGCCTCGATGTGCATTACATGGCACCATACGCGGATGGAATTTATTTGGGACCTCTTTCACAAGGTATACGACGTTGAGTCTCTGGTCCGGGTTGGCGGTTTGGTGGGTTTGACGGCAATCGTATTTGCTGAAACCGGGTTGCTGATCGGCTTTTTTCTGCCCGGGGATTCCCTTCTAGTTACCGCCGGGCTGTTTGCCGCGCGCGGCGATCTCGAAGTGGTTCCCATGATCATTGTTCTCAGCATCGCCGCGATCGTCGGCGACACCGTCGGCTACAACATCGGCGCCCGCGCCGGCCCAAAGCTATTTACCCGTCCGGACTCGTTACTTTTTAACCGCAAGCATCTCATCACCACCAAAGAATTCTATGAGCGCCACGGACCTTTCACGATTGTCATTGCCCGGTTCATACCGATTCTTAGAACCTTCGCGCCAGTGGTCGCTGGCGTCGGCACGATGGAATACAAACGGTTTATCGTCTACAACGTCGCCGGCGGTATCGGCTGGGTGGTCACTACGGTGCTCGGCGGTTACTTTCTCGGTCAGATGGTTCCCAACATTCACGACCATATTCACAAGGTCATTGCGGTCGTCATCGTCCTTTCGCTTTTGCCGGCGATCATCAAAGTCGCCAAAGAGAAACTTAAACGGAGCGCCGGCTAATCGTCACTTCGACCGGAGACTCTGTCGCAATACCATTCATGGTTCGCACTACGACCGGTATTGCCTGGGTGTAAATTGAAGTACTTATCCGTTCATCCAGCTTGTCGAAGGGCGAACAGCGATTGCGACACAGTCTTTTAGCGCGCACCTGTCGCTGACCCAACAGCTCACAGCGCCCGCATTTACAAGCTAATCCGCTTCTTTGCGCCCTGGTGTGCAGACATTTTGAGTTGGCCGCCGATTCGCGCCAGCCGGTCGGTTCTGTGAGGCTGGCTCGCCAACGTCAGTACCGATTTCGCGCGCATTTTTTCAAGCACGCCCCGTCGCAGATAACTTGGGTCGAAATTTAAGCTGTCACAAACATTCAAAAAGGAAAAAGGTTCCTTCTCGTCCTCATTGAAGAGCCATTCCTGCGCCTCGTGATAAAGCTTCGCCCGCGCCGGCAATGGTTCATCGCAATATTTAAAAATACACTCGATGGCATCGCAGAGAATCGCCAGCATGAGCTCTTGTTCGGGCTCTAAATTGCGGCTTCGGCTAAATATCTCACGGTACTGCTCTGGAGCGATGACATCGCCTTCAAAAAGTCGGCTGCTGCTTTCCATGTCTTTGTCCTCTTTATACCGATGACGGTCGGGCAGCTCTTCGGCGGCGTCGCCGGACTGCAAACCCAACACATACCAAAGAAAAAGACTGCGTCGAAATCCAACTTCGTAAACCCTGTGTTCAAATGATATCGCCCGGAAGCCGATGCTTGACGGCCTAGAAGGCCGCAAGGGCTCCGGAATAGCGGGGGCCAAAGGCGAAATTGGAGGGTTTGCTAGATGCGGTAGACCTTTTCGTAGCGGAAAAGATCTTGACTCGTCAGCCCCGAATGAGCAGGGCGTTCGAAAAAGACAATTGCTGGGGGAGTCAGCCGGACCCTGCGTATGGCCAGCGTGAGTTTTACGACTGCATTTCCGCGCGGCGAGTAGCTAATGATCCCGTCCGGGTAAGGTGGATCGTTAAAATCGTCCAGAGGATCCAGCGAAACATAGGACGTTTCAAAGCGTAGGTCGAAAGATCCATCCATCTTGACCGCCTCGGCGTACGCCGACGAAACGGCCGCGGTCATCATGACAAAACACAACAGGGCTCCTGTCAGGCGCCGGATCATGGTGCAGGCGATCCTATTCACTGGCGAATCGATTGTCAATCACTTTTTTTCATAAGGAATACCTGAAAATACACCTCTGGCTTGGGAGCGCAGGTGCGTGGCGAGCGCCATGAGGGCGAATCAAAAATTATGCGGCAGAAACTATCCCAGAAGCGTCACCCCCGAATGTTTTTATCGGGGGTCCAGTCATGGTTCGACTCTACTTACCATGACCCTGAGTTGATCGAAGGTCAGAGTTTCGTCTGTGGTGAGCCCCGTCGAACCACCGGAAACCACTACCGACGCCGCTCGATGGGTTGCATGCGAAACGGAATTCCTTCCTTCTTGAGCTCGGCTTCGTACATGGCGCGAATCTCCGGTGGCTCGTCTTCGTGCTCAAGCAGGTGGCCGCCTTCATGTTCGCTCAAATTGGGCCGCCAAGGATGGCCGACTTGGCGCAGGCCACGGCGAAGCGCCAGATGGCGCGCCGCTTCCTTGCTGGTGGTAAAATGGTGGTGATACCAGCCTTCCGGCGGAACAAGCAGGCTGCCAGGTCGCCAATCGAGCCGCACCATTTTATTTTCCTTTCCCGGATACCACATGAGGGAATAGCCCTTGCCGGCGATTACAATAACTTGCGCGCCCGGGCCATGCCGGTGCGCTTTCTTGTACGTGCCGGACTCCACCGCCATGATGTGGCCAACCATAGAGTTGCCGGAAAGATGAATTCCCAATCGGCTGAATCCGATGCCGCGTTCAGGATGAGGATCGAGCGTAACTGCGTTTAGATCCGGAATAAAATTTACCACACGGTCTTCCTGCTCACCCGGCTTCATATCACTGCTGAAGAAATCTTTCTGGCAGGCGAAGCGGTCGGTAAACTCGTAGGGCACATTGAAGACGAAGTCGGGAGAATTATACACATTCATGATCAACGGCAGATTATTCGCCGTGGCGAAACGCACCGGCTCATTGGCTGAACCATTGTGATGCTGATGTCTTACGTTGAGCGGTGGTGAAAAAAGACTCCCGGACTGCCACTCCAGTGTGATCGGTTCCTTGCTGCCGTCGCCCCAGAACTGCGTCGCGCCCCTACCGGAGAGAATCAGCACCTGTTCCTCATACATGTGGCGTAGCGGTTTCAAGCTTTTGCCCGGCGGGACTTCCGCGACCAGCACGCCAACGAAACCTTGCGAACCCTCGAGATGGCAATAGGCCGCAGGGCCGCCCCAGCGCTCCCAATGCTTGAGCGGGGCGGTTTTTAGATCATCAACCCCATAGCCGCTAATCGTCGAAAGCCCATCCCTCTCGCAAAACTCAAGAAATGCCGACTTACGCGCGTATCGTTTCGCTGACGCCTCATCCAATGGCATTACATCACCTCAGGTATGAATCAGTGTCGGGTTTCGGGTTAACTCAGAACCCTAAACTCGAAACACGAAATTCTTTCTATTCCCTCACCCCAACCTGGCCGCCCAAGCCGCGCGCGGCGAACGCCGCGCCGACGACCAAACCGACGATAATCACCGCAACCACGGTAGCTTTTTCAAACTCCGCGCCGGCGGCGAAGTCAAGCATTAGTAGAGAAAGCGTGCGCGACTTCCCGGAGCCCAATAAGACGACCGTACTGATATCGCGGGCAGCCGAGATGAAACCAACCAACCCCACCGTAATCAACGCCGGCATGGTTAAAGGAAGAATCACGCGTCTGAACGTATGAAACCAGGTGCCGCCGCAAACCTTGGACGCTTCCTCGAGATCGCTGCCCAGTTGAATCAAGACGCTTTTGATCATCTGCGTGCCGAAGGGCATGCTTTTAATCACCATCGCGATCATCAAAAGATATATGGTGCCGTAAATTGGCAAGAATATTCTGGTCTGGAGAAAGGTCCAAAGCAAAGCCACGCCCAAAAGAATGCCCGGGATCGACCACGGCAGCCACGAGAGAAAATCGAGCAGCGATCGGCCGGCATAACGGGTCTTTACGATCACGTACGCGATGAAAGAGAAAAACAGAACGCCAACCAGGCCCGAGCCCACGCCGATCGCCAAGGTGTTCCATAACGAGCGCATCAACACCGGGTCGTTCAACGTCGCGCGCCAGTTCTCGAGGGTCCAGGGTTCGGCGATATTAAAAAAGCCAAACAGTTTCATAAATGTACCGATCAGCAACAATGCGGTCGGTACCAGCGTGACAACCACTGCGAAAAACAGCACCAGCGCAAACGCGGGATAACGCCAGCGACCCAACCGCGTGGGGCGAATACTAAATCCCCGCCCGGTTATCGTTTCATAATTTCGATTGGCGATGTAGCGCCGCTGTAATGCCACCATCACCAACAGAACACCGAGAAAGACGGTGCTGAGGGCCATCGCCGGCGCGAACTGCGGCGGTTCCCAGGTCACCAGTTCGTGAATTTTCGTCGAGTAGACCTGTAAGCCAATGGGTGTGCCGAGCAGAAGCTCGATCTCAAAAGCCTCGAGCGAGCGGATGATACCCAGAATCGTTGTCACCAAGATCGCCGGCATCATCACCGGGATGACGATATGAAAAAAGGTATGCCGGCCACTGGCGCCGGAGATCTTCGACGCTTCTTCGAATGCCGCATCGAGATTGCGAAACGCCGGGGCCAGCAGCATGACCTTCACGCTCACCGTGCCGCCCATGTGAGCCCAAACGATGCCCCCAAACGAGTAGATATTGAACAGCGGCTGGCTGACTACGCCGAGATTCATCAACCCTTGGTTCAGCAGGCCATATTTCGGATCGAGCAACAGAATCCAACCCATCGTCTCGGGCAGCGCAGGGAGAAAGAACGACAACCAGAAAAAAAATTCCAACATGCCCTTCATCGGAATATCGGTGCGTGCAATGAGCCAGGCGAAAAACGAGCCGATGAAAAGAGCGATCGTTTGTCGCGTGATCGCCAGCGTAAATGTATTGGTCATCGCCTTAATGATGCCGGGAGTACTGAAGGCTTTAACCCATCCTTCCATACCCCAGACGATGGGCTGGCCCGGTCGCGCCGTTTGAAAACTATTGAGGATCATTAAAAACAACGGCGTGACCACGAGAAACGCGACCACGATGATAAGAATGACTATGGGCAGAGACGGCAGATGAAGCGATCGAAAGGAAAGAACTGAAGATCGGCCAAACGTTACCGCTTGATCCATCACCGGCGACTTTTCGTTCATGACAGAACCCGCTCTACGTCGCCGTTATACGTAGCGTTGATGCATTCGTCAATCGTCGTTGGCGGCAGCGTCGTAATTCAGGTTGGGCGCGATGCCTTTTCTCGCCAACTCCGCTTCGTAGGTTTGCCGAATGGCTGGATCTTCATCGCCATATTCGATAAGCGTGCCGCCTTCTTTGACCGAGGTGTAAACGCCGGCGCGAATCGGCGCCACGCGAATTCCCAGAGGAAACTTCTGACTGCCGCAACGCAGCGCCAATTGCAGCGCCGCTTCGGGCCCTGTATTGAAGTGCTGATGAAACCAGTTTGTCGGCGGGCTGAACACGCTTCCCGGCACCCAATCCACTCGCACGACTTGGTCGCCAAAGCCTTTTTCGTAGGGTCGCGTACCCAGATGATTCGGCCACATCAGCGAATAACCTTCAGAGCGCAGCACGACAAGCACGGCGCCGCCGCCATGAAAATGCGCTTTGTGATATCTCCCCACCGGCCATTCGGCCAAGTGACCGATCAGGGTGTTATTGGATATCTCGAACTGCGTGATGTTGACCCCGGCGCCTTTTTGCTCCTGCGCGTCGATCTGCGCGTTGCGGGCGTCTGGAATAAAATTAGTCTCCCAAATCCATTGCCGGTTGTTGGTCGCCAGATAACGTTCGTTGGTCGGCTCGAAATAGGTCGCTTCGCCGTCGTAACGGTCATTGAAGGAGAAATCGCTGGTAAAAACGAATTGCTCATTGTGATAGTGATCGAGCACCATCGGCGCGGTGGTAACCGCCAGAAAAATCGCCGGTTCGTTGCCATAGTTCATTAGGCGATGGAGCGAATTGAGCGGCGGGGAGAACAGACTGCCCGCGCGCCAGCGAATATTTTGCGGCACACGGTCGCGTTGCTGGATCTCGGCGACGCCTTCTCCTTGGATTATGTAAATGACTTTTTCGTAGAGATGGCGCTCGGGATGCAGCGTTCCTCCCGGGGCGATCTTGCCGACATAGACGCCGGTAATCCCCTCGACCCCGCGCAATTGCAGGTACGCGCCATCACAGGCCAAGCGTTTCCAATGCTTGAGCGCAATGTTGCGGACATCGGTGACACCAAAGCCCTCGACGATTGGCACGCCCTCCTTGTCCATCCAACGCTCGTAATAGGTTTTCGCTCGTGGCCGCGCTGTGCTAATTTTGACGACCTTAGAATCCATATTCTTTCCATCTCCTTTTCAGCTTTTCGGCCATTTCCCTCGATATCGCCGTACCGATCGCCGGGTAACGCTGGCCGCCGTACTGTTCCTGTGGTTCGAGCTGCCAATTGATCGTCGCGTCGATCAACACGCGTGTCCAAGATCCGTGACCATATTTGACCGAATTGCGATCCTCCAATGGCACACTGGGATCGAGCATCGAGCCGCTCGTTCCGGCCAAGAACGAGATGTCCCCCAATCCGGCGTTGACGCGGTAACAAAGCGCCCACTCGATCGCTTCCCAATCATGAATGTCGATATCGTCATCGACCACGATCACATGCTTGGCGGCGTAATTGCCGAGATGACAGCCCCACAGTGCCGTGGCGACTTGTTGGGCGTGACCGCGATGAGATTTGCGAATCTGTACACGCATCGTTTCCGGCCATTTGCCACGCCACACGCCGGTGATGTTTGGAACGCCCGCCTGCTCTAAATAATGCCACGCCATCGCCGAGAAAGTTGCCGGCGTCCAAGTCGTCCCTTCGTTGCTTCGTCCCGGACTCGAGCCGGTAAGGCAGCCGTGAAAAATCGGATCGCTTCGGTGCGTGATGCATTCGACGCGAAGCGTATGCTTGGGCGATTTACTGCCGCCATAGTAGCCGGGATACTCGCTAAACGGTCCTTCGAGCGTAAAAGTGCTCGGATCGGCCGAGATAAATCCTTCGAGAACAATTTCGGCCGAGGCGGGTACTAGGAGATCGCTCAGCTCGCATTTCACCAGCTCCACCGGCGCGCCGCGCAGCGACCCGGCCATTTCATATTCTGGGTAGTTCACCGGCGTCGATGCCGCCAAGAAAAGCGTTTGATCCCACCCGATCACAACCGCCACCGGCATTTCCTGACCGCGGCCTTTGTATTTGCTGAAGTGCTTGCCCCACCCTTGGGTCATCGCGAGCAAAACACCGATGGTATTCTTGCCGGTAATCATGCCGCGATAGGTTCCACCGTTTAGTATCCCCGTTTCCGGATCGCGGGTGACTACCGTCGCTGACGTCATGATGTAGCGCCCGCCGTCGAGCGGATTCCACTTCGGCACCGGCAGTTGATTCAAATCGATGGCGGCGCCGCGGAGAATGTTTTCTTTGACCGGACCCTTGGCCACCCGTGCAGGCTTCACCGGATGAGAAAATCGCTCTTTGAAAATCGGCACCATCTCGCGATACGAAGTCGATTCCGGCACGCCGATGAATCGGCAAACCCGCTCCCGCGTGCCCGTCCCGTTGGTGAACAGTCGGTGACAGAAAGTGCTGTTGTGATCTTTGATGTTTTCGAATAACAGAGCCGGACCGAACTGACTCGAGATCTCGCGCGTGATGGCGCCGAGCTCTTCATCCCAATCGATTTGCGCGCCGATCCGCTGCAAATCTCTTCTTTCTTCCAAGTCGTCAATCCAGGCGCGTAAATCATCAAATGCCACGGTCGATCATCCTCTCCGACGTATGCGACGTTGTTTATAAAATGTCATAGCTTCATCGCGCACAAGCTTAGCGCCATAACCGCATTAGGAATTGGCGTACTGGAGTGATGGAGTAATGTCTCAAAACCAATACTCCAACACTCCAACCCTCTAGGAGCCCAGCAGCTTACGGGCCACGACTGCCGCCGGCTCTCTGATTTTGTTGATCTTCTCTTCGGATTGATTTTCCAGCTTGTAGAACTGGTCGAGGGTCAAAAAGTCCTTGCCGGATATCACCCCAAATTCTTTCAGCCATTTGGTCTCCACGTCCAAGCGGCGCGTGCCGACGCCCAACCCGCGCGCGAAAACCTCTTGACCGTCATGTCCCAGCAACCAGTTGACAAAAACTCTGGTTGCGTTTGGATGAGGCTGGTTCTTGAACACAGTGAGATGGCCGTAGCCGCCGCTGACGTAGAGCCCTTCCTTGGGAACCGCAAGAGGCACAACGGGAAGAATCGCTTTGATAAACGGATAGAATTCAGAATAGCCGATGCCCGAAGTGACGGCGATTTTGCCCTTGGCCAAATTCTCGGCGAGCAAACGAAGATCCCGCGTGATAAAAAGCTTTTGCGCGACGAGCCGCTTCAGATACTCCTCGCCTTTGATGTAGTGCATGTATGACCACATCGACGAGCCGGAGCCCGGCGTGCGCGGGTCGCTGATGCCGATCCTGCCCTGCAGTTTGGGATTGAGCAGATCGTCGAACGATTTAAATTCGGCTGGCCTATATTCGTTGGGATTAGCCCAGAGACTGACCGTCTGGTAGGCCACGAAGTTGTAGATGAAACGCTTGGCATTATCGATATAGATATGGCCGCCCCACCATTGTTTAGGGTCCTTGACGTCGGGCAGAATCAAAAACGGCTCCACGGGTTCCAGGATGTTCTCGGGCAAAAGCCCGGTCACCACCGATTCGGTGCCGCCGATGTGCAGATCAAAATACTGCGCGCCGGTTTTGGCCTCGCTGACCATTCTTTGAATGATCGCCCCGCCGCGCGCCGGCACGAACTCGACAGCGATGCCGGAGCGCCGCGTAAAGGCGATTTCCATTCCCTTGCGAAGCTCGGGGCTCGGCGGAATCGAGGCGACGACCTTGCCTTCTTTTTTGGCAGCCTCGACGATTTTGTCCCAGTCGGCGGGCTTGGTTTGAGCGGTGGCCGGAGTGGCGCTCAGACAAACAGCTGCAAGCGCCAGCACTGACCTTTTCTTGAGAATAGGACCGATAAGACTTATAGGACTCATATTAGCCCGATGATCATCCCTTACTTGAAAAGTTTTTCTGCCAGCTGCATCGCCGGCTTGCGAAATTTCACGACGACTTCTTCGGAGCCGTTCTCCAACTCATCAAACTTTTCCGGTGTCATAACTTCTTTGGCCGAGAGATGGCCAAACTCCTTCGTCCACTTCGTATCGACATCAAAACGCCGCGTCGGCTGTCCCAAGGCCTTAGTGAACGCGCTCTGACCTTCTTTGGACAGCAGCCAATTTACGAATACTTTCGAAGCATTGGGATGAGGCACATTTTTGAGCACAGCGAGATTGCCGCTGCCAGTGCCGGCATAATAGCCCTCCCTGATATTCGATATCGGCTTGACCGGGAGCCCGGCTTTGATGAACGGCAGATAACTATAATAAGAAACGCCGATGGAGATCATCGACTTGCCGCGCGCCACCGTCTCGGCGAGCTGACGCAGGTTTCGCCCGACCATCATGTCTTGCACCGCAAGTTTGGCAAGAAATGATTCCCCTTTCATCTTTAGCAAAAAAGCCCAGTTCGATTCTCCCGAGCCGGGCGAGCGCGGATCCAATATAACGATTTTTCCCTTCCTCTTCGGATCTAGCAGACTATCCCAGGAACTGATCTCTTCAGGCTTGACCAGCGTTGAGTTGTACCAGATGGTTTCGGTCATATAAGCGGTAAAGCTGTAAACGTACCTTTTCGCGTTGTCTGCCCAGATATGGCCACCCCACCAATATTTTGCATCTCTGACTTCAGGGAGCACCATCGCCGGCATTACCGGCTCGAGAAAATTAGGCGCTAGCAAACCCGTAATGATGGATGACGTCCCGCCAATGTGGAGATCAACGGAGCGCACGCCGGCGTTTTGCTCTTCAGCGATCTTGTTGATGTTGCTCGACCCGCGCGCGACGTTGAGCTCGAGCTCGATGCCAGGAAAGGCTCTTTGAAATCCCGTGTCGAGTTCCTTGCGCAACTCGGCGCTGGTGGGAATCGAAACGACTACCTTGCCTTCTTTCTTGGCGGCCTCGACGATCTTCTCCCAATCGGCGGAGCGGGATTGAGCGAAAGTAAGACCGACGTTCAGACAATTGATTGCGACCGTCACCAGCACTAAGCTTTTCTGCAGTATAGGACCGATCAGACCCATAGGACCCATACTTAAACTCCCCATCGGCCTAACCTCCAAACCGACTTCATAACTCCGCGTATTCGAACTGCGGCATTTCCATCGGCACCGCGACCTTGGCGATTGCCGCTTCGAAATCGAGGCGAATCTGCGGATCTTCGTCTTCGTACTCGATCATCGTGCCGCCCTCGCGTACGCTGGTACGAACTCCTTCCTTGTTAATCGCGCGCCAGCAGCCAAGCAGAAACTTTCCCGACTGCCCGCTATAGCGGAATGCCAGCTGCCGCGCTGGTTCGTTGCCGGTATTGAAATGCTGGTGATACCAACCGCTGGGCGGACTGAAAACGCTACCTTCGCGCCAGTTGACGCGCACGACTTGCGCCGCGTTGCCCGCGCGGTAGGGGCGCATGCCGGCTTCCGGCGGCCACATCAAAGTGTAACCTTTGGAGCGCAGGATCAACAAAATCGCTCCGCCTTGGTGAAAATGCGCTTTATGATAACGGCCGACAGGCCACTCGGCGATATGACCGACCAATGTGCTGCCGCCCATATCGAAAGAGGTGATGCGCACGCCGAAGCCTTTGGCCTCCGACGGATCGACCAAAGCGCCGCGGGCGTCGGCAATAAAGTTCGATTCCCAGTTGATAAAACCGCCGACTTCCTTTCGGTCGGAGGTGGGAACAAAATAATTGGCCTGGCCGTCGAAGCGGTCATCGAACTTATAATCACAGCCCATCACAAACGGCACGTTGTGAAGCAGATCGATCATCAGCGGCGCGCTGGTGACAGCGAGAAAGATTGCCGGCTCGTTGCTGCCGTTGATCATGCGATGGCGCGTGTTGAGGGGGATGGCGAACAAGCTGCCCTGATGCCATTCAAAGTGCATCTTGCGCTTGTCGTCTCCGGCAGACCAAATCTCCGTCGCGCCGATGCCTTTAATGATGTAAATCAATTCTTCATACAGATGATTTTCCGGCTGGAGCGCGCCTCCGGCGGGAATTTCGCACACGTACATGCCGGTGAAGCCTTCCATGCCCTTGAGGTCGATGTACGCGCCGCTGCCACCGGTGCGTTTCCATGGTTTACGCGGCAAGGCCGTCACGTCCTCGATGCCGTAACCGTCCACCACCGGAATCCCTTCCTCCTTGAGCCACAATTCATAGCTGGTTGCTCGTTTTCCCACACCTGATTCCTTTCTATTTTTTAACGGAGTAAAAATAGTCACCCCGCGCCACCGCGGCGGCCAATTCGTCGTCTTGTGCGGTCCAAAGATCCAAGGGATAGCCGTGCCAAGGCGTGCGCAGCTTGAGCTCGGGCATCTCCTCTGCTCGCCAAATCTCCAGCGCCCGCTCCATAAATTCTTTTTTCGGCAAACCCACTGGGGGGTATTTGCCTTTGCGGGTCGCGTCGATGAGCAAGCCCGAACAGCCGACGGGAGGTGGAAAGAAGCGTTCTTCAGGATTGGTCATGAGAGCGTAGGCGGAAGGATCTAATAACGGACTCTTTCCAGTGACAATCTGCGCGTCGCGATGCGGCTGTGAAGCGAAGCTGATCGCCCACATCACCATTTCGGCATCCTTGGGATCGATGTCTTCGTCAACGGTGATAATAATCTTGTTGGTCGTGTCCATACCCGACGCCGCTTGCAACGCTTGCTTGGGTTTCGACGGATGGCTCTTCGCCATTCGGATCACCCACCAATTCCAGCCGCCGCCCATCTCGGGACAACAGACTTCCAACACTTCCGGAATGTTGCAGCTATACTTGAGAAAATTATAGAGCATCATTTCGCGACAGGTGCGCGAGATGCCGTTCGACTCGCTGGGCGGCAGCCCGACGAGAATCGCTGTGAAAATCGCATTGCGTCGGTGCGTGATCGCCTTGATGTCGATCACCGGGCGCAAACCGCGCTCGGCCATGAGATAACCCGGATAGTCGCTGAAGGGCTCACCCCGCTCCATCGCGTCGATGGAAATTTCACCTTCGATCACGATTTCCGCGTCGGCAGGAACCTCCAAGGGGATCGTCTTGCAGGGCACCATCTCGACCGGCCGCTGGCGAATGCCACCGGCAACCGCGATCTCGTCGATGCCATAGGGTAAGTTGGCTGCTGAAACATAGACAATGTCGGGCAGGCATCCGAGCACGATCGCCACCGGCAGCGGCTCCTTGCGTCGCACCGCTTTGGGGTGATGGTAGAGTAGCGCGTGGTGGGTTCGAGCGATGCCCGCGATGAGCTTTTGGTCGCCGCGAAAGTGACCGCTGTACATGCCGACGTTGCGCATTCCCGTTTCGGGATCCTTGGTGATGAATGGCGCCGTCACCCGGATGCCGCAGCTGAAACCAGGCTCTTCCACCGGCGACGGCAAGCGCGTCACAGGAAATTCTTTCAACCTGCCGCCGCTATAAACCTCTTCTTGCACCGGCGCGCGGGCGACAATTTTTGCTTCGTACATGTGAGCGAGCGCGTGTCGCCAGTTTTCATAAATATCACCTGCGTCTTCACAGCCTAATCCGAGCGCTGTGACCGTTCGCGATGATCCGTACATGCCGGTTGCGACCTGGATGTCGAATTGTCTACCGCTGCCATCGCGCACGTTTTCAAATAGGAATGCCTGCCGCTTGTGGTCGTCGATGCCACGGTATTGGAGCCGCATCAGTGGCATCAGTTCGGTATCTTTGTTCACTGGCCGGCGCCAACGATACAGTTTGCCGCGCGTCTGCAGATCGTCTACGTAATCGCGAAAGTCACCGTAATAACTTCGAGACATTCGAATCCATTCCTTTCAGAATCAGAGCGTACCCCGTCATTTCAATTTAGCTGAGCAACCCTTTGCGCCGGCTCGCGAACCTTGTCGAGCTTCTCTTCCGATTGGTTTTCTACTTGTAAGAATTCTTTGACCGACCTGTGATCCTTGGCGGGAAGCGTGACACGGGGATTTTAGGAACTTGGTCATCGACGAAGAACTCTCTATCCGCTTCCCTTGCCAATTCGTGGCTCCATACACAAAACTGGTTCGAGAGTTAAATTTGGCTGGATAGTGATTTCTTTATAGACAAATATTCCATATGTCAAGTAATTTTGCCACAGATTTTCGAGGATTTCCGAATGACTTAACCGCGAAATCAATTCGGCCGACCTTTAGGGGGCTGTCTCGAATGAAGCCGCGCGTCATTAGAAAATCGTAGAGAGAAAGAAGAAGGAGCGAGTGAGGAGGGGTCGAAACTCCCGGCGACGTTCTACTCGGCAAGCTTTTTTTCACACCAAACAGTTAACAAAGCATCGCGTCTCACAGAACTAATGGGCACGTCACAATTTCTTGATTCACGATCCACTTACCTCACGCCGTGACAAATAAATTGTCCAGGATGCAACTGATGGCACGGTTGATGCGTCATGAAAGCTTCATACTCTAGAATTTCAGATCCACAGCATCGGCTAAAACTGTCCTCGGAACTGACACAGGATTGTTTTGGAGGACAAAAGCAATGTTTGCTGAAAATGGCACACGCTAAATCGCTAAGAGTGATCGGGCAGGCACTGGAGGTTGCCAAGGTTGCGACGTTCGAGCTGGAGAATGACGGCCAATCCTACGACGTGCGAAGCGATTCCCTGACTCAAACGGGCGAATGGATTTTGCGAAACGCTCTTACCGCTCTGCGAAGTGATCGCCAAGCGAACGTTAACCGATCGTTGCGTTTCAGTCCAACCGATATATCTCGGCTTGACACCGAGGCACAAAGGAGAAGGCAACCTCATTCTCTTTCCCACATGCAGGGGGCAAGTAAGCTGTCTCAACTTTTACGCACTCTGGGCGATCACCTTGACAGAACCGAGGTAAGCGCCTTTCGTATTTCCTGGACGCCCCTTTCCGTTTTTGTCGGTTATCAGGGACCGGGTGGGCAGATGATTGTAGAACGTTTACCTCTGAAAAATTGCAGCAGTTGGGTTTGCATACGAGATTCCGGCGGTCCAATCGTGATGTCTGAACGATTTCTGTCATACATAGCGTGAATCTGGTCAAGTGACCCTTGGTTCCGACTCATCTAGGCTTTATCTCACATTCTCCCCTGTGCTTGAGATATTCAGCCGGGAACGTAAAGAGTGAAGTAGGGTGAGTGGCACGGTAGCTGCGGCGACCCGATCATGGGAATTTGAATCGTGATTTAGTCCCAGCAATAAGACAGTTATCCGTATTTTTAACGCGCATAAAACGCTCTGAGGCTTTAGAATCTGTCTGAGAGTAACCTGAGCTCCGGGAGAGCCCGCAAGAAACAAAAAAGCCCTCGATTCCTCGGGGGCTTTTTCATGGAGCGGGTGAGGAGGGTCGAACTCCCGACCTTATGCTTGGCAAGCATGGTCGGAGAAAAAAGGCGCGCTGATGCTAAGCTCGCAGCCCACCTTGCAAACATTCAGTCTGCAAAGTTTTTTTTCTGTTCTTGGCGGTTAATCCGCCATCCCTAGACATCCCTAAAAATCCCCGCGAAACCCGAAAAAAGTGCAACGTTGCACGTCGCAGAAATGCGTCCATGAGGCAACAGGTAATAACCTAGCTCAGAAGCGTTAAGGTGCGTGCCGTCTTGAGGAACACGTAAGCCAAGGTTCGCGAATAGCGGTCCTTCCCGTCGCTGCGCCGACTTGAAAGCGGATCAAACTCTAACCGCACCAATTTCTCCTCGACCATGCGCTTCGTAAACGCCGAGGCTTCCTTCCCGAATGCTTCGACAGCGTTGTTAGGATGAACAGTCTCTGGCGTGTTGACACCGATGAGCCGCACACGTTCCCCAGTGCCCAAGACAAGTGTGTCGCCGTCAACAACACGTTGAACGTATTCACGATCAGCGGAGATTACTTCACTGTCGGCTGCGAGTACAGAAACAACGATGAAGCCAGGTAGATACAAATTCCCGCGTTTACCGGGGCGTCGCTTTCGAAACGGCATGGCGCGACATTCTCCACCAGCATAGCGAAGCCGTCAAGCTTCTTTGCTGTTAGGTTGGCAGTAAGAGGTAAATTCTCGGCTTCCGGCTTGCAGCCGTGAGGCCGGGCGCGTTATCGCTGTAGGAACCATGCCAACCTTCAGTGCAAGAATAATGAGGGTCGTTGCACTAGTGCTCGGCTTGCCGCTCACATACGCCGCATGCTCTGCTCGACAGACTGTGCCTCGGTTTGTGAAGATGCAGACGAAGTTCGATTACTCGGAACATGAACCCTATGCGAAACCAGGCGAAAACAGCATAAGCGGACAAGCCTTTCTCACGCGGCAAGAAGATAGCGTCGTCACCTGTGCAGGAAACCGGGTTTTGTTGCTGCCAGCGACTTCTTACTTCCGAGAAATGATCGGGCGCATGGTCGCCGGAAGCGAACCTGAACCCCCAAAGACAGCCTATCCAAGTTTGAAGAACATGATCAGAAGGACTCAATGCGACGCACAAGGCAATTTCTCGTTTCCGGCAATTCCCGATGGGGCGTGGTTTATACTGACGCAAGTGAATGCCAGGCACGGCGGTGTGTTGATAACAGAAATGACGTTGTCAAATCGCAGTACGATACAAGTTTTACTCACCGATAAACACCTCGTGGGTCGCTGACTCTCGGTTAATCCATTGTCCGCCCTTCTGTCCGTGAACTATCGCCGAACCAGTTTTTGTTAAGGTTAACTGCGCATTGTTGCAGTTCGCCAGCCCCAGAGCTTGCCCTGTTTATTGCCGACAAGCTCATCGTCGTGCCTGTGGACATTTCGCCGGGCCGAAAACTTTTTCAGCGGTTACTGCACCAAGTCGGAGCCGCGTAGCTCTTTACTATGCGCCTTTTTGGCATCGATGGAGTTGCGACGAGCCTTGGCTGAGAGCGGTGATCGTCGGCCTCGAATTACAATCCACGCTAGGCGATAACCGCAGCCGAGGCACTGACCATTAACGGCCTGGAGTGGCGTGATGCGTCCTGGCTGGGGAAGAATGATCCAGAGATGCCGTTACAGTGAGGGCATGAGCGATAGAGGTATTTAGCCATGGGCTTCATACAGTTACGTTCTTTGAAAGCGCAACTCGTTTTGGCGGTCTCTTTGGTGGAGGATCTCCGATTTTCTAGGGCAAGATAAATTTCTCTATCTTTGCTTTTAGTACCTGAGACGAAATTGGTTTCCGCAGGTAATCGACCATTCCTGCGGCAAGTGAGTTTTCCCTCTCTTCCCCGATACTAAAGGCGCTACAACCAATGATAGGTATGTGAGCGGATCGTTGATTTCTCTTTATAGACCGGGCTACCTCTATGCCGTTCATGTCAGGTAAAACGAGATCCAATAAGATAAGATGCGGTTGATCGGAAGCGGCTTTTTCTATGGCGTCAGCGCCGCTCTCCGCCTCTACTATTTCGTACCCTGAGAGACGCAAGATTGACGCGTAAATGTTTCGCTGGTGCTCGTTGTCTTCTACTATAAGGACACTCTTTGGCATCTCAATTTCACTTAGAAAGTTACTGTAGGCAACGAGTCGAGGGCGGGCCGAGTTATCTTAATGAGAGTTCGCTGTACGCCACTTAACAAGGGCATTCGTTGCACACTTTATCGCTACGTTTAAGCTCATTGCGGTCGTCGTTGCGCACAATCACGGGAACCCGTTGCGAAGACGCGATGTTGTAGCGCGGCGTGAAGAGCGGGAAATCACGCTGGAGATTCCAGCGAACTTTGATTTCACGGAATTGAAACGATGCTGAGAATCGCCCGCACACGACGAGTATTATTCTTGTGAAATTTTAACTTCTTGAGTGCAGCGATGTTGGTGGCGTCCGCTTTCCGTAAAGCTCAAGGAACAGCCTATAAAAAGAAGAGATAGCTCGGTCTTCTTCTCGTTCGTGGCCTGCCTTGTCTCGATACAACAGTGTGATGGAAATTCGCCTTTTCTGCAGCTCAAGTAGCTCGACCTCTCTGGAGTCGAGATAAGCACCTATCGTGCGCAGAGTATTCGAAAGCTTGCGAAAATCCGTAAGCTGTCCTGCCTTGGACCGCTTCGCCTTGCCAGTTTGGGACAGTCTTTCAACATCCGCTCTGGCTAAAGTTAATAACTTAGCCCTGGAACCGCTCCGCAATCGATGGAGCCACTGCCGTACTTTCGAGCCAGTCTGCTCAGGCATAGCCTCAATGGCATAGTTCTCTGCAAGCCGCTTTAGTACGAAGACGTTAATGTCTCTAGCTTCGAGCGCCTGGCCAATAGCCCTCAAATCTTCATCGTAACGTCTCGTAGCCGCCATAACACACACCTCCGTGGTATGGCATTTGTATTGGTTCGGCTCGCACCAAATACGTTCAGAACGGCGGGCGGGTCATACCGAGAAAAACCCACACGGCTCGGGCCGCTATAACCGGCGACATGACTACATCTCTGGGCACGTATAAAATTCTCGGCGTGCGATCTGCCAAATCTTCGTCCAATTCTCTTTCACATGTTGCCGGATCTTGTGCTTCCGGACCTATCGATGTTAGACGCGTGCTGCCCATCTGGCGACACCATTTATTCAAATCATAGGGCGAATGCATCGATGCACATCCACAGAGCAGAAAGACCGCGCTGATTACAATGAATTTAATCAGGACTGCTATTCCTTTAAGATCCGGCCGGAAACTGTCGCGCATGGCCAGCAAATCCTGTCACATGGGCAAAGTGCTCATGATAGCTTGGCAATTTTATAATACCAACTGCGTAACGTGTAAACAGATCGGCGACATATTCCTCTCAATGCAAGCGCTTCAGTACGGCTAAATAATTCGCGCGCTCGGCGTCCAATTTGGTTTTGAACTCCGCGTCTGTAAAGACACCCTTCTCGATCAACATTTTACCGCAGCATCTGTCGTCGCGAGATTGCTCACCATCAGTTCTTGAAGCGTAACTGTTTGTTCCTTTGTTTCGTCGGCCATTAGTGACTCCATTGTTCTGGTTTTCGGGCAAGTCTAGCATATAGTTAAAGCACAAGCGGCGTCATCCAACGCTGGCTCTGCACGTTGGTCTTGGTAAAAACTCTTCGCTTGAAATTCAATAACCTTAGAGATAGACGCAGCGTCATGCCTTACTGGCTGCGCTTCTCGATCTTCTTGACTGTTGCCAGCGCCCTCGCGTTCATCGGCGGACAGTTGATAAGCGAGGTCGGATTAATGGCAAACATCGTTCGCAATTATTATGGCGTATGTGGCCCTAGTGATTGGTCGGAAGGTTCTTTGCAGGGAAAGGCTTTAACCTAGCCGGTTAGAGTCTACGCTAACACGAACCGGAGCTAGTGACCGAAATTACCCACGCGGAAGTTGCCACGAGCGGTGGGTCTACCACTTTCCGACAACCGGTAGATCTCCCGGTTGTCCAAAAGGACCGAAGCAGCCATCAATGGTGCAGCTGTCCATTTTACCGTTGCCGTTGATATCGAGATACCACATGCCTGTGCTCGGCCTGAAGACGCCAATCCTCACTGTTCCGGTACCGTCCCAATCACCGATGATTGGCAGATCGCCTTCAGCGCCAAAAGGTCCGAAGCATTTGTCCTTCTCGCAACTATCCCATTTTCCATTGCCGTTGCGGTCGAGGTGCCACGACCCTTTTCTCGGCAAGAAGAGACCAATGTCCTGCGTTCCTGTGCCGTTCCAGTCACCTACGATAGGTAACTCGCCGAGGATGCGAAAGGTCGTGCATTCGTCGACTTCACAACCATCGAGTGTGCTATTACCGTTCACACCGAAATTCCACCCTCCGCGCTTGATGGTTTTCCGTTGATTTTGGTCCGTTGTAAGAGTTTGCGGCGTGAAGGTGCCGACGATGCTTCCGTTCCCGTCACCAAGTTCACGGGTCACTGGAAAGTCACCGGCTTGGCCGAAGGAATCTCCGCAGGTGTCTACGTCACAATCCAAGACACCATCTCCATTGGTATCGAGCCGCCATGAGCCGGTACTAGGGGTAAACGTGCCTACGTTGGTGACGCCATTTCCACTCCAGTTGCCGGTGACGGGCAGGTCACCGGATTGACCGAACGAGCCGATACACTTGTCGATGGTGCAGCCATCCCACTGGCCATTGCCATTGCGATCCAAAAACCATTCGCCAGTATCCGGGCGAAAGACGCCAAACTTAGTCGTGAGTTGAACAGTCGTGCTCTGAAATGTCGCCGTGCAGTTGTTGCTCGCGTTCATGGTCATTACACCACCGCTGCAGCCACTGCCGCTCCAACCATTAAAACTGGAGCCGGTCGCCGCTGTGGCTTTCAGAGTGACGAGTGTGCCGCTCGCATAGGCCGCCGAGCATGTGCTGCCGCAATTTAGACCTGTGGGAGTGCTTGTAACGGTTCCGTTGCCGTTGCCGGTTTTGGCGACTGACAGAATGTATGTCGTCGGCGTCTGAGCTGGCTGGGGAGTGAAGGTTGCCGTGCAGATCCGGGCGACAGTCATGCTTACGCTGCGGCTGCAACCCGTGCCGCTCCAGCCGGCAAATGTCGAACCGGTAGCCGGTGTGGCGGTTAAGGTGACTATCGCGCCGCTGGAGAAAGAAGCCGAGCACGTGGCGCCGCAATTGATGCCTGCCGGCCCGCTCACTACCGTTCCATTCCCCGTGCCGCTGCTCGTAGTTGTTTTTACCACGTTTACGGTGAGCGTGAACTGTTGCGTCGGTGGCCGCGGCGTCGTTGCGGCAGGAGTAGTACCGCATACCTCCGGGGAATAGGGAGAGTTGCCGGCGTCATTGAACGCGTTGACGCGATAACAATAGGTCGTACTGTCTGCCAGATTCGAATCGTTGTAGGACGTGACATTCGCGCCGGTCGTTACGATGACGCCATAAGCTCCGGTTGCTCCAAGTTTTCGCTCTACACGAAAGCCTGTTTCGTCCGACGAATTGTCGGCCCATGTTAGTTCAAAAGTTGCCGCTATTGCACTGTTGGAGAATGCCGCCGATGCGATTAATGAGACGAGACTCAACAAAAATGCGAGTGGGACTCTATAACGCACACTACTTCCTACAAATTAGAGTTCTGCGCGAGCCGAAATTGCATGGGGAGTTCGGAAACGGGCAGTTGAAAGCCACCGACTTGATTCGGTCCTGCGAGAAGTTTGCCGGATCGAGATGCCCCTATAGTTCCATTCTTTCATTCACCGATCCTCCTTTTGCTTGATATTTTCTTTGATTATGGTCTTTGGCGTCAAGCCCTACGCCCGCGGGCGTGCCTTGCCGATTTGCTGTGTGCTACAATCGCCCTCCATGGCGATCTTGCTGGCCTGCGCAAGGCCATCTCGTTTTATGCTTGACACGCACGGCACGTTCTGACTAGAAGCGCTTACTAACTCTGGCTTTCCTGCTCCGCTTGAGACGCTACTAACCGCCACCACGAGAGGCCCCGCCCATGAAAAAGCTCCTCGTAGCCCTGACATTTTGGCTGGCTCCAGCGCTGGCGCATGCTGATCTCATCAACGGGGGATTTGAAACCGGCAACCTTACAGGTTGGTCAACTGCTGGCGATACGCTAGTAGTCGATGCGTCTTTTGGGATACCGCCGCCTGGAGGAAATTTTCAGGCGCTAATTACCAATGCTCCTGCTCTTCCCAGTAGCGGTTTTCATCCGGAGTCGTATTCTGGAGTTCCTTCTGTGAGTGCGTTTACTGGTGTCTTTGATTTTGCAAGCCCGCTGGAAGTCTTTCTCGGTTTGCCGGCACATTCCCTTCCGGATCTTGGCCAAACACTGCCGCTTGTGGCCAATGGTACGCCGATCGAGGGCTCCGCGATAAGGCAATCATTTACTGCAAGCGCCGCGGGAGACATTCTATCGTTTCGCTGGAATTATTTAACAAGGGATTGTTGCGCCTTCCCCTCAGACTTCGCCTTCGCTGTGCTGGACGGAAATTTATTTCTTCTCGCCAGCGCCGCGTCCCCTCTCGTGAGTTCTATTGCCCCCTTCTTTTCCAGTGAAAGCGGGTATCAATTTTTTGCTATTACCCTAACTCTTGGCGCTCACTACATCGGAATTGGCGTCGTAGATACATGGGACTCCACGGTAAACTCAGCCATTCTAGTAGATAATTTTTCCGTAACGAAGATCCCCGAGCCGAGCGCCTTGATTCTATTCGGGTTAGGGCTGATTGCTGTGGCGCGACTTGGGCGCAGGATCGCGTGAGCCACGCATGCCGAAGGCCTAAGCGACGAGGTATTTGCTCACGCCTTGCGGCGTTTCTTTTGGTCGGCTCTCTTCATTCCTCGCTGAACCGTTTTCATGCTCTCTTTTAGCGCTGTCATTAAGTCGATGACGCGGCCTCTCGCCGGCGCGGCTGGCGGGATCGTGATTTCGCGGGCCTTGACCTTGCTGTCGATGATCGCGAGCACGCGCTTCTGATATTCATCCTCATAACTCTCCGGTTCGAAGTCTTCCGAAGAGAGTTTTTCCATCAGGTTATTTGCCAGGTCGAACTCTGCGGCCGAGAGCCGGACACCCTCTCCTTTTGCTATCTCGTTAAAGTCGCGGATCTCGTTGGCGTAAAACATCGTCTGCAGCACGAGCCCGCCTTTGGACGGCCGGATCAGTACCAGCTTCTCCTTGCCGCGGCTCACCATCTCAGCCAAAGCGACGCGGCCGCTCTTATTCATTGCATCGGCGAGCAATTGATACGCCTTAGCGCCGCCCTCGTCAGGCGCGAGATAGTGCGCCCCTTCGAAATATACCGGATCGACCTTTTCGATCGGGATGAATTCTCTGAGTTCGATATTGTCGAACTCGGCGTCAGTGAAACGCACGTATTCACCCTTGGCGACATTCAAGAAGGATTAATGATAGGTCAGTTTTATGCCGGTTGTCCGGAAGGATCAGTCCATAACGAATTTCTTGTACGCTGCCCATGCAATCGGCGCGGTCTGTTGGCGGATAAAAAGATGATCATGGGGTGCCATATATCGAATCGCAAAGGTCGGATATGGTGACCACAAAGCGGGCCAAACAAAGCTTCATCGGCGATAAAGGCGAGCATCATGAGCGCCGGACCTGACAGCAGTATATCGTTAGTCAATGCGATCACGCTCGCGATTGCGGGTCTTGGTGCAGTCCTCGGAATCGTCAATACATGGCACGGTCTAAGCCGGTCCCGGGTTAAATTGAAGGTCCTTCCCGCTCACGCCATCCCTTTTGGCGGCGCAGACGAACGTATCAATTTCTCCATCGAAGTGACCAACCTGAGTGACTTTGCTTTGACAATACGAGAAGTGGGTTTTTTATTTGAAGGCACAGAAGCACGAGCTGCCGTAGTAAGACCTTTCATATTGGATGGCGGAACGTGGCCACGCCGGCTTGAACCGCGCACGTCTGTCACCGTTTACGCCCAGGTATCGCCACCACTCAAAGACGGCCCTAAAATCAAATGCGCGTATGCACGAACCGACTGCGGCCGAACAATAAACGGCACCAGTCCCGCTCTCGAGCAAATAGCAGGTAGAAATACTTACGGAGGTTTTTTCGATCGTTTATTCTCTCGCTAGAGATAGAGACAATCCCAGATCTGGCGATCTCTCCCGGCAGAGGGGCGCCGTTCATAGGAACAGTAGCACAGCGGCCGCGCACGCCGGGATTTCAGTTCCGTGGAATTCTCTGAATGTCGAAACAAGGCGGGTCTGGCGTCCAATCGAACGTCACAATGAAATGATCGAAAAAGCCGATCTGGCCAAGTATCCCCGTGGCGGAACGGCCATAAGCAAAAACAATGGGCGCCTCATAGGTTTGCGTAGCGACAGTGAGCGTGACCATGTGCAAGTGCCTATCGTCTCGGCTCCCTTGGCAATGCCTGAAAAGGCTACCTGCTGCCCTTTCCTCACCGGGATCCCCAACCCGTCGGCAATTTCTGCATCAAAAACACAGTGATCAGCACCCGTATCTACGATTGACTCAAGAGGCGCGGACCGTTTGCCGTCGTGCGAGATGAAGACGGTTAGGCCCGACCTCCAAGCATAGTCCAGCTTGGTGACAGGATCGGTGTGCGAAAGGGGGAACGGTTTGTAGCGATATTTCAATGAGAGTGATTGAAAACTCTACTGCTCCAGTTATCAGGGACTTTCACCATAACAGGGTCACTTTCTCCAAGCTTCTCGGCAGCCTTAATAGCGTCTGAGTAGGTCTCGCCGTAGGCCAATACCTTGGACTCATCGCCTGAAAAAGCTACCCAGCTGTTGGGCTTGGCTTCCCTCAAGATCCGTACTCTTTCTTCAGCGGTCATCAAAGGCTCTCCCGGGCTGGCCTTTTCCGTAAATCGCACAACGTAATTCGTACAAAGTTTAGCATGCTACTGTCAAACGCCCAAGGCGGCCGGCGGTGCCGACAATGAGCATTGATGAGATCTGGAGCATTCTCAGCAATCCAGATCGGAGATCCAGCGGAGATGGGTCAACGAAAAAAGGTACTGGATAAAGGGAACCTGACATCCCTAATGTCCGCCTACGCATAAAATTACCAGCTCGCCGCGTTTCATTTCTCACTTCCGCCCGCGCAGGCGGCGGTGGTTCGTCAAGGGGCAGCACTTCCTCGTCGGGGCGAAGGGGTCTAAATCGAGGGGTTTCGGCTGGCTGTTCCTCCTCTAAAACAAATCGGCTCTGTACCGGTGCCATAGGCTTCCCGCCGGTACCCCACAGCTTCTCTGCCTCTCCGGTGAATCGATTGACGCGCACTAAGCCGTGCGGTGCAGCTAAGTGAAAGTATCGATAGGGACTGACGATAAGGTAGGCATCCATGAGCAGCAACAGCCCGATAACGGCGAGCAAAATCCAGTGGAGCCTATCGAGGCGATTCATTGTCCAGGTTTCCATTTCGCCCATTTCCAAACTCGTTAGCAGAAGCCGTAAAACAAAAGGCCCGCTGTAGGCCGAAAAGGCTGCGCGGAGATTTACGGTTTTTCGTGGACCGAAGAGGATGAGTGATGATCAACCCGTCGACCGAAGAATAAACCACAACACGGCAATAGCGACGATCACGAGAAAGAACCAAAACATGGTGCAAGTTATAACATAAACTTTCGAAGGAGGTGCAACATGAAACGAGGTTGAAAACCGAAGAGTCAGGAACAGAAAGAGGCGGCGCAGCATCTACGGCAGCCGGCAACGGGCGCAATTGGTCGAGGCCGTCAAAAAACTCAAGGAGCAACAGGTACAGCTAAAAGATCGGGCGGTGACGATATGACCAATGGGACAATTGACAGCTTCATGAAAACGGAACCGCCTTCGCTTTTGACAGCCGGCTAAATTCAACACTCAATATGAAAAAACGACCCGCCAAAGAGAGAAAATCTAAGCACGTCGGCAACCCACCAAAGGACCCCCAGCAGCGGGAGAGCCCCGTTGACTGCGAACTTCTCTTTCAAGGAATTTCCAATCCAAAAAAGAGGCGATTCCTTGCAGGCTTCGCTCGCTGCGGTTCGGTAACCAATGCCGCGAAGCGGGCAAAGATTCACTGGTCATCACATTACAAGTGGTTGAAAGAGGCCGATAACGCCGCGTACACAGAAGCCTTCAACCGAGCGCGCGATATCGCTGGAGACATTGCCGAAGGAGAGATTTACCGCCGCGCGTTCTTGGGTTTCAATCATCCGGTCATCTACGAAGGCGAGATCAACGACCTACAAAGACTTCTCCGACACGCTCGCCATGTTCTGGCTAAAAGGCTTAAAGCCCGAGCGTTACCGCGAGAACGTGAACCCGTCCGGCAGTGTGGGGCTTCCGGTCGATGACTTTTACAACAGGATCGCCGCGCGGCAACGAGAGGAAAAGAAGTCTTGATTCCCTACGGCCAGATCAACGATCGAGAGAAACGGGCGAATTGGGAGGCCTACCTCGAGGACTGCTACGAAAACCGGCGTTTTTTCATTGAGGAACACTTAAAGATTCGCACCGTCGACAAGCGGATCGATCTCCTGAAACTCAACGAAGCTCAGCAAAGACTCTTCGAGTTGGTCGAAAGCCAGGAGCGCGCGCACAAGCCGGTGAGAATCATCGGCGTTAAGCCGCGGAAGGTCGGACTCTCGACCGGCATCTTGCGGGCATGTATTCGATCGCGACGACATGAGCCTTTGCGCGGAATGGCATGGTCACATCGATCCGGATCTTTTCGGTGACGAGCTCGCCATGCTGGGGAACCTCTACAGTCAAGCCTTGATAGGCTGCGAGGACAATAATCACGGCGGAACGACCAACCGGGCGCTACGCCGGCTCGGGTATCCGACTCTCTACTACCGCCAGGAACTCGACGACCGCGGCGTGAGAAAGACTCAGAAGCTCGGCTGGCTGACGAGTACAATTACCCGGCCGATCATGATCGATGATCTCGCTGCTCTTATTCGTGAGGGCTTTAGCTGCCCGTCAAAGGAAACCATCGAAGAGATGATGAGCTTTGTTGTCAAAGACGATGGGAAGGCAGAAGCGGAAGCGTCTTGCTTTGATGATCGCGTCGTCTGTGCAGCGATCGCCGTTCAGCTCCACAAAACGACAGGGCTCGAAAGGATCTACTCAAACTTGAGGAGGAGGTGACCTTGGAACAGTCAAAAGACGTAGTGGTTCTAGAGTACCAAACCGCACAGGGTCCGGGGACTGATCCCTACTGGACGGGCACGGTCGAGGGTCATAAAAAGAAATTCATCCGCGTCATCATCGGCCTGGTGCTTCCGCAGCTCGATCGGCAGTTTGCCGCCGTTATTGTGCTGGGTGAGCTTTACCGCAGTTTCCAGCCGATGGATTGGACCGGCCTTGCGGCGGCAGTGGGAAGCTGGCCCGAGGTCCAAGGCGCCCTATTGCAATTTTGCCGTGATCTCAAGCCTGATCACATCATCACCGAAAATCAGGAGACCCGGCAAACCCTCTGGCGGATTCCGGAGATTTCGACTGGTCCGGCATTGACATATGAGGCGCCGAAGTACGCGACGACCGAAGTGGGACGGCAGAATGTGCAGGCGATGCTCGATGAGGACCGGCTTCACGTCGGGCATTTACTGGACGTCATGGACCATGAGCCGGATCAGGCAAATAAAGCGCTTCAGTGCGCGGTGAACTGGGCAATCGATTCCCCCCGCGTTTTATCGGCAGGGCCAAAAGAAGCGCGGACCGCTAGTCACAAGAGTGTTCGGAAGCGAGGGGCTTTGAGAGAAGTGACCTTCGAAGATGACCGTCATAAAAACGTCATCAACATCAACATCGATCAGTTTACCGGCACAGAAGAGGATACGCGGGCGCTGGCGCGGCGGTTGGATGATTATTTGAGCGGGAGGCTGGCGCCGGCGAGTTAAAAAAACGGAGAAAAGACCGTCGCGCCAATTAATTGTGGAATGAAATATTTCTTCCTAATCTTTGTACCAGTGGCCATGCCAGACCCGACCGAAAATTCTCCAAAATCTTGTTTGGCATTCTCGGCAGCGGAACGGGCGGATGCCAACCCAACTCAGGACGCGCTCACGCAAATTCCTGCGGTGAGACAGTCTACAATTATTACTTCTGCAATCTGGACATATGATCGGCGGGCGGTTACTGACGCCGAGAAGTATTTTGAACGCGGCAAGGACGCTACCAGGCTTTACGTGGCGCGGTGGGATGAGGTTAAGCACGGCGGAAATCCCAAAGCTGGGCGAACGGCAATCTCTCAGACCGGAGAGATTGCAGGAAAACGATCACTTACTATGCCAGCACAGCAAGTGATGAATACGGGCATGGCCGCCAACATCGTCGCTAAGGAAGTAGGCCTCGGCAGCCAGACGCTTGCGATTGAGCGTAGCGCTGAAAACACGCCCGCTCAACGGGCTAAGATTAAGCTCGGTCCGCGGTCTAGAGAAAAACTTTGTCGTTGGAAGTGCGTGCGCAAGACTGCGCGGATTTGCGGTATCTGTTTGCAATGTTGCGATGAGAGAGACCGTCAGATTGCATCCGGTGCGCCTTACGTACCGCCAAGTGAGAGGCCGGGTCATCGGTTTTATGAGCGCAAAACGTTGAGCGAGTCCAAGAAAGCGGCATTGACCAAGGCCAGAGCGATAAAAGCCGATCCTCAAGGCGAAGAAGATCCGGCCGCGGCCGTTCTACAACACCCGGCACAGCTACGTGACCTTTCTCTACTCTATCGGAGCGAGGTCCGGCTTCATCTCAAGCCAGACCGGAGACAGCATCAAGACGCTGGAAACCGACTACGCCAAGTACATCAAAGAGGCCGACGACAACCGCGATTTCGTCGAGAATCAGATCCAAAAAAGTGCAACCTTAGTGCAACCTCCCTCTGACGGTGATCCCTACCCTACCCCGCCAGCAATAAAAAAGCCCTCGAAGAATCAAGGGCTTTCATATGGAGCGGGTGAGGAGGGTCGAACTCCCGACCTTATGCTTGGCAAGCATACGCTCTAGCCAACTGAGCTACACCCGCACCAAAATTTTAACTACATGAACGCAGACGGATTGTCAATTTCATGGCGGTCAACTGCGACTTAGATGAGATTGACGTAGGCGGAAAAATTGGATGTGATATTTTGCGCCGGACCAAATTGCTATCACCGCCGACAACACGAGAAAGTACATTCCTGCAGCAAAAAAATCGAGTCCCAAAAAGCGATAGTGAACTAACAAGCCGACCACCGCAAAAGCCTGCAGAATAAATTTGTACTTGCCGAGAGTTTCGGCCTGCATCACGATACCTTCAGTGAGCGCGATCCCCCGGATCAGGGTCACGGCGCTTTCGCGAGCCAGTATGATCACCACCAGCCATGCCGGCACGCTTGGTTCGTTCGGTCGATCCATAGCGCTAAGCATGATTAGCGCCGACGCGACCATGAGTTTATCCGCCAATGGATCGAGAATCTTACCGAGATCTGAAACGCTTTTGTTGCGTCGCGCAAAATAACCGTCGAAGTAATCGGTCACCGAAGCGATAAGAAAAATTCCCGCGGCGAGCAGCGCTGACGTTCGATCGCTGAACGTTAACAGATAAACCAGGACGGGAATAATAAGAATTCGAAAGAAGCTTAAAAGGTTCGGGAATGTCCAAACCACGGGAGACTCTGAAGTGACAAAGGTTTAACCTTTTATTGGCGGACTTGGCGAATCTCTTGCAAGCCAATGCCGCGATACGAATCGTAGAAACGGAGAACGCGACGCACATAGTCGCGGGTTTCTACGAAGGGCGGAATACCACCGTGTTTCTCGACCGCGCCGCTACCCGCATTGTAAGCCGCAAGCGAAAGCTCAAGATCGCCTTGATATCGGTCCAAAAGCATTCTTAGATGCCGCGCCCCGCCATCGACATTCTCGGTCGGATCATAGGCGTCGATCACATTATGGAGCCGAGCAGTCTCAGGCATAAGCTGCATCAGTCCCATCGCTCCCTTCTGGGAGCGAGCGTGGGAGTTAAAATCAGACTCCGCCTTGATCACCGCACGGATGAGGTGCGCGTCGACATTGTAACGACCAGATGCTGTTAAAATCAGATCATCATATGAGGCGTTGACGAGCGAGTTGATCGACACCGGCCCGCTTCTTTCTCTGAGGACGCGTCGATACCCTGTATGATTGGGAACGTTGCTGAAAGTCAGCACGCCGTTGTTATCTTTGTAGACGTATACATCGGCAAACACTGACGTAACGCAGGAAAACACTAGCGACAAAATGACTGCTGATCCAAATAAATTTGGGAAATTCATCAAGGTGCCAACCACAAACCGCGATAGAATACCCGCCGCTCGGTCACATGTCAAATCATTCTATGAAATGGCGTGACCCCTACTTTTAGTCCAGATACGAAGGATCGTTTACCATAAGAAGTCATTTCCGCCGGATTCGATTAACTTGGCAACCAAGGGTCGATCACCGTCCAAAAAATCCAATCCCGCAAGATCCGCTGGCTGCACCCAGCGGATCTGTTGGAACACGAAATTTGTTATTTGGCCCTCATACTTCGGGACCTTAAAGAAGCACAAACAAACCCACAGTCCGTCAGCGTAAACATGTTCACTTTGATAAACTTGACTAAACTCGCTCGCCTCGATTCCCAATTCTTCCTTTAATTCACGCCGCAATGCTTCGCTATGTGACTCGGCGTTTTGTCGTTTTCCTCCGGGAAACTCCCATTTCAGTGGAAACACAGAATTTTCATGGCGCTGACAGGCGAGCAAGCGCCCGTCGCGGCAGATCAGGCCGGCGACAACATCGATGCGCTTAAGAGAACTGGTTTTCATTAATCGATCGGCTTGTGAGAAGAGAAGTTTAAGATGAACGGAAGC
>VBKY01000055.1:0-27971 GCA_005879255.1 Deltaproteobacteria bacterium
AAATATCTGCGCCGCTTGTTTGGCGAGATGGACGTCACGCTAACCGCTGACTTGCGTCAAGCCGTCGACTGGTTATCCGTCGGCAAATTTACCTTGGGCATGCCGATTCAAGGCGGAACTATTTACAAGGCGAAGAACCAGGGATTGCCGGTGGATCAGTTTGAACCCTACCACTTTAAGGAAGGGGTTAATTTGTCGTCGGCATTCGGCTCGCTGGCGCTGATGAATCGCGCGCCTCATCCCAACGCGGCCAAGGTCTTCATCAACTGGTTGCTATCACGCGAAGGCCAGACACTGTTTCAAAAGGTGATATCGTTGCAAGGCGATCCGCGAAATTCGCGCAGAGTGGACGTTCCCAAGGACCATATTCCAGCCGACGAGCAGCGGCGCGACAAGATGAGCTACTTCGACACCGACGATGCGGATACCAAAGATCTCAGTCCGGCGATGAAGCTGCTGGATGAGATATTGGGTGCGAAGAAGTAGCGAATGTCGGGTAGGGGCGGGTTTCAAACCCGCCCCTACAAACGTAAGGGACGCTTGAACAAAGCCGGTTTGGTGATGAATAATCCTCCGGACTGGAAGATAGCGTCTTAAAAAGAAAACATTCATGTATCGAAGCGGACGGAATCGAGCATTGGCTGTTTCGGTGTCGTTGCTTGGATTTCTGATTCCCTCTGGAACCGCTCACACCGCCGACGCAAAGCCTTCCTGGCAAATGACATGGGAGAATACGGTTGCGGCCGCGAAGAAAGAAGGGCGGCTGAATTTTTACGTCGGTCGCTACGGCAGCGAGCCGCTGCTGAACGAATTCCGAAAAGAGTTTCCCGAGATCAAAATATTCAGCACCAACGGCACCGGCAATTCGTTGGGTACGCGCATTGTCGCCGAAGCGCGCGCGGGTAACGTGCTGGCCGATCTCTACAGCGGCGGGGCGGTGACGAATTTCGAGATCCTTTACAAAGGAAAGGCTCTCGGTTCGCTCAAGTCGGCGTTGATACTCCCCGAAATTCTTGATGAGTCCAAGTGGTACGACGGCAAGCACTGCTACAACGACCCCGAACAGCAACATGTTTTTATCTACCTCGCCAATCCGACTTCAACGAGTATTTACTTCAATACCAATCTGGTTAATCCGAAAGACTTCAAGTCCTACTGGGATCTCGTCAACCCCAAGTGGAAAAGCAAATATGTTTCTCAAGAGCCGACCAGCACGGGCATCGGACCGTCCCTGCAATTTTTCTTTTACCATCCAGAGCTTGGGCCGGAATTCTTGAGAAAACTCTTTATCGATATGCAACCCGTTTATAGCCGCGATCGGCGCCAAATGACCGATTGGCTGGCGCAAGGAAAATTCGCGCTTTGCATGGGCTGCCGCGATTCTGATAGAGCCCGTAAGCAAGGTCTGCCGGTGGACGATATGGACATGGTCGATTGGAAGGAAGGTATGCCCGTCTCTCCCGGCGGCGGTTCGATCAGCCTTATCAAAGGCGGACCGCACCCCAACGCTGCCAAGGTTTTCATCAACTGGTTTCTCTCGCGCAGAGGACAGATCGCGCTGCAGAAGTACGATGATCTCTATGGCCAAGAGCCCCCCAACTCGAGGCGCATCGATATCCCGAAGGATATGCTGCCGACGAGCAGCCGGCTCGTTGAGGGCCGACGATATTTCGATTTTACCGATCCCAAGTACGCCGACATGACGCCGATCTATCAGCTCGCCAAGGAATTCATGAAAGGACGTGAGGGCAAATGAACATGAAAAAACTTGGTTATGTCATTTTATTTTATTGCGGCCTGCTTCTGACGTTCGCTTGTTCATCTTTCTCCGCCGACACAAAGCCCTCCTCGCAAGTGACCTGGGAAAGGACGCTTGCCGCGGCGAAAAAAGAAGGAAAGCTAAATTTTTACGTCGGCCGCTACGGCACCGAACCGCTGCTCAACGAATTCCGCAAAGAGTTTCCCGAGATCAAACTGGTCACGGTCAATGGCACTGGAAATTCTTTGGGCACGAGAATTATCACGGAGATTCGCGCCGGCAACGTCGTCGCCGATTTGTTCAGCGGCGGCGCGAACACGAATTACGAAGTGCTTTACGAAGGCAAGGCGCTAGATTCGATCAAGTCGACATTGATCCTGCCCGAAGTCCTGGACGAGAGTAAATGGTACGAAGGACGGCACCGCTACACCGACCCGGAGCAGAGACATATCTTTGTCTACATCGCCAATCCTTCGTCGTCGGGATTCTATTACAATACCAATCTCGTGAATCCGAAGGAGTTCAAATCCTACTGGGACTTGGTCGCGCCTAAGTGGAAAGGCAAATACGTTTCCCAGGAACCAACGAGCACCGGGCTCGGTGGCGGACTTCAGTTTATGTATTATCATCCCGAGCTTGGGCCGGAATTTATTAAACGGCTGTTCGGCGACATGCAGCCGACTTTGGGCCGGGACAGGCGGCAAATTACGGACTGGTTAGCGCAAGGAAGATACGCGCTTTGCGTCGGCTGCCGCGAGACTACGAAGGCAAAGAGCCAGGGACTGCCGGTCGACGAGTTCGATGACCTCCAGTGGAAAGAAGGAGCTCAGCTGACCACCGGCGGCGGCTCGATGAGCGTGATCAAGGGCGGGCCCAATCCAAATGCCGCGAGAGTTTTTATCAATTGGTTTCTTTCGCGCCGCGGACAGATCGCACTGCAAAAATATAACGACCTCTACGGCGAAGATCCGCCTAATTCGCGGCGCATCGATATCCCAAAAGATATGCTCCCGACGGTCAACCGCATGGTCCCGGGCAAAAAATACTTTGACGTCTCCGATCCCAAATACGCCGACATGACGCCGATGTTTAACCTAATCAAGGAGGTCATGAAGGGACGGGAGGGGAAGTAGGAAAGGTTTCGGGTTCAAAGTTCAACGTTCAGATGCGCCGGTAAAAGTCGGCAAGGTGTTGTGAATGAAAGTTTCATACAGTGAAGGAGTAGCGATCCACACTGTCTCCGAGTCATGTACCTTCGTCTGTAAGGATGAGGGTGAAGCGTTGACAGGAGTACGTGCAGGCCAGGTATTGAGCCGCGAAATTGAACCACCATCGCGCAAGCGATGGCCACTTCTGGGTGCCGACGCTCTTGAACGGAGCGGAAGGCAAGACTGGAAGCGTCGGTATCGCGAGATGCTTTTGGACCTGGCGCGGTCTAAGACCCTGTGCATGCACGCAAGCACCTTGAGCGGAAGCCGGGAGATCCCGTGTCTGTCTGTGGGAAGCACAGACCGCATCGGAAAGTCCAAGGACGCACCCCGATGATGCACGGCCACGGGAAGTCGGACAGACCCATAGTACCTACGAAGCCGCCGAACGAGGCCGAGCCTGAAGCTAAGGAGGCGGTGGAGGGAAGGGGGCTGGCCAAGGGGAAGACGCCCGAGCGTAACCTGTTCCGGACTCAGAGCCGGATGAGCATGTCCAGCGCGCTTGAGCGGATACGTCAGGCAGCAAGGAGGGATAGAGGACAGCGGTTCACGGCTCTGCTGCATCATGTTTACGAAGTTGAGGGACTGAGGGGGGCCTACTTTGGATTGAAGCGAGAGGCAGCCCCAGGCATCGACGGCGCAACGTGGAGGCAGTACCAAGAGGGGCTTGAGAGAAATCTTTTGGCCCTTTCGGAGCGAATCAAACGAGGAGCGTACCGAGCGCAGCCTGTGCGTCGGGCCTATATTGCCAAGGCGGGCGAGCCACAGAAGCTTCGAGCGCTCGGAGTGCTCGTGCTGGAAGATAAAATTGTTCAGCGCGCCACGGCCGAAGTGCTTGGTGCTCTTTACGAACAGGACTTTGTGAGATTTTCCTACGGTTTTCGACCAGCAAGAAGTCCGCATCAGGCGCTGGATGCGCTCAGTGTTGGGATTACGCAGAGAAAAGTGAACTGGGTGCTCGATGCCGACATCCGCGGTTTCTTTGACACTCTCGACCACGGATGGTTGGTGAAATTTATCGAGCACCGCGTGGCGGATCGGCGCGTCGTACGGCTGATCCAGAAGTGGCTCAAGGTGGGAGTGCTGGAGGAGGGCAAGCACATCGAGAGTGAGATGGGGACGGTACAAGGCGGAAGCATCAGTCCGCTTTTGGCCAACCTCTATCTGCACTATGTGTTTGATCTGTGGGTAAAGCAATGGCGAAAACTTAAGGCACAAGGAGATGTGATTGTGGTGAGGTTTGCCGATGACTTCGTTGTTGGATTTGAGCACAGAGAGGACGGGGAGAGATTTTTGAGCGAGCTTGTGGAGCGGCTTAGGCGCTTTGGGTTGGAACTTCATGCCCAAAAGACGCGCCTGATCGAGTTTGGCAGGCATGCAGAAGAGGACCGGCAAAGCCGAGGCGAAGGAAAACCCGAGACCTTTAACTTTCTGGGTTTCACTCACAGCTGCGCGAAGACCCGTAAGGGAAGATTCGTGGTGTTGAGGCAGACGATGCGCAAGCGATGGCAGAGCAAACTCAAGGAAGTCAAAGCCGAACTCAGGCGACGCATGCACACGCCTGTTCCCGCAATGGGGCAGTATGTGCGCTCGGTGATTCTCGGATATATGCGCTATTACGCGGTGCCGATGAATGCGGTGTCGGTCAGTGACTTTCGCATGGCCGTGGGACGGCTCTGGTGGCGGGTGCTTAAGCGCCGTAGCCAGAAAGCCCGTGTCTCCCGGGCTCAGATGGAGCGCCGAATGGCTCGCTGGGTCCCGCAAACTCACGTTTGTCATCCTTATCCTTGGCAGCGCTTTGGCGTTATTACCTAAGGCAAGAGCCGGATGCAGCAATGCTGCACGTCCGGATCCGTGGAGGGGGTTGTGGGCAACCATGATTCCTACTCCGACAATCGTTCAATATGTTCAAGCGTTTCACTCGGATTCTCGGCGGGCTATAAAGAGCTTCAATTCGCCAACGCCGTGCAGCACTCAGTACCTTCCTTGGGTGTCATTCCGAACGGATGTGAGCAATCTTTCCGGAAGAACCGGGAAGGATTTCTCCCTTCGGCGAAATGACAGACTGCGGTCCAAAGCAAATGCAGAGCAGCTTACGTTTGCTCAAGCCGCTAAGGCGTCTAAGAACCCGAACTGCTTGGTGTCACCTATGATTCTTTTCACTCCGGAATCTTTGGGCTAAGATCGCGTTTTCGATTGAGAAGGAGATCGTCATGGGGAGTTATTACAAGGACGTTCGCGAGCATTTAAAAGCTCTCGATGAACGGGACAAGCTTTATCGCATCAAGAAGCAAATCAACAAGGACACCCAACTCATGCCGCTGGTGCGCTGGCAGTTTCGCGGCCTGGAGGAGAAAAAGCGCAAGGCGTTTTTGTTTGACAACGTCATCGACGTCAGGGGTAAAAGGTACATGATGCCCGTTACTGTTGGTACACTTGCAGCGTCCACCGAAATTTACAGCATCGGCCTCAAATGCCAGCCTGAGCAGATTCATGAGCGCTGGACAAACGCGCAGATGCATCCGCTCGCGCCGGCAAGAGTGAGTGCCGGTCCGGCGCAGGAAATGGTTTGGCAGGGCGAGGATTTGTTGAATGGCCATGGCCTCGACATGTTGCCGGTACCCATATCTACGCCGGGCTTCGACAATGCGCCGTATCTCACGTCGGCTAACTGGGTCACCAAGGATCCGGAGACTGGGACGTACAACATCGGTAACTACCGGAGTCAGATCAAAGCGCCGAATCGAAACGGCGGGCTTTTTTTGGGCCAACACATGGGCACGCACTGGCAGAAATGCAAAGCTAGAGGGGTCCCGCTTGAAGCTGCGATCGTCATTGGTGTAGTCCCGGCGATCGCTTACGCCGCTACGGCTAAGCTCCCGTATGACTTCGACGAGTATCGCTTAGCGGGCGGGCTCGCCGGTGAGCCTATCGAAGTGATTCAGTGCAAGACCGTCGATCTGCTGGTTCCCGCGACCGCGGAAATCGTCATCGAAGGAAAAATTTCGACGGAATGGATCGAGCCGGAAGGACCGTTCGGAGAATATCCGGGCTACATGGGCCATCGCGGCGTCTCGCCGTACATGGACGTGACCTGTATCACGCATCGGCGCGAGGCGATCTACACGGCGCTGATGAGCCAGTTTCCGCCGAGCGAGAGCAGCAAGATCAAACACACCGGCACGGAGAAGGTCATTTACAAATTTCTCCGTTTCGATAGCGGCAACTCGGCGGTGGTCGACGTGGCGATTCACGACGAGGTAAGCGGCAGCGGCCAGGCCTATTGCGTGATCAAGATGAAAAATCCGACCGACGCCGATGCCTGGCGGGCGCTGAACGCCAGCGCGGGTTTTGTCGGCAGCTACGCGAAGATCTGCATCGCCGTGGATGATGACATCGATATCTGGGATCCCGCCATGATCAACTGGGCTATTTGTTTCAATGTGCGCCCGGAAAAAGACGTCGCCGTCGCGCATGGAAAGTCTCCAGGACTCGATCCGTCGGCCTATCCGCCCGGCGTTCCGACCCACGTGAGCCGCGTATTGTCGACATCCGCGCTGTTGATCAACGCCACGCGCCCCTGGCCTTATCCACCGGTCTCGCTTCCGCAAAAAGAGTTCATGGAAAATGCCAGGGAGATCTGGGAAGAGATCGGCCTGCCGGAACTGACACCGAGAATGCCATGGTACGGCTACAGCCTGGGCGCATGGACACCAGAAGATGAAGAAGAGGCAGCGATGGCGGTGCGCGGTGAGTATTTCGTCACCGGCGAGAATGCGAAGAGACGACGCGTCAAAAGTTAAGGGATTGAGACGGAAGGAGTGAAGGGTTAGGGGCGAGGCATAGGCGAAAGGGATTTTGATGAAACGTTTAGTGCTCATAGGTTTATCGTTACTGATTTCGGCCGCAACGGCCGAGGCTATTGATAAGGTCCGGATGTCGATTTCCGCGGTCGATGTTTCTTTTCTGACAGGAGGGTTAGCGCTCAAGCGCGGCATGTTTCGCGATGAAGGCCTGGACGTCGAGCTGATCCGAATGAATGCCAATGTTTCAGTGACGGCGCTCAGCACCGGCGACATCGATTACACCATGGTTTTCGCGTCGGTGGTGCGTGGCGCTTTGCGCGGACTGCCGATGAAAGTGGTGGCGAGTTTCATGGATAGCTCGACTCACCTGTTAATCGCCCGGCCGGAATACAAAACGATTCGCGATTTGAAAGGTAAAACGCTTGCGGTAAGCAATTATGGTGCGACTTCCGATGTCGCGGCGCGCATGATGATGAAACAAGGCGGTGTCGATCCGGAGAAAGAACTAAAAATTATACAGCTCGGCGCCGAGCGGGGGCGCTATGCGGCTTTGAGGGAGGGGATTGTCGACGTGGCCGTGCTTTCGCCGCCCACCGATACCGACGCGCAGCGTCAAGGATACCGGATCCTGTCCCGTTTCCACGAGCATTTTAAATTGCCGTTCACCGGAGTTGGCACCAACCTAAGAAAACTCAAGGAAAAGCCCGATGAAGTGAAACGCATGGTCAAAGCTATGCTACGCGCCAATCGCTTCGTGCGGTCCAATCGTGAAGGGACGATTCAGACCATGATGGAATGGATCAAGGTAGACCGTGAGAGCGCGGTGGCGACCTACGATTCCACGTGGAAGATTTTTAGCGAAGACGGTGGCTTGTCGGAAAGCGGCCTAAAGCTGGTGATCGATCAAGGTAGAGAAGCGATGAAGATCGAGCGGCCGGTGGCGAACTCTGAGGTGGCCGACTTCAACATCATCCGGGAAGTGCAAAAGGAGCTGGGAATCAAGGAAATGAAATTGGAGTGATCGAGTCATCGAGCGATGGGTTGAATCAATACTCCACTACTCCAACACTCCAGTATTCCAATTGTGGCGAGGCGGGCAGGAGGTAGAATGAAGAATGGGTTTCGCGCCTTCGACAGTGACATGCACGTTTACGACGCGGGGAATCTTTATGAGAAGCACATGAACCCCAAATGGGGTGATCGGATTCCGCGCGGACAGCGTAATGGGAAGCATGGCCGAGTAGAGTTTTCAATCGCGGGCGGCAAGCAGACGCTACGCGGGATAACCGAGGTGATCGATCACGGCCAGAAGCAGGTTGCAGATCGCTATGATTTCGCCGTGGCGCGCGACTATGATGCGATATCACAGTTGGAGGCGATGGATCGGGAAGGCCTGGACATGGCCGTGCTGTTTCGGACTTCACCGCTCCACTGCGACGAGACATTGGAACCCGAGTACGCCAACGACCTGTGCAAGGCGTGGAATGACTGGATCACTGATTTCTGCAAAGAAAATCCCGAGCGTCTCAAGGCGTCGGCACTAATTACGCTGCATGATATCGACTTGGCGGTGCAAGAAGTGCGACGCGCGGTAAGAGAATTAAAAGTGACCGGGCTATCGTTATGCCCCGAACCGATCAATGGGAGGCGTATTCACGACCGCTACTTCGACCCGCTGTGGGCGGAGATCGAAAAACTCGGTGTGGCGCTCTGTTTTCATCCGCCGGCGCGGCCCAAGCAGGATCAGGTAGCAAATAAGTTCTTTGGCCATCCCAATGCAAACATCGTGGCGATGGCGCTGCGCAATCCGGTGGAGCTCATACAGGCTGTGGCAAGCTTCTGCGCCGGCGGCGTGTTGGAAAAATTTCCCAAGCTCCGCGTGGCGTTCCTTGAAGGCAACTGCGCGTGGTTGCCGTGGTTGCTCTACCGGCTTGATGAGCGGGCCAAACTTCACGGACCGCTCGCTGATGTGCCGCTAGCGCGCCAGCCGAGCGAATACTTTCTCCGACAGTGTTTTATCTCGGTTGATCCCGATGAGTATCTCGTGACCGATGTGGTAAAACGCATTGGCGATGACAACTTGGTCGTGTCCACCGATTATCCGCACATAGACGCGCACTTCCCGCACGCCATCGACGAATTTTTGGAGATTGACGGACTGAGCGATAACAGCAGGAAGAAAATTCTCTGGGACAATTGCGCGCGGCTGTACGATTCCTGCTAGCGACGAGAAGGAGAACCGTTATGACGCGTACAACTATTTGTGTCGCAGTGATTCTGTCGGTATTGGGCGGAGGTTGCCGATTGAGCGAAGCCGCAGAATCGGTGTCCAAAGCGTTTTTTGCCTACGGCGCCATCAATGCGTATATGACGTCCATTTGGATCGCGAAGGAGCAAGGGTTTTTCCGCAAGCACAACGTCGAGGTGGAACCGGTTTTCATCATCGCCACCCAAGCGGCGCAAGCCATGCTCGCGGGCGAAGTCCAGGTCGGACTCATCGGTCCGACTCATGTGGTTAATGCGGTGGTGGTCGGTGGCGACATGGTCATGATCATGGGAAATCAGAGGACTTGAAGGGCAAGAAGGTCGGCATCGGCGCCAGCATGGCCGGGCTAGCCACGCTCGCCGCGATTATGGCGCTGGAACACATAGGTCTCAATCCGCGCCGAGACAATATTACGCTGCTGCCTACGGGAGCGGAGCCTTTGCGCTTGGCGGCAGTGAAAAGCGGCGTCACCCAAGCCACGGTGATCGCGCCGGAAATATCGAAAGCCGCGATCAGTGAAGGATATCCCGTGCTCGTGGATATGGCCAAGCTGAATATTCCGTTTCAAGCGAGCGGCTTGGTCACGATGCGTAAAATCTTGCGCAGCGATCCGCAGATGGTTGAGCGCGTAGGGCGGGCCACGGTGGATTCGATTCAATTCATCATTAATCCGGCCAACAAGACTAGAGTTGTTCAATCCATTATGAAGAATCTCAAAGTTACCGACCGGGAGCGAGTCGAAACCGTTTACGGCGAACTCGTGGAAGAGTTTCCGCGCAGCATTTGCCCCACGCTACGAGGGGTGCGGTCGATCATGAAGCTCATGGTGGATTTAGGGATCAATCCCAAGGCTGCGCAACTCAAGGTGGAAGATGTCGTCGATTTGACGCTATGCAAACGGTGGGGTGGTGACGCAGGCTAGGATTTTAAGATTTTGCGAAATCTGTGAACGGAAATGCAGCCTGAGTAAGAAAAACCGTTCTTTACGTTTTCTGTAATACGATTCAGTGTCGCACAATCAGGGAGTGATTCGGTGCTGATATCTGAGGAAGAATTGGAACGATTGCATAAGCGATTTCGTTATCCGCGCTTTTCCAAGGTCGAGTACGAGCGGCGCTACAACAATATTCGTAAACTGATGCGGGAGTCGAATCTTGACTGCTTGCTCGACGCCGACGTGATGGCGCCAGCAATGAGCATATTCCTGCATTGATCAAAGCCGGCATCGCGGGACGTTACAATTCTCCCGAGCGAGCGGCGTTTCCGGAGACGCACAAGGACCGACAAGAGTACTGGTCCGCTTACGACTATAAGCCACACGTTTCTCGCACAATTGTTGTGCGCGGGCGAGTTCGAGGCGGCCATCGATTTGTACGCGTACCGATTGGCCGACTTAAAGTCATGTACCTCCGGCAAAGCCGGAGGCTTGATTTGTGAACCGCTCAAAGCGGTTTGGCCGGTGATCGAGTCGACGATCTTCTTTCTCTTGCTCTCTGATGTAATTTCGCACCTGCGCCTCGTCCCGCCCCACCGTCGACACGTAATAGCCCCTCGCCCAAAAATTCAACCCAACAAAGTTCTTCGTCCGATCCATAAATCTTCGTGCAATCGCTATCGCACTCTTCCCCTTGATGTACCCCACCACCCCGGATACCGAATACTTCGGCGGGATCGACAACATCATGTGAACATGATCGCCCATCAGATGCCCCTCCTCCACCTCGCTCTCTTTCTGTTGTGCTAACTCCCGCATGATCGGCCCAAGTTCTTTGCGTATCCACCCATACATCACCTTGCGTCGATACTTCGGGATGAACACCACATGATACTTGCATTCCCATTTCGTGTGCTTTAGGTTCTCTTTGCTACTATTCACTTTAGCCTCCTCTCCGTTGAGCCACGAGCGGTTCACCGGATTGGAGGCTTTCTCTCGATTGCCGTAAATGTCAAACTTTCTCAGTCCCCCAGCAAAGCTGGGGGTTTACCCTCGATTAATTAAGTTACCCGTTGAGCAATACTGGATCGCGGGGCACAGTCATTGGGAGGTCGGGCATGATATTTGCCAATCGTGATCGAATCGCAATTAGAGCGATGCTCCAGGGTCGGACTCCACGACTCAAATAATTCGACAGAACGTAGTAATAGCAAAAGCCGGGAACCCCCGCAGCTTAGCGGGCCTTCACCTCTCGTTTCCCATAGCTATCTTGCGGCACGCCGCGCGCGAGCGACATGTGCGAATGCACGCCGATCCAGCGGCCGTCCGGTTGCCGCGCCAGCACGATCGTGGCGCGTCCCGGCCGGTCGAAGGGCGTTCCGTCCTCGTGGAAGCCCGTGCTGGTCCAGGGCGCGATCGCGATCGCCATCGCGCCATCCGGCGATGCCATGACCATGGTGTTCGTTAGGTCGAAGCGAAACTCCGCTGTGCGCTGCCAAACGTTGTCCCATTGCCGCTCGGTCCAGGCCGACAGGCTCTTTACAAGCTCCTGGTAGGTTCCAAAGATGACGATGTCGGGGTGCCAGAACGGACGCGCCGCGGCATAGTCAACCTCGCGCACGCAGGCGGCGAATCGGTCGAGCCAATCGCGCACCTCCGCCGCCGTCGCAGCACTGGCCTCCGGGAGGGACAGGTTCATCTTGCGCCTCTCATTTCGTCTCTCGGGTCATAGCTAGGCGTCTTGCTCCGGGAACAATCCTGTCCCTCAAGCCACCTGAAAATCAACACACGAGCGGCAGGGGCGACCGCAATGGTAAATTTCTGGCTTGACCGCCGCATGCAGCCTCATCTTTTTTGCAGAGCACGAAGAATCCTTTTGCACGTTCCGCTATCGAAATCCCGCCCGTAGAAACGGCGAAAGAGAACCTTCTTTAATGAGGCAGGCGATGCCGATGGATCAGCTTGCAGAGCCGACGCTCGAACCAGAGCTTGCGCCGTTGCATGCATCGAGCAACCCATCTTAAAGCGCTCCTCTCCCCAGCGTTTCAGGAGCCTGTCTCGATATTTGTGCTCCATTGCATCGGTTGTATCTTTCATTGGCTGACCTCGCGGTATAGGGAATCCACTCCCAACTGTTTCGCCCAGCGGGTCAGATAACGTCGGTTCAGTTACTTTACGGATTGTAGCAGGTTTTTGACGTCTTTGAGTTGCACTTCTGATTTAGATTCTTTCGCCCACTCCAACTTTGGCAGAATCAAGTCTTCCGGCGCAACGATTCCGTTTCAGACCTTTAGAGAGTCAGAGCTCATGAGGAACGGGTATACCGCTCTTATCAAACTTCCAGGTTCATTACGGCGCCGAACTGTTTCCCTGCTCGCCAAGGTCGCGAAGAAGCCGCGCGCTCCCAGTTCGCGCATCAGCAACGCACCGATGAAACCCTCGAGATGGACTCCACCGCGCCACTTCGCGGTCGGAAATTATAGTTGACTTGGCTAGTGCAACAACTGCGGCCTACCAGCGATCTTTGCCCATCGCCCAGCGGTCCAAACTGGCGAGATATTCCCGAAACAGCACCATGCGCATCGCCACGGCGCGGCGCACGCGATCTTGACGATCCTCGGTGGTTGCATAGCGTTTGAGGAATTCTTGCGGCATGCTGCCGTGACCTTCTTCGTCTTCGGTGATGCGCCGATAGGGTTGCTTGATCCACTCTGGCACCGCGGGCGACTTGAGACACATTTGGATCAAATAGTTCGCGACGGTCTCGCCGGCGAGGGATAAGCCGGCGATCCGTTCGCAGGTTTCATTGAGGCCTTCCATCGCGTTGAACATGGCGACCTGCGCCGGCAATGGTTTGTAGTCGAACGGGTCCGCGCCCAAATCGCCGATGCGCTTCATCAACAGCTGCGCGTGCACCATCTCTTCGTGGGCGGATTCCGCCATCGTTGCTTTGACATCCAACTCCGGCGTGGTCTTGAGCCAGGTGCCAAACAGATCAGCGGCGCGCAGCTCGTTAAATAATCGGCTCTGCATCACCCGAATACGCTCTTCATCCGTGCTGAGAGGCACGTAGCAGTAGGCCGGCGGGTGCGTATCGAGATACCGGCAGAATTCATGCACCGGCGCCAAGATCTCATTCAAAAACTCTTCGCTGTTCATGAAAGGAATAGAAGTTGCAGCCGTTTCAAATGTTCAAGCCGTTCCAGCCGTTGCCGGAAACGATTTGAACGTCTTGAACGATTGGAACGATTTGAACTTTCTCCGTCCGCTAAGCTTTCCAACCCTTTTGGGAAATATCGATACCGTTACCCTCGGGGTCATGCACCCGATACTCCGCGAAAGGAATTCGGTCCGGCCGGGCCGCGCCGCGCCGCACGCCGGCTTTTTCCGCCCGCGCTTGCATTTCTTCGTTGCTTTTCACGTGGAAGCCGAAGTGGTTAAGACCGAGGGGCTCCTCTTTCCTCTGATACAGCAGAGCCAAATTGATGTAGCCGTCGGAGACGAAAATCGATGACCGGTCGGTGCGCTCGATCTCTTTCATGTCGAGAACCTTGCAATAAAAGTCCGCCATCCGCTGCGGATTAGGCGTATAGAGCGCAATATGGCGAATCGGCACAGGGCGTTTTTCGTAGCCTACATCAAAAGCCCGGTGACAGATACCAACGGTGTTGCCGTCGGGATCGCGCAGCTCGTAATTGGTCCCAGTGTACGAATCCACCTCAGCAAGATTCGCTTCCACGACATTGACATGGGCCAACTTCTTGCGGATCGACTCAGGGCGCGCCGTGTCGAAGCTCAAATGCCGGAAGCCTTGTTTCGGCGGCTCCGACTCCGGTACGAGCGCCAGGTTGAATACTCCGTCCGAAAGAAAGGCAGCGCCTTTGATTTCATCGATTTTCTCAAGCTCGAACACGTCTTGATAAAACGACACTAAACGGCTCGGATCTTCGGCGCCGATAACCAATTGACGTAACTGCGGCATGACTTCCACCTTCTTTCGTTGGTCTATGCGTAGCTTACCACAACCGTAGCTTGGGATTACAGCGATAGCGAATTCTCTTGATCGCTGGAATATTTCTCTACGTCAAACGCGGGCGATTTGACCGGTAGGAGCAAACTGAACACGCTGCCAACGCCAACTTCGCTCGTCACGCGAATTTCTCCACCCAGCGCGGCCGCAAGCTTTTTGCAAAGTCCCAAGCCTAAACCCGTTCCGCCGTAGTGGCGCGTGGAGGAGCCATCGAGTTGGCGAAAGTCATCGAAGATGATCTCTTGGTCTTCCCGCTTGATGCCGATGCCCGTATCCGCGACGGCGATTTCCAAAAATTCGCCGATGCCGGTGCGGCGTTTGCAGATCGACAAATCGATGCGCCCTTTCTCGGTAAACTTGAGCGCGTTCGTCAGAAGCTGAACTAGGATTTGCTGTAGTTTCTGCCCGTCGCTCTCTATGGAATCAATCGCCGATTCCATATGGATGCCGAACTCAATCGGGCGCTCGCGAATCAGCCTTTGGGTCATCGTTTCCAAGCCGGTCAGGATCTCCTTCAGCTTGACGATTTCAATCTGAGCGGAAGAGCCGTGGGTCTCCATACGGGAAAAATCCATGAGATTATCCATCAGGCTCGATAGTTCTTGTCCATTATGAACCAACCGATCGAGAAATTTCCGCGCATCTCCCGACAAGTCCAAATCACGTAACACTTCACTGTAGCCGATGATCGTGCTCACAGGCGTGCGCAGCTCGTGGCAAACATTGGCAACGAAATCTTTTTTGATTCGATCCATTTCGATCAAACGTTTATTACTGTCCTCGGCCCGAGTGCGGGCCGCGATCGACTCCTCGTAGAGACGACCATTTTCTAATGAAAGAGCTAATTGCTCGGTCAATGTGCCTAACAGTCGAAAGTCTTCGGCGCTGTACTCGTGTCCAGACTTCTTGGCGCCAAATGACACCAAACCTCTTACTTCGCGCTCGTAAACAAGCGGCATGAGAAGCTCCGCCTGCCATCGCGCGAAAACTTCGAGTAACAGGTCCCTCTTCTCGCGAAAGCGCGGGTTAGTCTTTACCTCGTCACGGGAGATGCCGCGGTAATCGCTTCCGGACCAGATTTCCGCGAAGCCCATCGGCTCGTCAATCCCTGGGGCTGTCTGCGCCATCGTCTCGGTCGCCGACCCTAAGATCTCCGTCGCATTTTTCCCCCGATACATCAGGACAGCGTTTTTGATCCCCAGGAGCTCGGTGATTCGTTGGATAAAACCTTTGGCCAGAGATGGAGCGGCATCGAGGGTTCGCAGGAACATGCTGATCTCTTCCTGAACTTTGATCGGGTCGTAGTCCTGGCGATAAAGGTATCGGTCGACGACGTTTTCGAGCCAACGGAGTAATGGATTAAAAACTGCGACCACAAAAACCGAAAAGAAAATCGGCACGAGCGGGTCCTTGGCATAGCTTCCTGCCCACGGTGCCACTACGAACGCGATGATGGCGTAGATCACCACCAACAAAGTCATCAGGGCAACTCGGCTCAACGCCACCTTCAAAACACGGCCGAGGTCAAAGAGGCTGTATTTCAATAATGCATAGGCAACTGAAATGGGAAAAAAGATCGTTGGCACCAAGGCGATGTTGTACGGAATCGGCCACTGAAACGAACTCGTCAGTACGGTGATCAGCGTAGGTATAAAAAAACCCAAGAGCGCGCCGACAAACATCACGCGCAGCCTTGAGCGCTCCAGATCCGAATCCGTCCGACGCAACGCGTAGCCCGTAACCATGAGAAAAGTGAGTGCGCCGATGCAGGCATAAACGTATGCGGCGCGAAAAAAAGCGATCCAATACTCCAATGGGCCAAAAAAGGTCGCGCTGTTAAGAATTCCAAGAACCACGCTTATTCCGTAAATCGAAATGAGCGGAATCGAACGTAGCGACAAGGACGTCAGGTTGCCTTGCCTGAGTAACAGAGCCAGATGAATCGCTGCGCTAGGGGTGAGCGACAACGCAAAGATTCTCAACTCTTTCGGCAGCACCCCTTCCGTCATAAAATCGAAGGTGGTTTGAAACCAGACGAAAACCGTCAAGACCATGAAACAAAGCGGCAGCGCGGCCGGTGACGAAGCGTGGAAGAAGTATGGCGACACACCGATTAAAAGAAAGGCCAAACCGATGAAGATATAGATACCAAAGCTCAAGAGCCAATCGCGCAGGCTGAAATTCATCGTCGAAATTGTTAGGTCGAGAGTCTCCGAGTTGCGAAGCACTCGGTAATGGAGTGAAGATGCGGCAGGGACGCTGCGCGCGCTTTGATACAAATCAGCGCGACTTCGTAGATCGCGCCCATTAATGCTTAAGACGCGATCCAATGGCTGAAGACCCGCGGTCTGACCGGTCCATCCAGGTACCGAGTAAGGGCCCACCGTCAGATTTTCATGCACGAAAAAACCGGGAAACGGTTCATTCAGCCAGCGGCCGATGGATAAAACGTTCTGACCAATCAGGAGAAGGACCGCCAGACCGGTTAACAGGAAGAGTAATCGTCTTTGCCAGGTTCGGTCGCCCATAGGATCCCCCTCGGCCAAATCAAATACAACGCACCGGGGGTTTATCAAGGCAACTCGAATGCTGTCAAGCAAGAAACTGCGGAAGTCGCTCGCGTAACAATAAACGGCGATCGCATCGTCGAGACAAGTAAGTAGCCAAGCACATGCGGTGCTTGGGCGACCGCTGCCGGCGAAGGCGCCTTTATTTATGCCTTTACAATGGTTTCGCTCGGCAGGACGAGCCGAGTCTGCCGACCGAGGATCTCCAGGAGTACGGCAACGCGCTCGCTGCCTTTGAGCAATTGTTCAAAAACCGCTTCGAGACCCGAGAACGGCCCCTCATTGATACGCACCGTATCCCCCGGTTTGACGTTTACGGGATCGATCTGCGCTATCCCGCCAGGACAGCGCTCGCGCAATGTTTGAATGATATCTTCACCGACCTCGGCAACGCGCGCGCCGAAAGTGAGAAAATCCTTTACTCCAGGCGAATAACGCGCAGCTTTGCCGGAGATAATCATGTCGAGACGGCAAAAAACATAACCCGGAAACAACGGCGCCAAAATCCAGTGGAATCGGCTGCCAATCCGCCGCCGCGCGCGCATCCACGGTAGGAATACTTCCAAGCCGAGATCAATGAGCCGCCTCTCGACGTCCCGCTCGCGATTCACCTTGGACCGCAGGGCATACCATCTCAGCCCTGCTTCAATCTGCAGTGGTTCCGATCTCATACAATCGGCTCTCCAAATTCGCCCGCTCGATCGCTACAAGTGATGATTCTCGATAATCCTAGCAGACCAGCAGACGCATGAGAACTCGAAGTTCAATTTGGTTGAAGGTCATTTTTGCGCGGCGTTGAAATTCCTTGACTTCAGAGGCAATTTGCGGTGCAATGTAGCTACGACAGCTGCGAACTGAAGAACGTCTGTTTCGTTGGCGTCTAACGAGAAAGAGGCATTGGTCGCATGCAAGCATTAAAATACTTTCGGCTTTCCGCCCCATTCATTTCCGCTTCAGCCTCTTTATTTTGCCATCTTCGCTGCTCAACGTGATGCCCGATATCAAAATAGCGCTCTCGCCAGTTTTGTCTAATACATTTAGCGTTCTCAAGCCATTTTTATTGCCGCAACGCGCGAAGCTCTGCCCCAGGGGCTCGTATGCAGCGACAAACGATCGTAGCGATTCGAAAAAGGGAGGCTACTGGAATGGACAATAGCCAAGAATTCGAAAACCTCATCAAGAAAGATCGGGATGTGCATCAAACACGTTCCTGGCGTGGCAGCTTGTTGGGGTATCTCGACAAGGTTAAGGCGGATCCAACGAACGCCAAGCTGGCCCATGCCCGCCTCTACGATACCATCATGAAACCCGGCGTGCGCGATATTCACGAGAACAACGACCCTCGCGTCAAGAGGCTCTACAAGGACGAATCCTTGAAAGTCTTTAACTTCTTCACTGACGAGTTCTTTGGCATAGAGAAGACCATTTCTCAAATCGTCCGCTACTTTCACGCGGCCTCACTCAAAGGCGAAGAGAGCCGTCAGGTTCTATATTTAATGGGGCCCGTCGGTTCGGGCAAAAGCTCATTGGTGGAAAAGCTTCATCGTGGCCTCGAGGAAAGCGAGCCGTTTTATGCGATTGAGGGATGCCCGATGTTCGAGGAGCCCTTGCACTTGATTCCGCGCCATCTGAGGAAAGAGTTTGAAAAGATGCTAGGCGTGCACGTGGAAGGCGACCTCTGTCCGGTGTGCCGCTACAAACTCGTACAGGAGTATGGTGGCAAGTATGAGGAATTCCCGATTTGCACGGTTGGGTTTTCCAAACGCGCCCGCGTCGGCATTGGCGTGGTCCCGCCGGTCGATCCCAACAATCAAGACACGTCGGTGCTGATCGGGAGTGAAGACATTTCAAAATTGGACCTTTATTCGGAAGGCGACCCGCGAGTCCTGGAACTGAACGGCGCGCTGAACATCGGCAACCGCGGCGTGGTCGAGTTCATCGAGGTTTTCAAAAACGAGATCGAATATCTCCACTGCATGATCACTGCGACTCAGGAAAAGGTCGTGCCGGCGCCCGGTCGTCATGGCTTGGTTTACGTCGACACCGTCATTGTCGCCCACTCCAATGAAGCCGAGTGGCAAAAGTTCAAAGCCGACCATACCAATGAAGCGATTCTCGACCGCATCGTCGTGGTTCGGGTGCCTTACAATCTAAGACTGTCCGAGGAAGTCAAAATCTATCAGAAGATTATCCGCAACTCGGACTTCCGCGCCCATGTCTCCCCGCACACATTGGAAGTCGCCTCGATGTTTGCGATTCTTTCGCGCCTCGATCCGACCAACAAGTGCGATCTCATGACCAAGCTCAAGCTTTATAACGGCGAAGAAGTCGTCGAGAAGGGCAGGGCCAAGAAAGTCGACGTCGACGAACTGAGGGACAGCGGTAAGCGAGAAGGCATGTCCGGCATTTCAACCCGCTTCATTATGAAAGCATTGGACAACGCCCTCTCGGACAACGCCGCGGGTAACTGCATCAACCCGATAAACGTGCGCGAGGCTTTGATCAACATGGTCAAGGAAGCGGACCTGTCTGATGACACGCGAAAGCAATACCTCGAGTTCCTCCAGGATACGCTGCACAAAGAATACCTGGAGATTCTAGAAAAGGAGATCACCCGCGCTTTTGTTTATTCCTATCAGGAACAAGCCGAGGCGCTGTTTCAAAACTATCTCGACCATGCCGAGGCCTACGTCAACAAGAGTAAGGTGAAGGACCGCAACACCAAAGAAGAGCTGGCGCCCGATGAAGGCTTCATGAAGTCCATCGAGGAACAGATCGCGATCATCGGTTCGGCGGCGGACGGTTTTCGCCAGGAGGTCATTGCCTATCTGTGGGCGGCCAACCGGCGCGGGGAAAAAATCGACTATCGAAGCTATGAACCTTTGAAAGAAGCCGTCGAGAAAAAACTGATCACTTCCGTGCGCGACTTGAGCCGGGTCATCACCAAATCGCGTATGCGTGACGAAGAGCAGTCAGATAAGTATAATGCCATGGTCAAGAATCTGTTGGAACACGGGTACTGCCCCAACTGCGTCGACGTCGTGCTCAAATACGCAGCCAATAATCTGTGGAAGGATTAGCGGAGACAGTAGGCAAATTCCGATCCGTTTTCCGGGTAGCATCTTGGCGACCATCTTCCGTTCCTACAATTCGTCATCGGGTCAACGCAGCGATCGCAGCGCCGGCGACCGGCTGCGCCATCGACAGAAGGTCCGCGAAGCGATCCGCAATAATATTGCAGACATCATCGCCGAGGAATCCATCATCGGCAAAGACAAGAACCGCATCATTAAAGTTCCCATTCGCGGCGTCAAAGAATATCGCTTCATCTATGGCGAGAACTCGCCGGGCGTTGGCCAAGGGGGCGACGGCGAGCCCAAGCCGGGAGATGTCGTTGGGCAGGGACAGGACGGCAAATCGGGCCAACAAGCCGGCGACCGTCCCGGCGTCGATTACTACGAAACCGATGTCAGTCTCGATGAACTGATCGATCTGATGTTCGAAGATCTCGAATTACCGGACATCGAGCGGAAACGGCTGCGCCAAATTGAGGTGGAGCGGCAGTTCCGGCAAAAGGGTGTACGGCGAAAAGGCATCCGTGTGCGCTTGGACCGAAAGCGAACCGCGCGCTCGCGCGTCAAGAGAAAAAAGGCTTCGCTTAGACGTCAGCCATCGGGCGCACCCGCGGAGCGCTTTCCGTTTCACAAAGACGACCTGCGATACCATCACACGGTCACGGACGTGCGCAACGAGTCCAACGCCGTTGTGCTATGTATCATGGATACGTCCGGCTCGATGGATACGATGAAGAAGTATCTCGCGCGCAGTTTCTTTTTCCTCTTGTATCAATTTCTCTGCACGCGCTATCAGAACGTCGAGATCGTCTTCATCGCGCATCACACGGAGGCCCGGGAAGTGACCGAAGAAGAATTCTTTCACAAGGGTGAATCCGGCGGCACGTTTATTTCATCGGGATACGTCAAGGCGCTGGAGATCATCGAGGAGCGTTATCATCCGGCGCTCTGGAATGTCTACGTCTTTCATTGTTCCGACGGCGACAACTTCGAGTCGGACAACGATGCCGCCCTCAAGGCCGCCCAGGAACTGACTCGTACCGCCAATTTGTTCGGTTACGGCGAAATAAAGCCGCTGGGGTCCGGCTATTACGGCAGTAGCATGATCACGTTCTTTTCGCAGATTCAGGAGCCGAATTTCCAAACCGTGCAGATCCAAAAGAAAGAAGATATTTGGACTTCGTTCAAGACTTTCCTATCTAAAGATCGCGCCCGCGAAGACGCAGCCTAAACGCATCCCCATGGCTCCCGACTACACTGTCGCAGATCTCGAACGGTGGAACGAGCGGATCATGACGCTCGTCGAGCGTTTCGGCCTCGATCCCTTTCCCCAGGAATTCGAAATCTGCGACTACGAGGACATGCTTGCTTACATGGTCTACTCGGGAATGCCGTCCCACTACCCGCACTGGTCCTACGGTAAGAGCTTCGAAAAGCTCAAGACGCTCTACGAGTACGGCGTCAGTGGGCTGCCCTACGAGATGGTGATCAATTCCAAACCGTCGATCGCCTATCTGATGCACGACAACAGTCTCGCTTTGCAGGTTTTGACCATCGCCCATGTGTATGGGCACAACGATTTTTTCAAGAACAATTTTACCTTCCGCTCTACCCGCGCCGAATACACCATTGAAACCTTCAAGGGCCACGCCAACCGGGTCCGTCAATACATCGAAGACCCCAGCATCGGTCTGGAAAAAGTCGAAGCGATCCTCGATGCCGCTCATGCTCTTTCGCTGCAATGCCGGCGCAATCTCGCCATCAAAAAGCCCACGGTCGTCGAGGAGCGCCGGATGAAGGTGGAGGAATCGGAACCGCCGGCCGATCCTTTCAGCGCCATTCATCGGCGCCATCAACATGTTCAGCCGGATCTCGACAAGGTGCCGCTCTATCCGGACGAGGATCTATTGATTTTCATTCGCGATCACCACCCGCAATTCGCCGAGTGGGAAAGGGACTTACTGACGATCGTGCATGAACAGGCACAATATTTCGTGCCACAGATCGAAACGAAAATCATGAACGAAGGTTGGGCCAGTTTTTGGCACAAGCGAATCCTCGACACCTTGGAACTGCCGCAAGGGCTGCAATTGGAATTTATTGTGCGGCACACCCAAGTCCTGCGTCCAACGCCCGGCAGCCTCAATCCGTATCATATCGGCATGAAAGTTTGGGAAGATATCGAAAAACGTTGGGATCATCCGACTGCTGAAGAGATCGAAGAATATGGTCCGCGCAAAAAGACCAGCAAGGAAAAATTGTTCGAGGTGCGCGAGGTCGAACGCGATACTTCCTTTTTGCGCCGTTATCTCACCGAGGAGCTGATCCGCGAACTCAATCTCTTCGAATACAAGGCCCGGGGCAACGAGCATGTAGTGACCCGAGTGGCCGACCAAGACAATTGGCGCCAGATCAAAGAGACACTCATCCAAAATGTCGGTACCGGAACCCTTCCGGTTATCAAAGTCATCGATTCCGACTACACGCACAACCACACACTGCTGCTCAAGCACGCCCACGACGGGCGCGATCTACAGCTCGAATATGGCGAGAAAACTTTAAAATACCTGCACCAACTGTGGGGCCGGGACGTCGCGTTAGAAACGCTGCTGGACAACCGCACCACCCTGCTGTCGTTTTCCGATGGCAAGTTCGCCATTAAAAAATCCGCCTGAGCCCAGCGATTTTCATCCGCCGGTTGCCAATAACGCGACCCCGTGGCACTAATCTAGCGGTGGTGCATTCCGCGTATGGCAATATCTAGAAATTTAGCGGCTATTCAGAATTGTATCGTAAATACGCTCAATGACTCTGCCCTTGGCGAGAAATCCATCGCCGGCGTCATCGGCGATGCTCCGTCGCATTACTCCAGGAGTCCGCGACTGTGGAATGCGGCGTTTGACAATCTTGGCATCAACGCCGTCTACCTGCCGTTCGATGTCGACGATGCGCATGTGGGGAATCTGCTGGCCGCCCTCAAAGATACTGCGCGCTTCATCGGTGTCAACGTCACGGTTCCGTACAAAGTGCGGGTGATTGATTATATTGACGAGCTCGATCCCGGCGCCCAACGCATTCAAGCGGTAAATACCATCGTGCGAAGTCGATCCGGCCGGCTCATCGGCTACAACACGGATGGCGAAGGTTTCATCGAAAGCATTCTTACGCGCCAACCGGGCCGAGCCGAGGGTTTCCTATCATCACTGAAAGAAATGACGGTTTTGCTGCTAGGCGCCGGGGGATCGGCGCGAGCCGTGGCATTTCATGTTTCGGATTTGCTCGAAGGGGGACAGCTAGTTATTTGCAATCGTACGCTGCAGCACGCAATTTCTTTGGCGGCGGACCTGCAGAAAGCCAGGCGCAACGCGCTGGGCATCAGCGAGAAAGAAATGGTTGACTGGGCGCCGAAAGCGGACTGCATCATCAACTGCACGACCAAAGGCCAGGGCGGCGTCCGCAAGCTGCCTAACGGTATGGCAGTCACGCTCAAGCCCTACTCTGCCTTGGCCCCTGCTCGTCCACCTGCTTTCGCGGAAAGCATCTCGCAGGAACAAAACACGAGATTACCCGCCACTGCGGCGGCAGACATTGACGCCAACAATAACATTTCAATGGCTCTCGCGCGATGCGTGCCGCCGGAGACGCGCTTTTACGATCTGATTTATCATCCTGAAGAAACGATCTTTCTTCGTCATGGTCGAATGACTGGCCATCCGACGATGAATGGCAAGGGCATGATCGTCAATCAAGCAACGATCGCCTTCAAGCTAATCTGCAGCGCGGAACTCCAAGCGAGAAGCATCGATAACGCGCAAACGTACAAACAAATCTTGGAAGTTATGTACCGCGCTTGGTAGATCATTTCCAACGATAGTCATGTACCTCCGGCAAAGCCGGAGGCTTGATTTGTGAACCGCTCAAAGCGGTTTGGCCGGCTACGCCGGCACGCTTCCTATTCGAACATCTTCAGTTGATCGAGTCGACGATCTTCTTTCTCTTGCTCTCTGATGTAATTTCGCACCTGCGCCTCGTCCCGCCCCACCGTCGACACGTAATAGCCCTCGCCCAAAAATTCAACCCAACAAAGTTCTTCGCCTTGATGTACCCCACCACCCCGGATACCGAATACTTCGGCGGGATCGACAACATCATGTGAACATGATCGCCCATCAGATGCCCTTCGGGATGAACACCACATGATACTTGCATTCCCATTTCGTGTGCTTTAGGTTCTCTTTGCTACTATTCACTTTAGCCTCCTCTCCGTTGAGCCACGAGCGGTTCACCGGATTGGAGGCTTTCTCTCGATTGCCGTAAATGTCAAACTTTCTCAGTCCCCCAGCAAAGCTGGGGGTTTACCCTCGATTAATTACTCAGTCTGAATTGAGTATTGTAAGTCTCCGCGCTCTCAGCGCCTCAGCGCCCCCACCATCATCCTCCCCGGCATCCTTGCATCAGCGGATCAGCTACGGCTGAAGCGGCGGAGGAAAGAGGAGGGGGGGAGCACCGCAGAGACGCAGAGTCACAGAGGATTACTATTCTCTCGGGATCCTGGCTTCCGAGATCGCGCAAACATGGGGAGGCAAGCATGGCATTGGATTTTGTCACGACTCAAGAAATTATCATGGCGGCGCGGCGCAATCTTACGCAAAACGTTTGGCACTATCTTACCGGCGGCGCAGAGTCCGAAACCACCATGCGCCGAAACCGGTTCGGCCTCGATAGCCTCGCCTTTCGGCCACGGGTGCTCGTCGACGTGTCCAAGATCGACACCTCGACGACTGTCCTCGGGCATAAGCTCAGAATCCCAGTCATGCTCGCGCCCATTGGTTCGCTGCAGTCCATCACCCCCGAGGGCGGAGTCGCGGTTGCCAAAGCCGCCGAAGAGTTCGGCACCGTCAGCTTCGTCAGCTCGGTAACCCAGCCTAGCCTGGAACAAATCGCGGCAGCTGGCCGGAGCCCAAAAATATTTCAGCTCTACGTGCAAGGAGACTTGAAGTGGGTCGAGACTCTACTTAGCCGTGTTAAGCAGGCCGGCTACTCGGCCCTATGCCTGACCGTAGACACCGCACACTACGGCCATCGCGAGCGCCAGATGATGGATCGTTGGCTGCCGCCGAGCCGGCGCGGCGTAGGCTACGAGTATCGCGCCGGCCTTACCTGGGAGACATTGGACGCCATAAGAGAGATGGCCGGATTGCCCTTCATCTTAAAAGGCGTGGCGACTGCCGAAGATGCGGTCCTCGCAGTGGAGCACGGCGTCAGTACAATCTACATCTCCAACCACGGCGGACGCCAGCTCGACCATGGGCGGGCGACGATAGAAATGCTGCCGGAGATAGTCGATGCGGTGCGCGGCAGAGCCGAGATCTTCCTTGACGGCGGCATCGTTCGCGGCAGCGACGTGCTCAAGGCAATCGCTCTTGGTGCGCGCGCCGTCGGCATCGGCAAGCTTCAGGGTTGGGGACTCGCCGCGGGCGGTCAAGCCGGCCTGCTACGCGTTCTCGAAATCCTCGAAAGTGAGATCCTTACGACGATGGGGCTGCTTGGCATCACGCGACTCGATCAGCTCAGCTCAACCTACCTGTGCAGCGTTCAACCGTTAGGTCCGTTCCATGAAATGAGCGCCTTCCCTCACATGCCCGACTTATTCCGAATCCTCTAGGCGTCCTCTATGCCTCGGCAATTAATCCCTGCTGAGTAACGAGTGCTGAGAACTGAGGAAAGGAATGCGAAACTCGTTTTCACCGCAGAGACGCAGAGCACAAGAGGGTTTTTTATCCCTTTTTTTCTCCGCGTCCTCTACGCCTCGGCGGTGAGGTCTCCGAATTAGTTTCACTAGCCACGTCCGTTATGGAACTTTGATGATCGCACCGCACTCCTCGCATCTGTACGTAGCGGCGCTATCGTTGATTGTTTCCAGTGCCTCGAATTCATAGAGACGTTTGCCTGATCTCGCGAGACATTCCGGACAACAGCTATCGCCCAGCTCTTCGCCGTCGATGGTCAAATGACAATGCCGGCATCGCATGGTTCGCTTTCTTACCGGCAACAGTTCCAGCGCAGTGTGATTACAAGTAGTCATGCGTCAAAAACAAACTCTCGAGGGATCGAAGTTCGATACGACCATGTACCGCGACTTAACATACCGTTCCTTGATCTCAACTTCGATCTCTGATTGGCGATCCGACAAAATCGCGCTAGGGAGGCTTCGAGGCTGGCGACGGTCTCGCGAGCGAGGATGTCGGGATCTGGAAGGTTATCGAATTCTTCGAGGTTCTTGTCTCTGAGCCAAAAGCTATTCGGTCAGCTTACGATTGATCAGTTTGTCGTAGTCGACTACGCGACATCAAGCATAAATGCATAGAGAAAGGCCAAACGTAGAAGTTAGATCACTCCAGGTTTCTGTTCGCTAGAACACACTCTCTGGGCTTGCCGCAAACGTTGGTCCGTCGGATGAAAATCATCCCCAACGTAGTTTTGCTTCTCGAAGGTCTGCAGAATACGCACCCAGATGCCGCAATCCCAGCCGAGGATTTTCCAATACCCCAAACCTTTTGCATCCGCTTCCAGTTCTTTATCCGTCGAATAGTTACGAAATCTCACATTCCAAGGGAGACCCACGTCGGCGCTCGACACGCCGCGCCCGACCGTGCTGCGATTGAACCAAGTGGAGCCATCGTCCGTCGCATGACCGGCGGTTTCGTGGGCAATTTCGTGAGCCAAGGTTTGCCGGAGCAGGAACTGGTCGAGGCAAACTTCGCCAACCGATGAGTGATGTATATACGGCGGTTGCCGATGCTCATTCCCAGAATGTCCTTGCGGGGGAAATCGGAAAGATAGATCTGATAATCCGAAAACCGATCCTTGTCTTCGCTGACGGCGACAATCTGCGCCGCCTCATTTCGCACCAGGAGTTCGACTGCGTCATCTGAAACGGTAGGAATACTCGCGCGCGTCGAGCACGATGTCAAAAACAAATAGAAACTAATCAGTCCACATAAGAAACGGCTGCCTCGTGATAGCAAATTTAGCGCTTGCACCCTGTATTGCCTTCCCTTCCGTTGAACATAAAAATTGACGCAAGGTAGCATATCCTTTCTGCATTGGCTAGGAGGCGCCAAAAGCACGCATATCCGGTTTCACTGCACGGGCGAGACCGCCGATCCGACGGCATACCTATCTAACGGCCTTCGCCAGGCTTAGTCAGAATGACGGTAGAATTATTTAACGAACTCGGAGAGACGTGAACGGGTAACGATCTGTAGGGATCGTCAAAGAAGCCTCTGAGAACCTCAAAAGTTTCCGGTGCCAGGATCTCGGAGTCGGTCGCTTTAGGCTACGGTTAGTCTGGTGATGGAGAGAATATCGCCAGCACTGACCCGGATGATCCCGTGTTCCGTCTTTAACGAAAAGCTTCCAGAGTCGTCCTTTTGAGTGATTTGCCCTTCCATAGGATTCGGGAATCGCCCAATTTCCGGTCGAAGGGTGACTTTAACCCGGTCGCCGACTGCCAATACTTTCAACGAATTTGCCAACGATTCGAATATCGCCATCGGTCCTCCGATTTTAAAGTAACTTTCGGGTCGTCAGTCTCTTATACAATTACATTAGCTCTTTTCAGATTCCATTTCGTCCAGGGCCCTACACCCACGCCATGGTATCCTCTACCTCTCGGAAATATTGACTTGAAAGGATGGAGCGGATATTCTCGATTCCGGTACAGATTGTTCTTGCGCAACAAAACTGCCCGCTAAACAGACAGAGGTTGGACTCAATGAAGATCTCGACAGAATTATTTGCCGTGCTTCTAGGCATCCTTATTTTAGCGTCGAGCTGCGCGACTCTCAGCTATCCTGTCGGCGGCACTGCCGAGAGGATTAATTGGCGGGAGTACCTCGATTGTTGACAGTGTGAGAACATCTCCGTTTTTCTTCTGCTGATTCCTTACAGCTACTGCGGTCGTTTTCCTTTACTCTTTATCTTTCGTTCTCCGCGCCCAACTCTCCGGCGACTCGTGGAATTGCGTGAGGCCAGCTTGGAGGTCTTCGACGATTTCCTAAGCGAGAACGTCGATAATACTTGACCCTCGTTTGGACTGTGGTTCAAACGACCTTCCTGCTCTTTATTGAAGTCAGCAATGGGATGACGCTGATTCCGAGGGCGAACAGATAGGTCACGTTCATTGACGCGACGAAAACTTGAGTATCTCCCGGGTTGGGCGTGGTCCCCGGAATCCCCGAATAATATCGGAAGGCCAGCGTCAGAAAGATGCCGCTTAGCGAGATGCCGAGCATGTGTCCCAGGCCAAAGATTCCATTGATAAT
>VBKY01000055.1:28155-29173 GCA_005879255.1 Deltaproteobacteria bacterium
GTGATCAAGAGGAAGCGAGCACCAATACGATCGGTCATCGCGCCGCTCACAGGCGAGAGCACCATGCTGAGAAGCGATGGGACGAGAAAGATAATTCCCATGAACGTCGGTGAGAGTCTTAGTACGTCCTGGAGATAAAAAGGCGTGACGAACGTCGTGAGCCCCTGAGTGATGCAGCACATCAACAGGCCAACCGAGCCGTAGCCAAAAGCAGGGACCGAGAAAAAAGACAGGTCGATCATGGGGCTCGGGGTCTTCTTCTCGTACGCAACGAAAGCCCAGAGGGTCGCGACAAAAGCGAAACCAAGCAGCGCCTGGCTGCCAGCGCCCATGACCACCGCGATTTTTTGATCCAGGAGCATCGTGACGACGATCGTTAATCCAAGGAAGAGCACAGCTCCCCGATAATCAACCGACCGGGATCGCGCAGCGGATTCCACAACGGCGCGGCCGGTCATGAAACAAAGCGCCATTCCCACCAGGCTCGGCAAAAACAATAAGAAGAAAATCCCGCGCCAATGAATCCAATCAATGATGAGACCACCGAGGGGCGGACCAACAAAAAAACCGAACTGGTGTGACATGGCCATCAGTCCCTGCGCCTTCCCTTCGGATCCCACAGGCATAGCTTTAAAGGCCAAGGTGCGGCCGGAAGACTGAATCATCGCACCGCCGACTCCTTGCACAAATCGAAATAGGATCAACTGGAAAACATCCTGTGAGAGCCCGCAGAGAAGCGAGCCAACGGCCATCACGGCCATGCCGAAGCCGTACATTTTGTGATGGCCGTAGATGTCCCCCAGACGACCGCAAACGACACCCAACCCGATCCCGGCCATTTGATAAACTATGAGGGCCCAAGAGATCCCCAGGATGTCCGTTCCCAAAGCTGTCGCCAGGGTCGGCACGGAGATCATAAATACCCGGGTCGAAATTCCAGCTATGGAAATCCCGATTACAGAGTTGATGAGGGTAAGCCTGCGGCCCCTTTCATTGACCTGACTTTGATCTAGCAAAT
>VBKY01000463.1 GCA_005879255.1 Deltaproteobacteria bacterium
CGGAAGAAATCGACACCGTAGTTGGGGTCTTCACCGGTACAACCGGCTCGGAGAAAACAAAATCCGCCGGCGCCCAGGCGGTCTTCATCTGCATAATTTCTTCGGGAAAGGCATCGATGACGACGGGGAATTCTCCCGCCACCGCCAGCTGTGCGAGCAGCGTCGGACCGCGCCGGAAATTAAGTTTTTGCTCCGCCAGCTTGCCGGCATACTCCAGCGCCTTGCTGCGACCGTAGAAATCGATCAGCGAGGCCAGCCAATCGTAATCGGTGGTATCCATGCCGAGCTTGTCTTTCCAACGCGGATCGAGCAGATCATCAAAGGATTGCGGCGCTTTGTCGCGCCCGACCATCTGGGTATTGAACAGGAAAACGCGCGGCTGCGCATAGATGCCGTTGACCAGGCCTTCTTTATCGATGAAACCGTCGCGCAGCGCGCTTCGCAGCGGCGTGCGATAACGCGCAATGGCGCCGGCTTTGGCCATCACGCCGACGAAGGAGCGGCGCGTGTTGATGATGTCGGCGCGGTGTTTTTTAGTCCGATGCTCGACCATGAGCTGCTCCATCTGCCGGGTCGCGCCGCCGGGCTGAAATCGCACTTTCAAGAACGAATATTTGCTCTCGAACAATTTGATCAGCTCGCCCGCGCGATCGCTAGCCATGGCGGCGTACCAGACCAGCTCGCCTTCTTTGCGCGCTTCCTTTTCCAACGCCTCGTTTCTGGCCTTTTCGGAAAATTGGTTGATTTGGTCGAGGCGCTCTTCTACGGTTGCGCCATGAAGGGAGGCGGCGGTACTGATCATTACGGCAAGCAGAAACGCCGCACGCCTGATGAAACTAGATTGAATCGTTTTCACCTTTGTCCTGCACTCCGAATTCATTTGAAAAAAGACTGGATGTTGCGCAGCTGTCTTTACCGCGGTGAGCATCTAGTAGGGGCGGGTTTGAAACCCGCCCCTAGTCCAGATTTCGCTCTAACAAAGGCACAACACTTGATCCGTTCCCCTTCACTCACTGGAGTTGCCCGAAAAATCCTTTGCGATCGAGCTCCGCGACAATACTACTGTCCATAAAGTCGGACGCCTTTTTGTTTTTGAAAAGCGGATCGGTGAAGGCGACGCTTTCGAGCTCCAACTGAACCGCCTCCTCGCGCGCGTAGGGCTTGCTTGGCATCCTGCCCAACGAGGCGTCGTAAATGACATCGAGCCGTTTGCGATCCGTCACCTTCATCTGCTTGGTGACCACCTTCATAACCAGCGCTTTGTTTTTCTTTCCGATGGCAATCGCTTCGCCGCTCGCCATGAAAAGCGCGCGCAATAAATCGCGGCGATTTTTGAGAACGTCCATTCGTGTCGATAGATCACCGACGGTATTGTAGATTTTCATCTCTTCGAGATCGGCGAGAATCTCTATTTTCACTTTTGCCTGTGTCTCTGCCGCCAAAATACTCTCCGGACTGCCGATCGTGCCGTCCATCCGTCCTTGCAGCATCAGCATGATTCGTTTGTCCGCTTCGCCGATGCCCGTTGCGAGAATCTTGACGTCCTTGTCCGGCGTGAGGCCGAGCTTCGACAGCGCACGGCGGAGCGCGAAGTCGGTGGTGCTGCCGATGCGGCTGGTGCCCACGACCTTACCCCGCAAGTCGGTGACGCCGGGGTTGGCGACCAATTTATAGGTGGTGCTGCCGAAGCTGCCGATGATCACCACCGGCAGGCCGCGGCCCGCAGCGACGATGGAAGCAGAGCCTGAACCGCTGACGATATCCACTTCGCCGCTTACCAGCGCGCTGATGGCGGTATTGCCCGAAGGAATATTGATCAGCTTGGCGTCCAAACCATACTTTTCATAAAGCCGCGCCTCTTCGGCGATCCAAAGCGGCAAACGAATGCCGGAAGTCGTGGCGTAAGAAATTTTGATCGGCGTGAGTTGAGCTGCGGCGCTCCTGGTGAAACCGGCAAGGAAAATGAGAACGATGAATACTATGATGAAAATTGATCGCCGTATCATCACAGGGGCGAGACCATGTATCTCACAGTTCGAAAAATAGTAAAACGCAACCTACTTTCGATACAGCACATCAATAAACCCTTGCTTGTCCAGTTTCTCCACCACTTTTGTCTGAATGAATTGCGCCGGATTGGCCTTTCGTGCATCCGCTCTTTTCGACCAGTCGAGAATGGTCTGGATGCCTTTTGCCGTAGGATACGGTTTCTCCGCGAGCATCTTAACGTAGAAGTTATACGTCTCTTGCAGCTCCTCAGCATTTTCAAGTTTCATATACTTTTTCAGGATCGCGGGCGTCTTGATTTTTTCAGTCTTGTAGAAATGAATCCCCTCGATCACCGACTTAATCACCATCTCCGCCGCCAATGGTTCGGCCTCAAAGAACTTGCGGCTGGTTATCAGCGCGGCATTGGGCAATTCCGCTTCCTTCATGCCGGGAATATTCTCAAAAAACGTGTAGCCCGCTCGGCGCGCCGCCGAGGTAAAGGGCGGAGTTAACGTGGTTGCATCTACCTGCCCCAATTGCAGCGCCCCGTACCTGCTTGCCGACGGACCGGTAGCCAAATAGCTCACGTCCCGATCAGGATCCAACCCGGAGGCGGCGAGAATCATTTTCAACGACAACATCGAAGGACCGGCTAGACTGTTCACTGCGAGCTTTTTGCCCTTTAGCTGGGCGATCTCTTTGATCTCTTTTTTCGCAACCAAGACTTGCGGTTCTTGGTTGATTGGACTGGCGACGATGAAAATTTCCGCGCCGCCCAGCACCGCGTCGACGACGCCACCGCCACCGGCGCTGATGAAGTTCACGTCGTTGCTTACCAACGCTTGGGTCGCGAGTATTCCACCGCGCATGTAGACCAGCTGTGCGTTAATTCCGTTGTTCTTGAAAAAGCCGGCTTCTTTAGCGATCCAAACCGGGGCATACTGAGGCGAGATCGAAGTATAAGCGATCGTCACATTGGCGAGCTGTGCTTGAATCTGCGTCGCGGAAACTACGCCGCGTGACAAGACAATAATTATTAGCAGCTCAATGCAGCGACCATGTTTTGACAAGATGCTGCTCCCAATTACGAAGACCGCTTGGCCTCCACCCGCCGCACACTTTCCGCGATCGCTCGGCGTAAGATCGCGCTGAGCGCTTTCTTTTTGTATGGGGCCGAGCCACGCAAGTCTTCGATTGGCTCAGCGCCTTCCTTAATGAGCGCGCCGGCTTGGTCGATCAGTGCCGAAGTAATTACCTTGCCGCGGAGCAGAGTTTCCACCGTCTCCGCTTTCTGCGGCACCGCGCCGGCGCCGGTCACGCCAATGCCAATATTGTTACAGGCGCCTTCCTTGTCGAGACCGAGTTGAACCGCGGCGCTGGTAATCGCAAAATCGCCCGCAACGCGTTCCAGTTTCAAATAAACTCCGGCGCTGCTTTTATCAGGGAGTGGGAAGATCACTTCAGTCAATATTTCGTCGCTCTCCAGCGCAGTCGTATAGGCGAAAGTAAAGAAGTCTTTCGCCGCGATGATTCGCCCCCCTTTCGGACCGACGCATTTCAGTTTGGCGTTCAGCGCCAAGGCGATCGGTCCATAATCGCCCGCAGGATCGGCCTCCACTAAACCGCCGCCGATGGTGCCGCGGTTGCGCACTTGGGTATCGCCGATCTTGCTTGCGGCCTCGCAGAGCATGACAATTTTTTCCCGCAGCAATGGTGACTCTTCGATCTCGACATGGCGGGTCATCGCGCCACAGCGAATATCACCGCCATCTTCGCG
>VBKY01000056.1 GCA_005879255.1 Deltaproteobacteria bacterium
AAAATCACGCCGGGACATGATTTCAACGACTTCGAAATCGGCGAGCGCTTCGGCCTGGATAAGATCAGCATATTCGATGCCGACGCGCGCGTCGACGCGGCGGCGTTCTTAGCTCGCGGCGAGAGCGGCGAATGGATTGAACGTTATCGCGGTAAAGACCGCTTCGATGCGCGGAAGCTAATCGTCGCCGAGTTAAAAGAGAATGGTTTTCTGGAAAAAACCGCCATTCACAAACTTGCGGTGGGGCGATGCTACCGTTGCCAGACGGTGATCGAGCCATACTTGACGCCGCAGTGGTTCGTTGACATCAAACCGTTGGCGGAGTTGGCGATGAAGGTGGTGCACGATGGCAAAATTCAGATTATCCCCGAAGGCTGGAGCAATTCGTATTTTGCCTGGATGGAAAACATCAAAGACTGGTGTATCTCGCGGCAGATTTGGTGGGGCCACCAGATTCCCGCTTGGTACTGTAAGCGCTGCGACGCGGCAAACCTCATCGCCGGACCGGGCAGCGATTATTTACTCACCAAAGACGCAATGCCCATCGTCGGGCGGCAAGCTCCACAGCAATGTCCGAAGTGTGACGGCACGGAATTGATCCAAGACCCCGATGTTCTCGATACCTGGTTTTCTTCCGGGCTGTGGCCGTTCTCGACTTTGGGCTGGCCCGACAGCACGGACGATCTCAAGACATTTTACCCGACATCCACATTAGTCACCGGGTTTGATATTTTGTTTTTCTGGGTGGCGCGGATGATCATGATGGGACTGAAATTCATGGGTGAAGTGCCGTTCCGTGATGTTTACATCCACGCGCTGGTGCGCGACGAACAGGGGCAGAAGATGTCCAAATCGAAGGGGAACGTCATCGATCCGCTCGACGTCATGAATCAATATGGCACAGATGCGTTCCGCTTCACACTCGCGGCGATGGCTGCCATGGGGCGGGATATCAAGCTCGCGGAAGATCGCATCGCCGGTTATCAGAATTTTGTCAATAAACTTTGGAACGCCTCACGCTTCGTGCAAATGAATCTGTCCGGCGCGAGTGACGCCAGACACGACGGATACGATGTGCTGTTCGATAATAACTTCGAGTTGGCTGACCGTTGGATTCGTTCGCGTCTCGCCTCGACCATCGTCGAAGCGCGCAAAGCGATCGAGGCGTACCGGTTCAACGATTATGCCAACGTCCTTTATCAGTTTACCTGGCATGAGTTCTGTGACTGGTACATCGAGATGAGTAAGCTGGCGCTCAACGGTACAGTCGGTGACGATCCGGCGAAGAGCCGCAAATTCCTGTCGGAATTGTTGGATCAGATTCTCCTGCTGCTTCATCCGATTATGCCGTTTGTGACCGAGGAGATTTGGCAGGCGTTCGGTGACACCCGCAAAAGCATCATGGTGCAAAAGTATCCGACGGCGCCATCAAACTGGATTGACGCAGGCACGGAGACAAAAATGGCGTTTCTAATGGGCGTTGTTCGCGCCATCAGGAATCTTCGCACCGAAATGAACTGCCCGCCAGGGAAAGAAGTCAAGGTGATTTGTTACGGCCAGAGCGCGGACCTATCCTTCCTCAGTGAGCTGCGGCCGTATCTGCGCGCCTTGGCGCGCGTCGGTTCGGCGGAATTCTTAAGCTCCGGTGAGCGCCCACGGGGAGCGGCAACGTCGGTGGTCGGCGCCACGGAGATCTATTTGCCGCTCGACGATCTGATCAACCTCGATGAAGAGCAGGCACGACTGGCGAAAGAGGTGGGCAAGGTCGAGCAGGAACTGGTGCGGGTGCAAAAGAAACTCGGCAACGGTGACTTTCTATCCAAGGCCAAAGAGGAAGTGGTCGAGAAGGAACGGGAAAAGGCGAGCCAGTTCGAGGAGAAGATCCGCACGCTCAGGAGCAGCTTGGAAAAGATCCGCGAAATTCAAGCCGGAAGGAGCTAGCGCTCATGGATATACAAGTCAGCCCGCAGATCGAAAGATTGATTCGCGACGCGCTCGATGAGGACATCGGCGCCGGCGATTTGGCGACGATGGCGACTATTGCGGCGGAAGCGCAAGGAACCGGTTTGTTCCGCGCCAAAAAAGACGGCGTCGTAGCGGGCTTGGTTTTGCTCCAACGAATCTTCTATTTCATTGATCACAGAATCACGGTGCGGTTGCTGACCCATGACGGCGCTTCAGTCACCCAAGGCATGGTGGTTGCCGAAGCGGTCGGTCCGGTTCGCGCACTGCTCTTATCCGAAAGGACGGCGCTCAATTTTCTCCAACGATTGTCGGGCACGGCGACCTTGACGCGGAAATATGTCGACGCCATCAAGGACTTTCCCTGCAAGGTGCTCGATACCCGAAAAACCACGCCCGGCCTTCGCACGCTGGAGAAATATGCGGTGCGCATGGGCGGCGGTATGAATCATCGCATCGGCCTGTACGATGCCGCGCTGGTGAAGGATAATCATATCGAAGCCACCGGCTCGATCGCCGAAGCGGTCAAAGCGGTGCGGCGTCACGCGCCATTCATGGCGAAGGTCGAAGTGGAAAGCAGCAACTTGAAACAAGTTCAAGAAGCGATCGATGCCGGCGCCGACGTGATCATGCTCGACAATATGTCGATCGCGCAGATGACCGAGGCGGTAAAGCTGGTCAACAAGCGAGCCTGGATAGAAGCCTCGGGGGGAATCACGCTGGAAACCATTCGGCAAGTCGCCGCCACGGGCGTGGACTTTATCTCCTCCGGCGCGCTCACGCATTCGGCGCCGGTGGTCGATTTCAACATGAAAATCACGATGAATGTCAGCAACTGATCCTCGGTCCATTTTAACGGCGGCGGTTGACGGCGCGCCGCTTGATCTCGCTAAGGTTCGCGAATATTTAGACGCGAAACGCCTAGGTACAAAATTCCATTACTTCGTCGAGATCGGTTCGACCAACACTCACGCTCGTGAGCTTGCCGAAAAAGGCGCGGCGGAAGGCGAAGTGGTGCTCGCGGAGTCCCAGACCCACGGCCGCGGCCGCCTGGGCCGGCGCTGGGAGTCGCCGCCGTTAACTAACCTGTATTTCTCGGTCATTCTCCGTCCCAAGTTGGCGCCGGTTCATGCGCCGCAAATTACTTTGACGGCCGCTGTGGCACTCGCTGAAACCATCGATTCGCTGATTCCGCTGAGCCCGGTGATCAAGTGGCCCAATGATATATTGGTCAACGGAAAAAAGTTGGCAGGTATTCTGGCTGAGGCGGTCTGCGCACGCGAGCGCGTCGAGTACGTAATTCTCGGTATCGGCGTTAATGTCAATTGCCCAGTCGATGCCATGTCGCAGGAGCTTCGTCAACGGGCGACTTCTCTATTCGATGTGACCCGGATTCACATGGATCGCGAATTTGTTTTACGACGATTGATTCAAGACCTTGACCGGTGCTATGGAGATCTTGAACAGTTTGGCTTTGAGGCGATCGCGCCGCAATGGGAGGCGCGTTTCGGCCTGCGCGGAAAGCGCGTGCGTATCGAATTGCGCGATCAGGTTCTCATCGGCCGGGCGCGCGGCCTGGCGCGCGATGGCGCGCTGCTTGTCGAAGGAGATGACGGAATACTGCAGAAGGTTATTGCCGGGGACGTGATTCCACTGGAGACTTGATTCGCGGATCCATGCTGCTGGCCATCGATATCGGTAATACCAACATCGTTCTTGGTCTCTACCAAGGCAAGAAGCTGATTACTCACTGGCGCTTGGCGACCCAAGCTGAGCGCACCGCTGACGAGTACGGCGTGATCATCTCGCAGCTGATCGATTACGCAGGTTATCGCTGTGATCAAATCTCCGCCATTGCCGTTTCCTGCGTGGTGCCGCCCATGCTAACGACGACGCAAGAGCTAGCCGATAAATTTTTCAAAATCGAACCCTTGATTGTCGGCCCCGGCATCAAGACCGGCATGCCGATTCTCTACGAGAGCCCAAAAGATGTCGGCGCCGACCGCATCGTCAACGGCATCGCGGCGTACGAAAAATATCACGACAGCTGCATCATCGTCGATTTCGGCACGGCGACGACCATCGATCTAATTTCAAGAAAGGGCGAATACGTTGGCGGCGCCATCGCGCCGGGTTTGTCCATTTCACTAGAGGCGTTGATTCAGCGCGCCTCCAAGTTGCCGCGCATCGAGGTCGTCAAGCCCAAAGAAGTCGTCGGACGAAATACCATCAATTCGATCCAAGCGGGCATCTTCTACGGCTATGTAGGCTTGGTGGACGGCATCGTCGAGCGCATTCAAGAACAACATGGCCTTCGAGCCAAGGTCGTGGCCACGGGAGGATTGGCGCCTTTGGTCGCATCGGAATGTTCCAGCATCACCGAAGTGGATGAATTCTTGACCTTAGAAGGGCTGCGAATCATTCATGAACGAAATTCGCTCCATGAAGTTAAAGCAAGAGTCCAAACTTAGAAAAATCTAGGGGGAGGAACCCGTAGTTATGGCTGTAGCGGAGCTAGAGAAACTTCGTAACTTCGGCATTCTCGGTCAAGGAGGGTCGGGCAAGACCTCTTTAGGGGAAGCGATGCTGTTCGCCGCGGGTGCGACTCAGCGGTTGGGAAAGGTTCAGGACGGGACTTCGGTGTTGGATCATGAGCCGGAAGAGATCAAGCATCGTGTGTCGATCTCGACGGCATTTCATTCCCTGTCGTGGAAAAAATTCCCGATGACTTTGATCGATACCCCGGGGTACGCGGCGTTTCTCGCCGACTCGATCAACTCGATGCGCGGATTTGGCGGCGCGGTGTTCGTGCTCAATCCCGTCGTTGGAATACGTGTCGAGTCCGAGCGATTGTGGGAGAAAGCCAATGAAAACCGCGTGAGCCGCTTACTTTTCGTTAGCAAGATGGATCATGAACAAGGCGACGTCGAAGGCCGTATCGCGCCGATGTTGGAAGCCTTGGAATGCAAAGGGGTCTATTTGCAAATGCCGCTCGGCGCGGAGATGAATTTTAAAGGTGTCGTCGATCTTATTACGATGAAGGCGTGTATCTATGAGGGCGACACGGGAAAGTTCGTCGAAGCGGAGATTCCTTCGGAATTAAGGAGTGCTGCCGACGAGTGGCGGCAAAAAATGGTCGAGGATGTTTGCGAGACCGATGACCAACTCCTTGAGAAGTTCCTCGACGGGCAGGACTTGAGCACGGAAGAGTTAAAGAAGGCGATCCGGGAAGGCACCAGAGAGCGAAAAATCTTTCCGATACTCTTCGGCTCGCCGCTGCGCCAAATCGGCATCGCGCAACTCCTCGACGCCGTCGCCGATTATCTACCGTCCCCGCTCGACGAAGGCGAAGCCGAAGGCCGTAACCCCGCCAACGCCGAGCCTATCAAACGTGCGGCCGATCCGACCGCGCCGTTTTCCGCGTATGTCTTCAAAACCGTGATCGACCCTTTCGCCGGCAAGCTTTCGATCATGCGCGTGATGTCGGGAAAAATCGCTCCGGATGTGACTTGCTACGTGCCCAGTCGGCAGGTCAAGGAGAAAATGGGCCATATATTTCGACTAGAGGGCAAGAAACAGGAAGCCGTAAAAGACGCGGTGGCGGGTGAAATCATCGCCGCGGCGAAATTCAAAGAAATCGCCACAGGGGATACTCTGTGCGACGAAAAGGCGCCGATCGTCTACGAAGGCGCCGCCCATTTCGCGCCGAACATTTCGTTCGCTTTGGAACCGAAAAGCAAAGCCGATGAAGATAAATTGCCGCAGGGCCTGCATCGCATCATGGAAGAAGATCAGACGATCGCGATGCACCGCGACGAGGAAACGCGCGACTTTATTCTTTCCGGCATGGGGCAGCAACACATCGAGATCATCGTCGAAAAATTGAAACGGAAATACGGCGCGGAGGTCATCCTGAAAGCACCGAAAGTGCCGTACAAAGAGACCATTCGTGCCAGCGCCAGCGCCCAGGGAAGGCTGAAAAAACAAACCGGCGGGCGCGGCCAGTTCGGCGACACTTGGCTCAAGGTCGAACCGCTCCCGCCGGGTAAAGGCTTCGAGTTCGTCGACCAGATTGTCGGCGGCGCGATTCCGCGTAATTATATTCCCGCAGTCGAAAAGGGCGTGAGAGAGGCGATGGCAGGCGGCTATTTGGCGGGATATCAGATGGTCGATGTGCGCGTAACTTTGTACGACGGCTCGTACCATGACGTCGATTCCTCGGATATGGCGTTCAAGATTGCCGCATCGATGGGATTCAAAAATGCCGTTGAAAAAGCCAAGCCGGTGCTGTTGGAACCGATCATGAACATGGAAATCGCGGTGCCCGACGAGTGCATGGGCGATGTGATCGGCGATCTTAACAGTCGCCGCGGCAAAGTGCTGGGCATGGACACCAAAGGCCACACCCAGGTTATCAAGTCGCGGGTACCCATGTCCGAGGTCTTAAAATATGCGCCTGACCTACGTTCCATTACCAGTGGACGAGGTGAGTTTCATATGGAGTTTTCCCATTACGAAGAGTTGCCCGCACACCTGGCGGAAAAAGTGATCAAAGAAACCAAGGCGAGCAAGGCGGCGGAGCATAACGGCGAACACAAAGCCTGAGGCGGTTCCATGGAGCAGTCCTTCGACCAATTCAACGCGAGTTTGCTGTATTGCAACAAATGCGGACGCGCGATGCCGGTACGGCAACGGCTCTTGCTGGTGCTGCCGGACGGCGAGCTGTACGACTACACATGCCAGGGATGTAACAGCTCGATCGGATCAAAGACCGAAAAGGCGGGGCTCAATCCCGCCGCGCGCGGTCCGGGATCTAGATCAGGAGGGTTCTAGCGATGGCAGTGATCGATTCGGATGCCCATGTGTTAGAAACGGAGCACACGTGGGAATACATGTTGGAATCGGAACGCAACTTAAGACCGCGCATTGTGCCGACGCCGAACGATCCGTCTTCGGGCGGCGAATCGTGGTTGGTCGACGGCACGTATATCGGCAAGGCGCGCAACGTCGGTCACGACACGGCTCGGGAGGCACGCGAGATGGCGGACATCCAAGCGCGGCTCAAGCACATGGATGAGCTCGGTATCGATGTCCAAGTACTTTACCCAACGATCTTCCTGCGCCCCTTCACCCGTCGTCCAGAGGTCGAGCTAGCGGTGACCCGAAGTTACAATCGCTGGCTGATCGATATCTGGAAGAAAGCGCCTCACCGGCTGCGCTGGGTGGCGGTATTGCCGCTACTTTCGATGGGCGAGGCGATCGAAGAAGCGCGCTTCGCCAAAAAGAATGGCGCCTGCGGCATCTTCATGCGCGGCCTGGAAGGCGACAAGCATATCAGCGACGCCCATTTCTTTCCGATCTACGAGGAAGCCGGCAGGCTCGATCTGCCGATCTGCGTTCATTCCGCCACCGGCAGCTTCGCGGTGCATGATTATTTCCTTAACGAATGCGGCTTTAACAAATTCAAGCTCGCGGTTGTCGGATCCTTTCACTCGCTGATCTTCAACCGGATCCCGGAGAAATTTCCCAACACCAAATGGGCGTTCATAGAAGTGAGCTCGCAATGGGTGCCCTACGCGGTTCACGACTTTGCAAGGCGCTTCGAGCGCAATGGCATTAAGGTCGACAAGAGCGAGGTGCTGCGCAAAAACAAGATATGGGTCACCTGCCAGACCGATGACGATCTGCCTTATGTGCTCAGATACGCTGGTGACGACATGCTCGTGATCGGCACGGACTACGGCCACAACGATACGTCCTCCGAGATCCTCGCGTTGCGCAAGCTCAAAGAAGATGGCGCGGTACCGGCACATGTGGTCAAGAAGATCCTAGACGACAACGCGCGCACCCTATATGGCCTGTGACCTATTGACCTGATTGGTTGTGACTCGGACATGGTCATCGATTTTCAAGCGCACGTATTTCCGCAATCCTACCTCGCCGAAATGAAACGGCTCGATGGAGCGGTCATTCTCGAAGAGCCTGATCCGCATAGCGGCATGTCGTACTTTTACGATAAGACGCTCAAGTGCCGCATCAACACAGCGACATTCCAAGGACAAGATATCGAGAAGCGTCTTAGGCACATGGATCAGTTGGGTATCGACATCCACGTGCTGACCATTCCTGCCCCGGGTGCTGACCGTTTCGAAGGCGCTGGCGCGATCGAGATCGCGCGGGTTGCCAATGACGCCATTGCGGCCATCGCGAGGAAGCATCCAAAGCGTTTTATCGGCTTCTTCACACTGCCGACCTGCGACACTAAAGCGTCGCTGGATGAGTTGGAACGATCAGTCAACGAGCTTGGACTCCGGGGCTTCGGCTGTTTCGCGAATCTCAACGGCCAGGCGCTGGATCGCGAAGAGCTCTTTCCGATCTACGAACGTTTGGCCAAATACAATTTGCCGGTCTATGTGCATCCGACCGCGCCGCTCGCTACGGAGGCAACCGGCATTGATATTATGCCGACTTTGATCTTCGGTTGGGCCTTCGATAGCACCGTGGCGATGACCCGTCTAGTCTACGGCCGTGTGCTCGAGCGTTTCCCCGAAATTAATTGGGTTGTCGCCGACGTTGGCGGCGTTTTAGCGTTCTTCGCCCAGCGTGCGATCAATATCTACACCGGCCGCACCGACGAGATTCGTCACAAATACGGCTTGAAAGAGAACCCGCTCCATTCTTTCCGGCGCTTTTACGTCGATACCGCCGACCATCCGGCATCGACGCTTCGTTGTGTTAAAGACTTTTTCGGCCCGGACCGAATGGTTTTGGGCACGAACTATCCTTATGGGCCAGAAGAAGGGTGTGTGTTGGTTAAAAACAGTTTGAAGGCGATCGATGGGCTTGATCTCGCTTCCGTTGAAAAAGCCAAGATTCTGGGTGGCAACGCCGCCAACATTCTTGGACTAGGAGCCGCATGAAATTTACCAAAGCAGGTCGGCCCGTCATCATGGGACAAAATGGCATGGTCTCGTCCGGCCACCAGCTTGCTTCTCAAGCGGGCGTGAGTGTGCTTAGAGAAGGCGGCAACGCGGCGGACGCCGCACTCGCCGCTGCGTTTGTCATGGCGGTCGTAAAACCGGAAACAAGTGGCCCAGGCGGCGACCTGTTCGCCTTGGTCTTCATGAAAAAGACCGGAAAGGTCGAGGCGCTCAATTCCAGCGGTCCGGCACCAGCGAAGGCGAGCATCGAATATTTCCATGATCGAGGTTTGAAAAATATTCCGCAATTTGGGCCGCTCAGCATCGCCGTTCCCGGAGCCGTAGATGGTTGGCTGGAACTGCACAAAAAGTACGGCACGAAAGACTTGACACGGCTGATGGCAGACGCGATTCGCGTCGCGCGTGAAGGTTTTCCCATCTCGCAAGAGTTCGCCGAAAGCATCGAGGAGTTCAGCTCAGAATTTCCATGGGTCGATCGTTGTTACCGCCAGCCGTTAGGCGGGCCGAAGCCGGGAAAAATAGTTGTGCAAAAGGGTCTGGGCGAGGTCTTAGAGAAGATCGCGCGAAAGGGGAGAGAAGGATTCTATTCCGGTGAAGTGGCCGACAAACTCTGCGCGACGATCAAGTCGGAGGGCGGATTATTGGCACAGGAAGATTTACGGAGCGTGGTGTGCCAATGGCTGGAACCGGTGAGCACCCGCTACCGCAATACGCTGGTCTACGAGCAACCGCCGGTGTCGCAAGGCTTCATGGTTCTCGAAATGCTCAACATCGTCGAGGCCTGGCCGTTTCACGACGGCAGTATGAGTCGCGCCGATATGATTCACTTTCAAATCGCGGCAAAAAAGCTGGCCTTTGAGGATAGAATACATTACTTGGAAGATCCAAAATTCGGCGATCCTAAGATTCCTTTGCTGATTTCTAAAGAGCATGCCGCCAAGCGGCGCGAGCTCGTCAGCGAGATGATGAATCGGCCTTCCGTTGCCGTCGCAAACCAGAGCACTGATACGACTTATCTTTGCGCGACGGATCGCGACGGCAATGCGATTTCGTTTATTCAAAGCGTCTTCGCGCCCTTCGGGTCGCGCGTTATCGGTGGTGACACGGGCGTGATCATGAATAATCGCCTGTGTAGCTTTGGTCTCGATCCAAGCAAAGCCAATTCTTTGAAGCCCGGTAAACGGCCGGCGCACACGCTCAATACTTATATGATCTTTCGCGGCAATGAAGTGTTCGCGGTCGGCGGCAGCCCTGGAGCAGACGAACAGCCGCAAACCAATTTTCAGATTATCCACGATCTGGTCGACTTACAGATGGACCCGCAGAGCGCCATCGAGGCGCCGCGCTGGAGCCACCAACCTGGCACGCCGCCGCGCGATCAACTTCCCGAAGCTTTGCGCATGGAAGAAGGATATGACCAGGCGACCCTCGATAGCTTGCGCAAAAAAGGCCACACCGTGTCCATCGTCGATCGCTGGTCCTTCGGCAGCGCAAAGGTAATTGTGCGCGAGAATGACTGCTGGCTCGGCGGCGCCGATCCGCGCCGGGTGGGTTACGCGCTGGGCTGGTAAAATTTAATACCCAGTTACTTAAGAACTCATCATTATAAGTAGACCAAGGAGGCCGAGTGGAAAGGATCGGCGTGATCGGCACCGGCGCCATGGGCGTGGCGCTATTGGAGCGGCTCAAACTCGCGGGCGTTGCGGCCGTTTGTTATGACTCTTACCCGCCGTCGCTGGAGCAAGCGCGCGCCTTGGGTATGGGTGTCGTTGGCAGCTCGGCGGAAGTCGCCAAGGAATCGACGCTGATCGATATCGTCGTGCGCACCGATCAGGATATGCTCGACTGCGTCCTTGGGCCCAAAGGAATCTTGGAAACCGCGAAGCCGGAAACCTTGTTGCTGCTTCATAGTTCGATCTTACCGCAAACGATGGTCAAAGTTGCCCACGCTGCTCGTGAGAAAGGCGTGCACACGATTGACGCTTGTATGACCGGCGTGCCTGACAGCGTACGCGCCGGCAATCTTTCCTTCGTGGTGGGCGGGGGGGAAGAATTGGTGGAGCGGGCCAGGCCGCATCTGCTCAAGATGAGCAAGGAAGTTTTTCACATGGGCCCGCTTGGCACCGGCGCGGTCGGGAAACTAATCGTGAACATGCTGGGCGGAGCGGAGACATTGATCGTTCACGAAGCGCTTCAGATCGGGTTGGCCGGCGACATTCCCTATCAGAAGGCGTTGGAGTTGATGCGTCGCGTCGGTCACAATAGCGTGCTCAACCGGTGGCAGAGAACCTTCGATCCTTCGGGTAACGATCCGCTGCCAAGATCGGGACGAAACGTTTTGAACAAAGATATTCCGCTCGTTGCCGAGTTGGCTCGCCTGTATAATCTGGATGTGCCGATTACACAGGAGTTGTCGGCGTCGGCGCAGCGGGTCGTTGAAGCCAATGAGAGAAAAAACAAACAATCGTAATTTGCACGTCATTAACCCAGTTGCAGAGGAAGAAGCAGCCGGTGAAATGTAGTCTCTTTACCGAAATACAGTGCCCGGAGGGCTCGTCGCCGGCGGCGCGCCTCGAAGAGTTCATGGAACAAGCCGAATTGGCCGACCGATTCGGATTCAACACTTACTGGATCGCTGAGATCCATTGCCAACCGAAGTTTTCGCTCCTCTCCGCGCCCTACGTCGTCCTGGGGGCTGTGGCGCAGAGGACTAAGCGGCTACGCCTTGGCGTGGCGGTAAATACACTGCCAGTGCATCATCCCGTGCAGCTGGCTGAAGAAGCGGCGATGCTCGATCTCGTCAGTAACGGGCGAATGGAGTTTGCCGCCGGCGGCGGCCATCCGCATAGCCGGGCATATGAATGTTTCGGCGCCGATCATAAATCAACCCACGATTTCATGGCCGAAGGGCTCGAAGTCATTCGAAAGGCCTGGTCCGACGAGACGCTCACTTATAAGGGGAAGTTTTTTGATATTCCTGAAGTGATCGTCAATCCGAAACCGATCCAAAAACCTTTGCCGCCGATCTACATGGCAACCAGCTCTCTCGACGGAGTCGAAGTCGGCAGTCGCTTAGGAGTAAATCTTTTTTTGCCGATTCACACGCGTACGCCGGAACAGGTCGTCGAGTACGCGACCGCATATTGGGCTGGTTTGAAACAGAATGGTCATGATTCAGGGAGCCGAGAGTTGGGACTGTTGCTTCCGATGCATTTAGCACGAAGCATGGCCGAAGCGAAAGCGCGCTCAGAAGCCGGCGTCATGAGCTACTTCAAAACGATTACCGACATGCGTGTCGATTACACGGCATGGTTGACTCGGCGCGGCGTGGAGCTGCCAGCGCGGCTGCGCACCGCGGCGGGAGCGCAGGTCGCCTTCGATGCGGTTTGTGAAAAACATGCGGTGATCGGGGACTCAAAGCTGGCAGTGGAGAAAATCAAAGAGCTGACGCAAAAGACCGGCGCGATGAACCTGCTTACGTGGTTTAACATCGGCACTGTGCCGCACGCGGCGGTGAAAGAATCGATGCAGCAGTTTGCTGTGGAAGTCATGCCAAAGCTCTGATGCCAATTGGAGTGTTGGAGTACTGGAGGAATGGAGACATGGAAGAACTAACTGAACAAAAGTGCGTAGCGTGCCGGGTCGGCGCACCATCCGTGACGCCCGAAGAGATCGAAGAGTTCCAACCGAAGATCCCGGAGTGGCACATCATCACCGAAGACGGAATTCCGAAGTTAGACCGCCAGTTCAAGTTCAAGAATTTCACAGACGCCATCTCATTCACCGACGCGGTTGGCGCCGCGGCGGAAGAAGAAGGACATCATCCGCGGCTCACCACCGAATGGGGCAAGGTCGCTGTTACCTGGTGGACGCACAAGATCAAGAACCTGCACAAAAATGACTTCATCATGGCGGCGAAGACCGACGTGATCTACAAGAAGTATCAGGGATAGGACTCTAAGCAGGCGCGCATCCTTAGCCTCTGTGCAACGCTGTCGTTCGCGTTTAATTCCTTTCCCGTCGTCAGGGGAGGAAATAAAGGCCAGCGTAGCTTAAACCGACTCTATGGCATTCACGTATTATGGACGCGCAAAATAAATTCAGTTTAACACTCACGGTGAACGGGAAACAGTGGTCCGGTGATGTGCCGATTGAGGAAACGCTGCTTGAACTCCTCCGCAATCGCCTGCGGCTCACGGGAACGAAGCGCTCCTGTGAATCCGAAGTGTGCGGCGCGTGCACGGTGTTGGTCGATAACCGGCCGGTGAGCTCGTGCACTTATTTGGCCTTCGAAGCACACGAAAAATCCGTGCTCACCATCGAGGGCGTCGCCCGCGGTGAAGAGCTAGATCCGCTACAAGAGGCGTTCATCCGGAACATCGGCGCCCAGTGCGGTTACTGCACGCCGGGGCAAATCATCGCGGCGAAGGCGCTATTGATGACTAATCCTCATCCCACCCGAGAGCAGATTGCCGAATGGCTAAGCGGAAATATCTGCCGCTGCGGCGCCTACGGCGCCATCGCGCAGTCGATTCTCGAAGCTGCTCAAGCATATCAAAAGCAAAACCGTTAGCATGGCGATGAAGCGGCTAAAAAGGGCAAATGAAGGCGACGAATCTCATAACAATTCTGGCTCTACTATTCGCTTTTTCGTTTAGCCCAACGTACGGCTTCGCGGCCGATCGAGTTCGTTTTGCCTATCCGGCGAAAAGCTTAAATTATTTGCCGATCACGATCGGACGCGACAAGGGAATTTTTCAGGGCGAAGGCATCGATCTGCAGATGATCCTGGTAGCGTCGACGATCCAGGTAGCCGCGCTTACCACGGGGGACATCGATTTCTCCGGTGCTCAGTCACAGGTCATGGCCGGGGCAGCGCGTGGCTTGCCAGTCAAGGTCGTCGGGTTTCTCACGATTAAACCTTCCTTTTGGTTGATGGCGAAACCAGATATCAGGTCGATGGCCGATCTCAAAGGCAAGATCATCGGCATCACCGCCATTGGTTCTTCTACCGATACTCTCGCGCGTTTTCTGTTGACGAAGAATGGTTTAACCCCGGATAGGGAAGTCGCGTTGATCGGCACTGGAACGACTTCGAATATTCTGACGGCGATGAAAGCCGGCACCGTCGACGCTGGAGTGTTGTCACCGCCGTTTAATGCGATGGCGACGCAAATGGGTTATCGCACCTTGGCCTATTTCGGTGATTACGTCGAGCAGTCGCTCTCTGGAGTGGGAACATCGGATAAAATGATCCGAGAACGGCCGGAGCTGGTGCGGCGGATGCTGATCGCCACGATCAAGAGCCTACGATTGATACAGCAACGGCCCGCCGATTCGATGCAATTCATCAGCAAAGAATGGAGTGTGGATTCGGCCTCGGCCACCGAGCTTTACAAATCGATGCTGCCGGCCTTTTCCAAGGACGGTGGTATGGATGAAAAAGGCATTCGCGACGCGCTTAAGCGTGAGACTGAGCGCATGGCGCTCAAGGAGGAAACACCGCTATCGCGTGTGCTGGATTTGCGGATATTACGGGAAGTGCAAAAGGGACTGTAAAACTGTTCCAGATGTTCCAATCGTTCAAAACGTTCCAGTCGTTCGGGTCCGGAGAAACTCAAATAACCAAAATAACCATTGGAACCTTTGGAACGATTGGAACTATTGGAACCGAAGTTATGGTGAAATCATGAAGCAAGCCGATGGCCTGAGAAGTTGGCTGAAGCAAGCCGACGAATTAGGCGAAATCCGAACGATTGATGGGGCCGATTGGGACCTAGAAATCGGTGGCGTCGCCGATATCGTCAACGAGCGCGGTAGTTCGCCGGCGGTGCTGTTCGATGCCGTGAAAGGTTATCCGAAGGGTTATCGCGTTCTCGTCAACTCACTCGGATCGACCAAACGGCTTGGCCTAAGCCTCGGGATGCCACAGAATTTGAGCTCCATGGAATTCGTTTCGGAGTGGCGCAGGCGATCGAAGGCTTTGCAGCATATCCCGCCGTGCGTGGTGCGGGATGGGCCGGTACTGGAAAACATTCAGCGTGGCAAAGATGTGAATATTTTGTCGTTCCCGACGCCACGCTGGTTCGAGCTGGATGGCGGCAGATATATCGGCACCGGCAGCGTCAATATCACTCACGATCCCGAAGAAGGGTGGACCAATCTCGGCACAGCCCGGGTGATGATTCACGATGAGAACACGGTCGGTTTCTACATCGCGCCTGGCCGCCATGGCCGCATCCATCGCGACAAGGCGTTCGCACGCGGCGAGCCGTTCAAAGTGGCGATTTCGGTGGGACACGATCCGTTGATCTTTCTCGCCGGCGCGCTCGAAGTGCCCTACGGCGTTTGCGAGTACGACTTCATCGGCGGCATTCAGGGCGAGCCGGTCGACGTGATTCACGGAGAATTCACCGGGTTGCCGATTCCGGCCACCGCGGAAATCGTTCTGGAAGGCGAGTGCGTTCCCGGTCCGGAAAAGATCGAAGGGCCGTTTGGTGAATGGACGGGATATTACGGCAGCTCATCGCGGCCGGAGCCGATCGTAAAGATTCACAACGTGATGCATCGCGACCATCCGATCCTGTTGGGCTACACGCGCAAATGGCGCGCGCCGCTCAAAGCCGCGTTGGTCTGGGATGATTTGGAAGGGGCCGGCGTGCCGGACGTGCGCGGCGTGTGGTACCACGAGGCGGCGGGAGCGGCGTACCTATTCCTGGTCGTATCGATCAGGCAGCGCTATCCGGGCCACGCACGACAAGCGGGGTTAGTTGCAACGGAATGTCACGCCGCCGCTTATTTGGGCCGCTACACAGTGGTGGTCGATGATGATATCGACCCGACTAACTTGAACGAAGTTTTGTGGGCCATGTGTACGCGCACCGATCCGATACAAGATATCGAAATGCTGCGCCGGTGTTGGAGCGGTCCGTTGGATCCAATCATTCACAAGGACAAAAAGGGCTTCAACTCGCGGGCGATCATCGACGCGACGCGGCCATATGAGTGGAAGGACACGTTTCCGCAAGTGTCACGTTCGAGCCGCGAGCTGCGTGAGAGAATTCTGGAAAAATGGGCGGCCAAGCTGTCGTAGCTATCTCGTGGAGATACGGCTGCGGCATGTTTTTCGACACTCCCGCGAAAGCGGGAATCTAGATTAGAAAAATACTGGATTCCCGTTTGCACGGAATGACGGATTGGGGATAAAGACGAAAAGACAACAGAAGCACGAGCTATAACGGGAGTCATCAATGTCACTTCAGCTCACTATCGCCTGCGGCGATTATGACCGCACGCATCCACTGATCGACGGTTCAATAAAACCGGAAGGGATCGAGCTCAATTGGCTCGTGCTGCCGCATCTCGAAATCTGGACGCGCATGCTGAATTACTACGACTTCGATGCGTCTGAAATCTCATTGTCGTCCTACATCACCTCCCGGACGTTAGGAAAGCCGCTGACCGCGATTCCGGTTTTTCCGGCGCGGGCCTTCCGCCATTCTTACATTTTTATCAATACCAAAAGCGGCATTCGCGAGCCGAAAGATCTGATGGGCATGCGCGTCGGCTTGGGGGAGTTTCAACAGACGGCGACGGTATGGATGCGCGGCATTTTGCAGCATGAATACGACGTTAAGCTCGAAGAGATCGAGTGGTACCTCTGGACGCCGCGGCCGCGGATGGAGATTGAACCGCCCAAACGCTATAAGGTCAAGCATATTCCGCCGGATCGAAAGCCGGACCAGATGTTTTTTAACGGCGAGCTCGACGCGATCATGGTACCGAGTCTCTTTCCCTCTTTGTTCAATCCACCATCGCATATTCGGCGCCTGTTCGAGAACTCGCCGAAAGTCGAAGCCGAGTATTTCAAAAAAACCGGCATCTTTCCGATCATGCACTCTGTCGCGCTACGACAAGACGTGTGGGAGGAGCATCCGTGGATCGCGCGCAGCTTGTTCAAGGCATTTCAACGGGCCAAAGAAGATGCCTACGCCCGATTGAAGGATCTGTCGCCGTATAAAATCAGCCTGGCGTGGTTCCGTGGGCCGGCGGAAGAGCAGCAGCAGATCCTTGGCGACGATCCGTGGCCCTACGGTTTGGAAAAGAATCGCCATGTAGTCGAGACGCTGGCGACATACCTCTACGAGCAAGGACTGGCCGAGAAGAAGCTTACGCCGGAAGAGTTGTTCGCGCCGAATACCCTCGATCTTTA
>VBKY01000464.1 GCA_005879255.1 Deltaproteobacteria bacterium
TGGAGCGGGCAGATCGGGTGATCAAATGACGGAAATCAGAGGTCAGAAGTCAGAGGTCAGCACCGTAGCACGAATGGAGAAAACGTAATCCGGGGTCTTGTTCCGCGATGCCCGATCGCTTTCAATCCTGGATTGCGCTGCGCTGCATCCACGCTACAGGGTTCCTATCGGTCGTCGTAGAGTTTAGAAACGGTGATGTTTAGCGAGCCAAAGCATCGACAACCGCCTGGGGATTGGAGGCCGCTACTCTTAACAGCGCTTGCGCGGGGCCTTCGGGGCGTCGACGGCCCTGCTCCCAGTTCTGAAGCGTTGATACACTGACTCCGATCATCGCGGCAAAGTCTCCTTGAGACAGACCCAGTTTGCTTCGAATGGCTTTAACATCCACCGGCTTCAGATTGAAAACACGGGAAGCTTTCATTTCACCGCGCCGTATTTTCCCAGCTTGTTTCACACTGGCGACGAGTTTTGCGAATTCTGTCTTGTTCATTTTAGATTCTCCTTGACGAGTTTGTTCAAAGTTCTCAATTGTACCGGCGTGAGGTCCTCTTGGCGGCTTTTGGCGTATATGAAAAGCATGTAGATCACTTCGCCGCCGCGCTGCCAGTAATAGATCAATCTTGTTCCTCCGCGTTTTCCTTTTCCCGGCAAGCTCCACCGAAACTTTCGAAGTCCACCACTACCGGGAATGAGATCGCCGGCATCGGGACGGTGCATCAATGCGAGCTGTAATGAGCGGTAGTCATCGTCCGAAAACAAATTTAGCACCGCGCGGGTGAAGACCGGCGTCTCAACGAACCGCATAATGAACTATACGTCATTGGCGCATACTATGGAAGTCCCGTTAGACGATTAGAGGGTTGACTTTTTCGAAGCGGCTCTGTCATCGTGGGATGACAACTAAGGCACCCTTACCAAGTATGGAGAGAGAAAATGGCAATAAATTCCTCATTAGCCTACAAAGACTTGCGTGAATATTTGACTGCGGCGGACAAGCTCGGCGAATTGCGCGTCGTCAACGGCGCGGATTGGGATCTCGAGCTCGGTGCAATCACCGAAGTCGCCGCTCGCGCGACGAATCCAAAGGTCGTCCTCTTCGATAATATTAAGGGCTACCCGAGAGGGTTCCGCGTCGTTACCAATCCTGTCTGTTCTGCAGCGACCACGGCATTAGCATTCGGCTTAGACCCCAAGCTCACCGGACTCGACATCATTCGCGCGTGGAAAGATAAACTTGGCAGCCAGAAGCCGATCAAGCACGTCGAAGTTTCGCAGGGTCCTATTACGGAGAACGTCGAGAGCGGCGACAGAGTCGATCTGCTGAAATTTCCGACGCCACGATGGCACGAGCATGACGGCGGGCGCTACATCGGCACGGGCTGCATGGTGATCATGGAGGACCCCGACGGCGAATGGGTCAATGCAGGCACTTACCGTGTTTGCGTGCATGACAAGAATACGCTCGGCATTTGGATTTCACCGGGGAAACACGGACGGTTGATTCGCGAGAAGTACTGGGCGCAGGGAAAACCTTGCCCCGTCGTAATTAGCTTCGGCCAAGATCCTATTCTCGCGAAAGTTGCAAGCTGGTACGAAGCCTGGGGCGTGTCGGAATTGGAAATCGCCGGATGGTTATTCGGCGAGCCGGTCAAAGTCATTCGCGGCAAAGAAACCGGGTTGCCGATTCCCGCAACATCGGAATTGGCGGTGGAAGGCTTTATTGTGCCGCCTAGCGAAGACAGCCGCGCCGAAGGGCCGTTCGGCGAATGGACGGGTTACTACGCTTCGGGCACTCGCAACGAACCCGTTGTGAAAGTCAAAAATGTTTTTTATCGAAACGACCCGATCATCTTAGGCATGCCGCCTGGGATCTCCGGCAAGTCGGTGCCGCTGAGTGCCGCGAATGTCTGGCTTGCGCTGGAGAAAGCGGGCGTGACCGACGTGCAAGGCGTGTGGGAGTATGTCACGAGATACATCACGGTCATCTCGATCAAACAGAAATACGGCGGACACGTAAAGCGCGCGGCGATGGCCATGCTCGGGTCGACCTCCGGCTACCATCGGCGCTTTGTCATCATCGTCGACGACGATGTCGATCCGTCTAATATCGACGATGTTCTGTGGGCGCTGGCGACGCGCAGCGATCCGGCGACGGCGATCAATGTCATTACAGAAGCGTGGAGCACGCCGCTCGACCCGCGCATCGCGCCCGAGGCGCGCTCGGCGCGCAACTTTACGAATTCGGTCGCGATCATCAACGCCTGCCAGCCCTACCACTGGAAGGATCAATACGCGAAGACTTGCTACTTCCCGGAGGAGACGCGCAAGAAGACGTATGAGAAGTGGAAGGAAGTGTTGAGATTGGAGTAGTGGAGTATTGGAGTGATGGAGTGCTGATTAGAAGGCGACATTGTTGGTTGGATTGGCGTGTGCGATTCGTGATCGTCGTGGACAATCGAGTGGGAAAGAGCGCTTGCGGCAGCGAAGAAGGAAGGCGAGATTTCTTTCTACGGCAGCCAGGGCTACGAAAAAATCTTCGAAGTGTTTCAGCGGCGCTACTCGGAAATCAAAGTGACGTCGAACACGATTCGCCAAGGCAGTGAACATGGACAAGCCGTGATGTCCGAGCGGCGCGCCGGCAAATATATCGTCGATCTGTTCATCAACGGCGTGGTGACGCCGAACACAGTTTTCTACAAAGCCAATATACTGGAGCCGATCCGGCCGCAGCTGATTCTGCCGGAAGTCGTCGACGAATCGAAGTGGTGGAGTGGCAAACATCATTACGCGGACCCCGAGGGAAAATATGTCTTTGTATTTCAGGGAAACGTGCACGGCGGCGAGAACGCCTACAATACGAAGCTTGTGAATCCGAAAGAATTCAAATCCTACTGGGATTTCCTCGATCCGAAGTGGAAAGGTAAAATCGTTACCTATGACGTTAGCCGCGTCAGCACCGTCGCCCACGCGCTACGGTTTCTCTACAACCACCCCGACCTCGGGGCGGAGTTCGTGAGACGATTTTTCGGCGAGATGGATTTAGTTTATTCCCGCGATGAGCGGCAGATGGTCGACTGGCTGGGAACCGGCAAGTATCCCCTCGCGTTCTTTGTGAGTGATATCGAAGACGCGGCAAAGCAAGGATTGCCGGTAAAATTTTTCGAACCCGGTCACTTTAAAGAAGGCGCCTTCGTCGGTCCGTCGCAAGGGGGCGTGAATCTATTCAAGAACGCGCCGCATCCTAACGCCGCGAAAGTCGCGATCAATTGGTTGTTGTCCAGGGAAGGCCAAGACACCTACCAAAAAGTTTATGCCCAGCTTCACGATATCCGGCAGTCGATGCGCGAGGACATTGCGATGGACGTGATCCCGCCGACGTACCGGCGGCAGAAAGGTGTGCGATACATTTACGCCGGACACCCGGAGTGGTTGGATATGGCGCCCGTCACCAAGGTGATTAAAGAGGCGCAGCAGGCAGCGAAGAAATAAGGGGCATCGATGAAACTTAAGCTCACGTTTTTTACTGCGGCTTTCATTTTGCCCATGATCTACACTTCCACTGCATTTGCGGCGCAGACCGACGCGTGGAGAGTCGATTGGGAGCAGACTCTAGCCGCTGCGAAGAAAGAAGGCCAACTTACGCTTTACGGCAGCCCGGACTTCGAGGGGCTTTTCGGCGAGTTTCACAAGAAATACCCGGAGATCAAAATCACCGGCGTGTTCAATCGCGGCGCGGATGTCGCGAAGCGTCTGATGGCCGAGCGGCGCGCGGAGAAATATCTTGCCGATCTTTACGTCAATGGCATGACCACCGGCTACAACGTGTTTTATAAAGCCAAAGCACTCGACCCGATCCCGCCGCTGTTGGTGCTTCCTGAGGTGACCGACGCGTCGAAGTGGTGGCGGGGCAAGCTTCACTACGTTGACCCGGAGAACCAGTATCTGCTTAACATCAACGGTGAAAACCGCATGGTCGTTGCCTTCAACACCAAACTGGTCAATCCCGCTGAAATCAAGTCTTACTGGGATCTGCTCAATCCCAAATGGAAAGGCAAGATCGTCGCTTACGATCCGACTCTCGGAGGTTCCGGCGACGCCATGCGCTTTTTCTATCACAGCAAAAGTCTTGGGCCTGAGTTCATCAAACGCATTCTCTTGGAGACGGATATCGTCATCAGCACCGATACGCGTCAAATGGGCGATTGGTTGGCAGGTGGGAAGTTTGCATTCTCGATTTTTGGACCGGTATCGCGCATGGATCTGGACTTGATGCAAATCCAGGGGCTCCCGGTCGGTTGGTTCAAACCAGATCAGTTGAAGGAGGGCACATATATCACCGCCGGCTCCGGAGGCGTGGCGCTGATCAACAAAGCGCCGCACCCTAACGCGGCGAAGATCGGCCTCAACTGGTTGCTCTCGCGCGAGGGACAGATCGCTTATCAGAGAATCTTTACCCAGGGAAACGACGGCCCGGATTCACTGCGCATCGACATTCCAAAAGACAAAGTGCCGAGCGGGAACCGGCGTCCGGAGGGTGATGAAAATCGCTATCCATTTGTCGACCGCGCCGAGTGGATGGACCAGGCGCCGATCAGCAAGTTTGTTAGAGAAGTGTTGGAGCAGCGAAGAAAGTAAATTTGGATTTTGATTACCGATTTTGATTGGAGCAACAAAACTTGAATACACAATTTTGGATTCGATGGCTGGATTCTATTTCCGGCAATCGAAAATCGAGAATCCAAAATCTGAAATCGGTAGGGAGCGTTGCTGTCGTTGTCACCCTCGCAATGTGCTGGGCGGTAGCCGAGGCGCAGCAGCCGGGAAGGATTCCGACGATCGGGATGCTTTACCCCGATGCGAAGCCTGGGGTTTGTCCCGACGGATTCCGACAAGGAATGCGGGAACTGGGCTATGTGGATGGGAAGAATATCGTCATCGCATTCCGCTCCGGTGAGTCGAAGCCCGAGCGGTTCCGAGAGGTCGCTGCCGATTTAGTCCGAAGTGCGCCCGATGTGATCTGGACGCACGGAATCTCCACTCTTCTTGCGGCTAAACAGGCGACCACGACGATTCCCATCGTCGTTGGAGTTTCCCGCGATCTGGTTGAACAGGGGATTGTGTCCAGTTTAGCGCGTCCTGGCGGCAACATCACCGGGATGGAGTTGCGTGACCTAGAGATTATCGGAAAACGGCTGGAGATCCTAAAAGAAACGGTTCCCAAGGCCGCAAGCGTGGCGGTGCTAGTTGACAGCAACGATCCGAGCCACGCCAATGTCACCAAAAGTATCGAGCCGGAAGCCCGCGCATTGAACGTGCGGCTTCAGCGCGTAGAGGCGAGCGCTCCTAAGGCCTTCGACAAGGCATTCTCAGCCATGATGCAAGGCCGCGCCAACGCGCTTTTGATCCCGGAAAATGCCATGTTTTCCGCCAACCGACAGCTCATCCTGGATCTGGCAATCAGCAAGCGCCTGCCAGCCGCGGCCGGTGGTGCGCATTTTGCCGACGCCGGAAGCTTGCTGTCTTACGGCGCGAATGTTGGCGACGTGTGCCGGCGCTCCGCCACCGTTGTGGACAAGATCCTGAAAGGAAGAAAGCCCGCCGATCTGCCGTTGGAACGGGCCGAGAAGTTCGAGCTCGTCGTCAATTTAAAAACGGCAAAGCAAATCGGCGTGACGATCCCGCCGACTGTGTTGGCGCGGGCGGATAGAGTCATCAAGTGATTTTGGATTTTCGATTTTGGATTTTGGATTCGGGAAGGGAACGCACGCAGCGATATTTGCTTCGCGGTCTTATGTTCAATGCTTGTCCTAATTATCATTCCGGCCGAGCTGGCGTGATCCCCGCTTTCGCGGGGAGGCGAGGGCCGGAATCCAGGAGATTTAATCGAACCTGGATTCCCGCCTGCGCGGGAATGACATTTGTGGCGGTAGCGATTGCTTCAGCTTTCACTGCGATTGTCGCCGCCGCGGAAGTACCTAGGTGGAAGGAAGAATGGCAGCGGGTGGTGGAGACGGCCAAGAAGGAAGGGCAGGTTTCGCTTTATGGCGGACAGGAGATCACGCACCCCGAAATCATTGCGGCCTTCAATAAGGAATTTCCTTTCATCAAAGTGCTGTCGGCTACCGGCCGGGCGCCGGATCTAATGGCGCGCATCGTTGCTGAGCGACGCGCGGATAGATACCTGGCCGACGTCATGGCGAGCGGCCCCAATGGGCCGCGCATGCTTTATCTTGGTAAAGCTTTAGATCCCATCGCGCCGGCATTCATTCTTCCGGAAGTCACGGATGGCTCGAAATGGTACGGCGGCAAGCATTGGTACGCTGATCCGGAGAATCAGCATATCTTCATGTTCGAAGGAACGATCAATAGCACAGGGCTTTCGTATAATACGAAGATGATGAGTCCCGGCGATATCAAGTCGTTCTGGGATCTGCTCATGCCGAAGTGGAAGGGAAAACTCTTGGGCATGGACCCGCGTAGCTCGGCCCCGCCGACGCCCGTGCTGATCCTCTATCACCGACCGGATGTCGGACCCGAGTTCGTCCGACGGCTGTACAAAGAAACCGAAATCACCTTGTTTCGCGATCGCGCGCAAGGGACCAATTGGTTGGCGAGCGGCAAATTTCCTCTTTGTTTACTTTGTCGCGATATCGACAAAGCGGCGAAGCAAGGACTTCCCGTCGAGGACATTGCACCGGATCAGCTTAAAGAAGGCGCATCGGTTGGCGGCGGCGGCAGCAGCGTGATCGTGCTGATCAATCGAGCGCCTCATCCCAACGCGGCGAAGGTTTTCATAAACTGGTATTTGTCGCGCCAGGGGCAAATGGTTTGGCAGAACGTGATGAACAAAAAGGAAGTGGAAGCGTCCGATTCCATGCGCGTCGACATTCCGAAAGACGACGTGTTGCCTGAAGCGCGGCGGGTCGAAGGAAAGAAATACAGCGTGGTAGGCTTTCTCGATCCCGAGCCGGTGCAGAAGTTGTTGCAGGAAATTTTGAGATAGGAGAAATAATTAACCACAAAGGGCGCAAAGGTCACATAGTAAGAATAAGATTCGAATTTGGGATTTAGCCGCAAAGACTTGTCCTGAGCGAATGCGAAGGAACTTATATCGCGCAAAGGGCGCAAAGTAAAAAACAACCAAGTTATTGCCGCGATTGATTCCTGTTCCTTCCCCCGTCAACGGGGGAACGCTAGGATAGAGGTGATGAACTGTTCACGATGTGATGCGCTGCACCCCCACTCTAACTCTCCCCCGTCGAGGGGGAGAGGATAGGATCGCGGGCGAGGAAAAAAGATAAGGAGGGAGAAATGTCGGAACAAGAAACGATGGAGATTCGCGGTTTTTATCGCTCGCACTCGCACCTGCCGATTTGGGAGGTGATGGACAAGGCGGGTATTTGGTCTCAAATGGGGCTGAAAGTCAGTTTCGAATTCTGCAACAGCTCGGAGGCGGCGGAGAAGGCGCTGTTCGGCGGCGACGTCGACTTCGACGTCGACTTTGTCTCCGGCAATCATATTTCGCCGTATCTATTGGTGAAGCGCGGCAAGCCGATTGTTTGCCTTAGCTCGCCGTCCAATTCGGTCAATGATCGTTTAGTGACGCGTTCCCCGGTCAAAAAAGTTTCAGAATTGGAAGGAAAACGCATCGGCGACACCACGCTCGTCGACTCCATCGGCGGCTATCATCATCCGCGCGGCAATCACATGCTTTACGTTTTGCGCGCCGGATTGAAGCTTGACGAGGTCGAGTGGGTGGAGCTGTCGGAGTCGAATGACGAATTCAAAGCGATGCAGACGGACGTTTTGAAATCCGGCAAGGTCGATGCGATCTTCGTCACGGGCAATACTGATAAGTTCGAGCATGCCGGCATGCACGTGCTCTACTTGGATCGGCTGCCGATGATCAACGGACCGACGCTCACTTCAACGTTGACCACGCTAGAGAAGAAAGAAGGATTGGCGGAACGACTGGTCAGGGCGCAGATCATGGGAATACATTTCGCGCGCGCCCGGCGCGGTGAAACGGAGGAAATTCTCGACGGTCTGCGGCGGCGCGAACCGGAATGCAGAAACGTCCAATACCGAAGCGTGTCGAAGCTGCAGCCGAAGCCGTATCCCGATCATGAAGCGGTCGCCAACGCCTATAAACTTTGCTGCCTGAAGAATCCGGAAACGGAGGAGCAGAGCCCGATGGCGTTGTGGGATTTGCATTATCTCAGACAGCTGGATCACTCTGGATTTATCGACGAATTATATAAATAGTTTCACTGTTTAACCATTAAGTATCGGCGCGAATTACAGTTGACATAAATCGTCTCATGAGGAACTATTCGATTGCTTCAGGCGGTTCGTGTCGACGCGCGTCATCGTGGAAAGTTAAAGAATAAACACGGTCTTTCCAAAATGGGGAAAAGCTTATTTGCATCGCTTGTAGTTGCGAGCGTTCTTGCTTTAGCGGCGAAGGCATTTAGTGCTCAGGCCGATTGGAAAAAGGATTGGGAGCAGACGCTGGGCGCCGCGAAGAAAGAAGGTCAAGTCACCATTTATATCTACCGCTACGAAGCGCTGTTACAGGACTTTAAGCGTGAATTTCCCGGCATCAACGTTGTGTCGGTGACGGGTCGCGGCAACGAACTGACCAATCGAATCATGGCCGAGCGCCGGGCCGGCAAGTTTATCGTCGACGTGTACAGCGGCGGGACCAACAGTTTGTACAACACGCTCTATAAAGGTAAAGCTCTCGATCCGCTCAAGCCGATGCTGATTCTTCCCGAAGTCACGGATACCTCGAAGTGGTACGGCAATGAGCACCGTTACGCCGACCCTGAAGGAAAATATATTTTCTCTTTCATCGGTAGCCCGAGCAACGCGCAGTTGGCATACAATACCAAGATGGTTGACCCCAAAGAATTCAAATCCTATTGGGATTTCGTCAATCCCAAATGGAAAGGGAAAATCGTTTCCCTCGATCCGCGCGACACGGGGCTAGGCGCGACCATGCAGTTCTATTATTACAGCCCGGAAATCGGTCCCGAGTTCATGAAGAAGTTTTTCGGCGGCATGGATATTACCTATTCGAAAAATTTTCGGCAGATGACCGACTGGCTGGCGCAGGGGAAATTTGCTATTTGCATGGGCTGCAAAGATTCCATGCGCGCTAAAAATCAGGGCCTCCCGGTAGAAGATTTCGACAGCAACAAGTGGAAAGAAGGTTCGAGTTTTTCCGCGGGCGGCGGATCCATGAGCTATATGAATCAAGCGCCGCACCCGAACGCGGCGAAGGTATTTCTCAACTGGTTTCTCTCGCGCAAAGGACAGATGGCGCTGCAAAAACTCGGCGACGTGGACGACCCGGCCAACTCGCGGCGAATCGATATTCCCAAGGACGACATTTTGCCGGACAACCGGCTGCAACCAGGAGTAAAGTATTTCGATGTTGTAAAACCGGAATATGGTGATATGAAACCGATCTTCGATCTGGCGAAAGAGATCATGGCAGGAGTCGAGAAGGGCAGATAGCGAAACTGTTCAAAGTTCCAAGTTCAAGGTTCAAAGGCCCGCGGTGCGTAGTTGAGCGTTGAACTTTAAACTCTGAGTGACGCGCAGCGTATCAGGACAAAGGAGTCGAACATGCTCACACGCGAAGAAAACGAAATGCTGACCCAAGTCGGTTGCGGCAAGCCGGCGGGAGAAATGCTGCGGCGCTACTGGATGCCCGTAGCGTGCGTCGGCGAGCTCACCGATGAGAAACCGATTAAAGCATTTCGGCTTTTGGGTGAAGATCTTGTTGTTTATCGCGACAGGAAGGAGCGCTACGGTGTCGTCGGTGAAAAGTGCCCGCACCGCAGCGCCTCGCTGGCGTTCGGTCGCGTGGATGAAGAAGGGATTCGCTGTCCCTATCACGGCTGGAAGTATGACTGCACCGGAAGATGCATAGAGCAGCCCGCGGAGCCCGAGGCGGGGGGATTCAAAGACAAGATCAAACATATTGCTTATCCGGTCGAGAAGTTGGGAGGATTATTATGGGCATATCTGGGACCGGAGCCGAGACCACTATTGCCGCGCTGGGACGTATTGTGTTGGGAAAAAGGCAAACGGTGGATCGAGAAGCATGAGGTTTATAACTGCAACTGGCTGCAGCCGATGGAGAACTCCGTCGACCCGTCGCATCTATACTGGCTGCACGGCGACACGGCGCATTTAGCTCCGACGGTGGACCATTACGAGGAGGAACATGAATTCACGCCGTTCGAGCACGGTATCATGAAACGGCGCGTCACTCCCGGGAGAAAGCCCGCCGATCCCCCCATCGTCGACCAGCATCCGCTGCTGTTTCCGATCACTTTGCGTCATGTGTTCAGAGAGAAACTTTTGATTGGCAATTTGCGCCATAATTTGCAGATACGCGTGCCCGTGGACGACGCGCATACACAGGTCTTCGTCATATATTTCACGCCCAATGATACGGATCGTTCGCCGGCGGATGGCGACACACCGTGGGAATATTTTCGCATTAGAGATGAGAAGGGCGAGTACCGTCTCGAACATGTGCTAGTGCAGGACGCGATGGCGTGGGAAACCCAAGGAGCGCCCACTGACCGCACGAAGGAGCATCTCGGCGTCGGCGACGAGGGAATAATTCTCCTTAGAAAAGTCCTGCGCGAGCAGATCGAGATCGTGAAAAAAGGCGGCGAACCATTGGGTGTGGTGCGCGATCCGAGCAAAAATCGGCTGATCGAGTTCGACGTGATCAATGAGCGAATAGGATTGTTCGGGGCCGAGCAAAAGGTGGCTTGATTACCCCCACTTTAGTCCTCCCCCGTCAGAGACTGTGTCGCAATTCATCGAGGGCAACAAAATAGCACAAAGAAGAAAAATAATCTGCCAAGCGATGGGATCGATATGATAAATTGCACTTCAAGGAAAGGG
>VBKY01000057.1 GCA_005879255.1 Deltaproteobacteria bacterium
TACCAGATCGGCTGCGCCCGTTATTAACAGGGTCGGGACCTTCAACGTCTCCAGCTTGGCCGGCGTAACGACGTTGGCCAAGTTTTGTCGCGCTCCCTTGCCGGTCACGGACCTGCGCGTGAGTTCGTTCCATTTTTCCACGCCTCCAGAGTTGGCTGCGCGATACGACGGCCCAAGCTCCCAAAACCAGCGCGGCAGATCCTTCTCCTCTTTTGGTCTGATACGGGCGGCAGTTTCGGCGATGTAGCCGTTCCTGGCGGCGAGGTTGTTGCTCGAAACCGTCAAGCTCAGCAATCGTTCGGGGTGCGAGAACGCGTAATCCGTGGCGACGCTGCCACCGGCGGCTGAGCTTACCGCATGGAATTTTTCCACGCCCAGGAACTCCATCAGGTTGTGCAGATCTTCCGATCCGGTTCCCGGGTTGTGCTCGGGAGCAAGGTCGGAATTGTAATGGTTGCGGCGCGAATAGGCGATCACGCGAAACCCTGCTTGGGCGAACACAGGCTGTTGGTATAACCAAATCAGCGTGCTGCCCGTTGCCGGATGGAGGAACACAACCGGAGCACCGGCGCCGCCGGTGTCCCAATACCAAAGATGCGTGCCGGGAAGCTCGGCGCTGCCCTCCTTGGCCGGAGCCTGCGCTGGTATCGGCACGGGGATCAATGGGTCGTCGAGCTGAATCATCGGATTGTTCTCGTTCATCGCCAATCGGACTTATAGATCAAGTTCGCAGCAGAAACGGACACGGCTCTTGCTCAATCTCTCAGAGGCCACTTATCACCGCTGGCGAACATTCACAAGTTAAAGAGTCGCTTGGCGTTTTTGTAAAGTATTTTTTCTTTAGTCTCCTCCGACAACGCTGAGTGATTGCGAATATGCTGGAGGTTGCCCGGAAACTCGCAATCCCAGTGAGGAATATCCGAGGCAAATAGAAAATGATCTGCGCCGAGGTATTCGATGGTTTGTGCCAGCTGTGACTCGCCGGGCTCGATGCTGAAGTACACATCCGACTTTCTTACCAACTGGCTGGGTTTTTCTTTGAGCAGAGGCATCTCGACTTCGGCGCGTTTCTCCCAGTGCTCGTCGAGACGATCCAGGTAATACGGCAACCAGGTGGCGCCGATTTCCAAGAACGCAAAGCGAAGTTTGGGAAACCGCAGCGGCACACCTTGGCAAATCATGCTGGTAAACTGAAGCAGGATTCCAGCGGTGAAAGCGTAAGCGTGAACCTCGGCGAAAGTGTTTAAGCCCGCGGCGCCTAGCTCACGCGACCAGCTGCGGGTGCCGTGGATGCCGAGCACCGCGCCGCACCTTTCCGCGGCGGCGTAAACCGGATCGTAGACTGAATCGCCGAGCGCCAACGGCAAACCGACCGGCAGGATCTCAAAACCGATCAGCCCCTGCTCCTTGACCGCACGCTCCAACTCCTCGGCGGCGGCCTGCGGCGAGCGCATCGGTAACACGCCGACGCACTTCACGCGATCGGAGAGCGCGTTGTATTCCGCGGCAAAATGATCGTTACAGGCTTGCGCCACGGCGATTTGAAATTTCAGCTCCTGCAGCCGGACCACGCTCCCTGAACCCGTCGGAAAACAGACGGCGGTCTCGATCTGATGTTCGTCCAAGATATCGTGCCAGCGCGCGACCTGCTCACGGCCCGAGAGCTTGCCCCAGGTCTGCTCCGTGACAAAGTGGTCGAACATGTAGTTGTCCCATGGCTGGTCGCCCGGACGAAGCGCCGTCGAACGCCGATTCCAGGGCTCCTTCAAGTATTTGCGGATTTCGCTTTCCCTCTCGATGACATGTCCGTCGGCATCGATGGCAGTGAGATTGCTCATGACTTTACTCCTTCTGACCTTTCAGTACTGCGGCGATTTTACTCAGCAGGTCGCGGCCCGCCGGCCGCACTCGGCAGTTAGACCTCCGAAGCCTTTTTTCATCGAAGAGGCGCAGAGTTTTTTTTCGATTCTCTTCTCCGCTACACGCGGTTTTCATCAGGCGCTGGCTGTTGGCGCATCTGCCGATCGACCCATGCCGTTTTCGGCTGGCCTTTTGTATCACGTCCCCGTCGCTTTTCACCAGGGGTGATATCGGGGAAAAATATGCGGGATTGATTTCGTTGATCAACGCCGACTTCCGCCATAAACTTTCTCTTGCCAGAGCAATCTTGATCGGGCTAGATGCCTGTATGATTAGAGCCCGAACCCTCAACACGTGGATTAAAAAGCCTAGTGGGCTTCGTAGCGCTCAAAGGTCTCACTCTCCTTCGTGTTCGTGGACCGTGATGGTCGAGCTTATTCACCGGTCACGTTCCACGAACATAATCACGCTGGACCCGCGCCTCGTCTCTGAGATCTTTTTGAGCCACCGGCAACGCAGTTTTTCAGCAGATCGATTATCAGGGGATTGGGGGATGAAAAATCTAGTTGCCATCGCCGCAGCCTGCCTCTTGTTTGTGTTCATGGAAGAGACTTCGGCGGCCGAAAAGATTCGTGTTGGGGTCGTCTCGCCGGCTCCTGGGTTATCGGCTCCCTGGATCGCTAAGGAGACCGGGATTTTCGCCAAGCATGGGCTTGACGCTGACGTTATTCTCCTCACGGGAAGTCCGAGACTGGCGCAATCGCTCATTGCCGGCGACGTCCACTACGCGCTGGTGGGAGCGGCGGCGGTGATGCGCGCGCGTATGCGCGGAGCGGAAGTGGTGATAGTTGGGGCGGCGACGAACGTTTCCAGTCAGAAGCTCGTGGTCAATCCAAAGTCCGGGATTCGCAAGCTTGAAGATTTAAAAGGGCGGATCATCGGTGTATCTCAATACGGATCGGACGCCGATGGATTCGCGCGAACCGTCGTGAGCAAAGCAGGCCTCAAGCCTGAAAAGGATGTCGCGATCCTACAAATGGGCGGGCACCCGCAAGTCGCGGCGGCGTTGATGGCGGGGAAACTCGAGGCCGGCATTCTCGGCGGATTGGCGCTTGTGACGGCGCAAAAATCCGGAGCCGTAGTGCTTACAAGTGCCATTAAGCTCGAGACCGTTTCCCTTGGTCCCGTCCTTTCAGTCACCCGCCAATACGCTCAGCAGAATCGCGATAGCGTGACCCGGTTCGTGCGCGCTTTCGCGGAGGCGATCCATTACTTCAAAAAAAACCCCAACGGCACCATCCCTATTCTGCAAAAGATGATGGGAAGGATCGGCGTCGAACCCGCTCGCATTCTCTACGAAGAATATGTCGAGCTCTTCGAAGAGCTCCCGGTGCCGCAAGAAAAAGGTCTCCAGGCGATCTTGGACCAAGAGAGCGACCCGAAAGCTAAAAGCTTCAAGCCGGGAGATTTTGTCGATTTGAGTTTCTTAAGACAAATCGATCAAAGTGGGGTGATAGAAAAAATATACCGCAAATAAAATGGGTGTCAGGCGCGTAAACCACCAGAACACGGTCCCGCTTTTTCGACTTTCATAGTTGCGCTGGAATGAGCGCCGGTAGACCGGATCCATCCAACCCCGGTAAATCACTTTATTACTCACTTCTCCGACGAGCGAAGATTAGCTAAAATCCAAAACTCCACGACGTTGCATGAAACCGTTGTTCTTTATCGGCGCGGTAATTATCGGCCTCTGCGTTTTTTGGCGGCAGCCGGAAATCTCTCGTCCGGCTGGAGTGCTGGCTCCGGATGAACCCTATCAGAGGGAAGTGTACACCTCGTCGGTTCGAGAGAAGAACGGCTACAGGATCGCCCCGCTGGCCACTTTTGATATCAGAGCTCGGGTGATTTTATCCGCCAGGTATCGCTTCGGCCGGGAATCGGATCTGTCGCCGGTGGATCTCGTCTTGGGTTGGGGAGCGATGTCCGACACTACGGTCTTAAAGCACTTCAGCTTTTCTCAGAATGGGCGGACGTACAGCTGGCGCACCAATACCTTTCCGGTCCCTAGCGATGTGATCGAAACGCATAGCGCAAATATGCATATGATTCCGGCCGACGCCGAGATCGAAAGTCAACTGAAATCGATCCGTCCCGGAAACATGGTGCATCTCAAAGGGTTGCTCGTCGAGGTGACCTCGAAGGAAGGTTTTCGCTGGAAAAGTTTCCTGACCCGTGCCGACACGGGCGGCGGAGCTTGTGAGTTAATCCTCGTAGAGTCGTTATACGTTTGGTAACAACTCGCGTCGCTGATTGACAGAATGCCCGTCTAGGAAATTAAGCTTCACCACCTTAGGATTCGATAACTCGGCCGTTCAAGTGACAATGTGGCGCGTCAGGTCGAGATTCGCGGTGAAGGCGTCAGACGATGGAAGTTTTACTGATGAATTATAGATCACCAGCGGAATCTCCGACTCGTGGAGCGAGCCGTGAGAGCGGTAACCATCCTCCAGTTCCTCCATCGGACCATTGAGCTCACCGAAAACCGTATCGGCGTCTCCGAATACAGCCAATTCACCGATGCGCTCAGGCATAAGGCCGAATTTCGCCGCGGCATCGCGTCGTGGTAGCACTGCCTCCACACCCTTGAGGTCCAGCAAAGCCTGAGCGACTTTCTCTGCGTCCTTTCGCGAGTTCAGCCAAACCCAGGCGGCGCCGCCGAAGGTCCGGTGGTGTTTCACGTAGCGATCCTTTTCCGCAGACAGGGCAAAGCGCACCTCGCTGCCAAGCTCGCGGCAGGCTCTGAAGAGATCCCAACAGCGCGACTTGTAGTTCATGCCGTGGTCGGCCGTGAGCAAAAAGGCGGCATCCGGCGCGGCGGCCTTGGCTTCGTCCAGGAGCTGATCCAGAGTAGCCAAGTGCTCTTTGGACTCCGGCGCCGCCGGAGCCCAAGTATGCATCGGGTAATCCGTCGTGTGAACATAGAGGAGACCGATGTCTGGGCGATGTTTGAGAATATCGACCGCCGCCTGCCACAGCCAATAATTGATCTCGCGACTGTAAATGTTCGCCGGCTTGCCGTAGCGCTCGATCCATTCGATAGGCGGAGCCTCCGCGGCCACGGCGATCTCCGCGCCGCGCCCCAGGAGATGAATGGTTTTTACTTTGCACGTGAGCAGCGCCGACTTTACGCCGCGCTCGGCGGCACGCTGAATCACCGTCGGCACACAAATGAAATCGGCGTTCTCCATGTAATCGGCTTCGCCGCTCTGCTCGTTGAAATAGGAATTGCCGGTGATGCCATGCTCCTTAGGCCACGTGCCGCAACAGATAGAAGCGTTGTTGACGTTAGTCACGGTCGGGAAGACCGCACTCACCCGTTTAAAAAAACCATGCTCCGCCATAAAGCGGAACGCCGGCAACGGGCTTGCTGCCATATAATCCATACCGAACCCGTCGTACATGCCGATAACGATCCGCTGTTTGCCGATGAGGGTCATATGCATTACTTCCTAAATGTCAACGGTAAGTCCAACTTCGCGATCGCTTCGGCCGCGCTCAAGGGCGCCAGCTTGAATGACTCCACGGCGTGCGGTCGAGGGCGCTACACTTTAGGAGTCTCGGGGCTATTTCTATTTCGCTTCCTTGATCTCCACCTTTCCCACGCGCTTGATGGCGTCAGCTAGCATCTTGGCGTCCTTGTCCCAGAATTTTTGAAACTCGGGCGCGTCGAGATAGGCAATCGGGGTTTCAAGTTTTTCCATCGCCGATTTGAATTCAGCAATGTTGACCGCCTGGCGCACGGCTGCGCGGATGTTTTGCATCACCGCAGCCGGCGTTCCTCGGGGCGCGAAGAGTCCGGCCCAGATGTAAAATTCGATGTCGTAACCAAGCTCTTTAAACGTCGGCACATCGGGAAGCGAAGCTACCCTTTTAGCGCCCCATCCGGCCAGGGGCCGAAGCTTACCCGCCTTGATGTGCGGAATCACCACGGCAGGGCCGGATGCAAGCGTGTCGACGTGGCCGCCGAGTATCGCCGTGAGGGCCGGCCCCGCTCCGGAATAGGGAACGTGCTTCAGACTGATCGCGGCGGCATGAGAGAACATCTCCATCGCCATGTGCAAGGTCCCGTACACGCCCGACGAAGAGTAAGAAATCTCACCCCTACGTTTTTTCGCGTCATCGACGAATTCCTTCACGCTCTTCCATGGACGCTCGGCATTGACCACGAAGACCGTTGGATCAGCGGAAATCAAAGCGATGGGAATAAGCTGGTCCATGGTATAGGCGGGCTGGCGGTCAAAGAGCTTATCCGCCTCCGGGATAATGGAGATGCTGGAGAGCGCCATCAGAAGGTTATAGCCGTCGGGTTTGCTGTTGGCGACGAAAGACATCCCCACGGCGCCGGCTGCTCCAGTCTTGTTCACGACCACGACGGGATTTTTCAGCACCTTTTCCATCGCTGCCGCAACCGGCCGGGCAGTGAGGTCGGCAACGCCTCCGGGAGGAAACGGCGCCACAATGGTAATCGGCCGATCCGGATATTTCTCTTGGGCGAAAGCTCCAGTCATTACGCTGAGAAGCAAAAGCAATAGAATTAACGAAGCAATACGCCTCTGCGAACTCCCTCCTTCGCGCTCTCCCGCACAAGACTGTCTGGCAGTGTCATCCTGAGGCGCAGCCGAAGGATCTCGCCTTTCTGACAGCCTGAAAATGCGAGATGCTTCGCTCTGCTCAGCATGACATCGATAAGATTGCGGAGATTGCGACACGGTCGCTGAACCTTTCGTGACCTTCATGCTCTTCATGGTTAGATGATTTTGTTGTCGAATGGCAGTCATTTTTCACCTCCGAGATCCGAAGATAGAGAATCGAAGATCGCGATCCTCAATCCTCGATTCTCCATCCTCGATCTTCTAGTAAGCCACCTCTACTCCTTCGCGTCGGCAAATCCGAGCTTCTGCCGCCAATCCATTTTTTTTATGACGAGCGGAAAAATATGCAACAAGAGGAGCGCCAGCCCAACCATCAGCATCGCCGCGGCGATCGGCCTGGTAATAAAAATGCCATAGCTGCCCGAAGACATGGAAAGCGACTGGCGAAAACTCATCTCCAGCATCGGCGCCAATATGAGCCCCAATACTATTGGTGCGGTCTCGAAGTCAAACTTCCGCAGCACGTATCCGAGCGCGCCCATCGCCGTCATGATGCCGACATCGACAACGCTGCCGTTGACCGCATAGACCCCGAGAATGCAAAAGATAAGAATCGCCGGATAAAGCAGCCGGTAAGGAATTCTCAGGACATTGATGAATATTCCCACCAGCGGAAGATTGAGGATCAAAAGCACCACGTTGCCCACATACATGCTGGCAATGAAGCCCCAAAAAAGCTCCGGCTGCTGAGTGATCAAAAGAGGACCCGGCGAGATTCCGTGCACCATCATGGCCGCGATCATCACCGCCGGGATCGGCCCGGACGGAACGCCCAATGCGAGCATGGGAACGAAGGCTCCGGAGGTAGCCGAGTTATTTGCCGACTCCGGTCCAGCGACGCCCTCGATGGCGCCGTGTCCGAAGCGCTCCGGATGCTTGGAGAGGCGGCGCTCCACCGCGTAAGAAACGAATGACGAGATGATATGGGCGGAGCCGGGAATGATGCCGATCAAAAAGCCCATAACCGTCCCCCGGCCGATCGGCCAAAGCGAATCGCGCCACTCCTCGCGCGATGGGAGAAGCTCCCGCAATCTGGGTTTGATGACCGCGGGCACCGTTGGCTGCCCTGCGGTCAGTAAAATTTCCGAAAGGCCGAACAGTCCCACCGCCGCTGGAACCACACCGATCCCATCGCCGAGCTCGACCAGACCATAGCTGAAGCGAAAGAATCCGGTCATCGGATCGATGCCGATCATGCCAAAGAGAAGCCCGAGCGCCGCCATCGCCAGAGACTTGAGCATGGAGGCGCCGCTCATGTACGCGAGCACGAGGAGGCCGAGAAGCAGCAGGGAGAAATACTCGGGCGGTCCGAAGCGAAGAGCAAAGCTCGCCAGGGGAGGCGCGAGCAGCATGAGAGCGACGACGCTTACGGTTCCGGCAACGTAAGAACCCACGGCAGCAATCGCCAAGGCCGGCCCGCCGCGACCGTTGCGGGTCATCGCGTAGCCGTCGATGCAGGTCATAACGGATGCCGCCTCGCCGGGAATACGCATCAGGATCGAAGTCGTCGAGCCGCCGTACATGGCGCCATAATAGATTCCCGCGAGCAAAACGATTGCCGAGGTCGCGTCCAGACCGAAGGTGGCGGGCAGCAGCAAGCTGATGCCGGCGAGCGGACCCACGCCCGGCAAGACACCCACAAGCGTGCCGATAACGCAGCCGACAAAAGCATAGAGCAAAACGTCAGGGGTAAGTGCGACTGAAAATCCGAGATAGAGATTATGCAGAGTTTCGGTCATCGTAAGACCGAGGATGGAGGATAGAGGATGGAGGATTGATGATTACTATTTTCTTTTCTCGATCTTCGATCCTCTATGCTCGATCCTCGGTTTTTAGGGTTTACATCCATGTTTCAAAAACCCAACGGCCCTTGAGGCAGCGGCACCCGCAGGATCGTGTGGAACAAGTAGAACGAACCGAGCGCCACGAGCAAGGCAAACGATACCGTCAACGCCCAGCCGCACTTTTCCATGATTCTAACGAGAAAGATCAGCACGAGCAGCACCGTGACACGGTAGCCGAGGCGCTCCATCCCCAGAACCGCAAAGATGCAGGCCGCCAAAATCGCCAGAGCATGGCGCCACTCGGTCCAACTCAGTGAAGATAACGGCGGAGCTCGGCGCGCTGTCACTGCGAGGGAAACACCAAAGAGCAAAAGGAGCAAAGCGAGAAGGATGGGAATGTAGGCCGGTCCGGGCTGGCGGAATGTCCCGAGCGGGAGACGACGACTCTCCCAAATCACCAGCAGCGAAAAGAGGACAAGCGCACTCCCCGAAACCCGGTCGGTCGTCAACATCGCCGCCGGATTGTAACAACATGGTGGCGGCGTTGCCAGGAAATTATGAATTACTGGAGATCAAAAACCCGGAGGGTCTCTTCACCGTTTGCAGTCACGGGATTGAATTTGTCATCACACCGGCGAAGGCCGGTATCCATTCTTTAGAACGAACCTGGATTCCGGCGTCCGCCGGAATGACGGACCGGGCATCTTGAACAGCACACCGTGCTTTCCGTCTTCGCGTCCAAAGGCCGAAATTCATTCATAGTATATCTTCGTATAAGTCACGCCACTGGGGTTCGTCATTTCTATCAACCTGATTTTCCAGACGCGTTTCCATTCTTTGATTGCCTTTTCGCGTGCTATGGCTGCTTGCATGGATTCACACTGTTCGTACCAGACCAGCATATGAATTCGGTACCGTCTCGTGAATCCTTCGGCAAGGTCGTTCTTGTGCTGCCAGACCCGCTGAACTAAATTTGACGTAACTCCAACATAGAGTGTTCCATTTCGCTTGCTAGCCAAAAAGTAGACACAAGGTTGTTTCACCGTCTACAGCTCGGAATTAAATTTGTCGTCACACCGGCGAAAGCCGGTGTCCAGGCTTTGGGGCGGAGGGAGCTGGATTCCGGCGTTCGCCGGAATGACGGCGTTGGCATTTGAGGTCGCTACACCATGTTCTTCGGTTCTTCGTCTTTAGATCTCCGTGAGATCCACAAACACGCCGTCCGGACTCGAACATTGGTGCTGGCCGTGACGGCAAGACGCGATTAGCGCGACGCGACGCTCTCCTTCGCTCGGTTCGCTGACGACGCGCTCGCGCATTTCCGGATTGGCTTCGCGCAACGCGGCCAATTCCCTTTTTACGGCTTCGACACTCTCGACTTTGAAACCGACATGTTCCAACCCGGGTCGATCGATCCCTGCGCCTTCGAAGTCGCTCATCTTCCACGGCGCGATGATGAGCGTTACCTGGCCGTCGGTGAGATAATGATTCGGATCTTCGAGTGCCTTGTCGGCTTCCTGCAAGTCGAATAGATCGCGGTAAAATGCCGCGATGCTTGCCGGATTCATCACGCGCAGTTTGATGTGATGGATTCGTCGCGGATGCGCGCGTTGCTGCTCGGCCTGCGGTGAGCTAGGTTGAACCGCGTAGACGTCGCGACGGTTCGACATACCTTCCTGCGTCAAATCAAAATAATTTCCTTCGGGATCATGGGCCCCAAAGGTAGCGAACGGGCGGTTGGACGGTCGCTTGAGCACGGCAACTTCGGGGTATTTTTTGTTGATGCGCGCAATCGCCTCTTCGACATCATCGACATCGACGCCGAAGTGGTGGAGTCCCGGCACATAGCCAGGCTTTCGGCCGATGACGGTAACGCCGACGTAACCGTCGCTAATGCTGACCGCGTAATTGTTTCGAATCGCTTTTTCTTCCTCTGCGGAGCCCGGCTTGGACCTCTTCATGCCGAAGACCGACTGGTAAAACTTCGCCTCGCGCACGAAGTTTTCGCTGACGATAGCGGCGTGCTGGATTCGGGTGAACATAGCTGTCGCCTCCTCCGTCGGCTTCGTTCAAAGTTCAATGTTCAAGGTTCAAGGTAGCCGGACTGATCGTCATTCTTAACCTTGAACTTTGAACCTGGAACCTTGAACGGCCGCTTAAATTATTTGCCGTACATTCGCTGGATCTCGGCAATTCGCTCTTGCGTATGCTGCCGGAAGTCTATGGAGTTGGGAATAACTTCTGACAACGCCTGTAAGTGCAGTAGATGATTTGATTTGGAATCTCTAATGACGTGTTGAGGATCGCCGCCGTTCTTTGTGTCCCTCATCGCGTTCAGCAGCAATTTGCGTGCGGCCACGATCGCTTTATCCGAAGACACGAGATGCTCTGCCGTGCGGTCTTGCACCGGACCTTGACTCTCGGTCGCAAAAGCATCGTGGGCTTGAAAGTTAATCCCCATGCCCGTGAAGGTCTGCGTCTTCATCGAATCTCTGTCCTGCTGGTAGCGGTTGGCTCGGTTCCGCGTCAACCGATAATCGGCAGTCAACTCGACCCGGCTTCGGGTTCGCATAAAATCATCTAGAGGTTTCTCCCGATTGAACGCGAATATGTATTTCCAGTGATGGGTGTCATCGACGGGCACATGCCAATGAATCGAGTAACCGTCTCCCACGGTGGTACCACCGAAGGCCGCCAAATTGGGCAAGACAAAATTCGTAACTCGTAAATAGCGTTTGTCCCGTCCGGCATTTCTGAGCGTGTAAATCCTCAAGCCATAATCCGTAATTTCGACCTCGATGGTCGGCGAGATGTCTTCGCCGAGCAACGTGTTGTCGGTGGTGTTGCTCCCTGGCACGATGCGCCGGCGCGCGACCTGAGCTTCATTGAGATTTTGATGCAAAAAGGAAAGGTGCACGGGATCGATGTTTCCCTCGTTGCCTTGCAGATAGTTGCACTCTTCGAAAACTTTCGTCGCGGTCCGGTATTCCTCCGGGACCGTGAGGAATTCATAATCTGGCAGCAAGGGAGCGTCGCCGGGTCCCATGTAGGTGAAAATTATGCCGCCGAATTCCTTGCACGGATGAGCGCGATGGCGAATGTCATGTCGGTTGGCGCCGCCGCCGGGCTCGCCGGGCTGTTCGAGCACCTGGCCGCAAATATCGTAAAGCCAACCGTGATAGAGACATCTCAAGCCGCCGTCTTCGATGCGGCCGTAACTCAAATCGGTGCCCCTGTGGGAACAGTGTAGTCCCAGCAAACCGGGCCGGTCCTGGTCGTCGCGAAAGAGGACCAAATCCTCACCTAAGATTCTGACCTTCAAAGGCGCCCCGCCTTTCGGCAATTCCTCGCTCAAGGCAACCGGCTGCCAATAGCGGCGCAAGAGCTCGCCGCAGGGAGTCTTAGGATCGGTTTGGGTTAAGAGATTATTTTCTTCGGGGGTAATCATATCAGCACGCCCTCTCGATCCGTTTTTAGCTCAACAACGAGCCTCCAGCGCCGGATCGTCGTATTGATCCTTTTATAGCTATTTAGGCAGGCGCTCGGCAAGCGGGTCTATGATCTTGCCCGAAGCGAGTCACTAAGCTGATCGATAAACCCACCCCGTCACGGTTGGAAAGAGGAATTGCTAGAATGGAGATCCGGCGCCCGGACGCGGACCGCAAAACTAATGTCGGGACGGACTTTCAACACTTTGCCGCGCGCGACTCTGACCGTGCCGGCCTTTGTCCCTCGTGGCTTTGTCACATAGCGCGCGCGTGTGCAGTGAACCGGCGCGCTGCTCGCGTTACGAGCTTTGCTATGATACGCCGCCACGGCGGCGGCCTGGCGAAGCGTCTCCCGGCTCGGCTCCTCGTCCGTCTTTGCACGCAAAATCACGTGGCTACCGGGAACATTGTCGGCATGAAACCACCAGTCGTCCGGCCCGGCCGTTTCGATACTCAAAAAATCGTTGTCGGCGTCAGAAGCGCCGACAAGCAACGTCCACGCTCCGGGAAGCTCGTAAGAAATGATGCGCGGCTTTGTGCGAGTCAATACCTACCCGTTTTTGCCCTTGCCGGGGAAATTATTTTCCGTAAAGCTTCTTGAAAAAACCTTCGTCTTCCAGACTCTTGAGCAAGGAGATATCGAGAAACTCGCCGGCCTTTCTTCCTTTGAGATGGGCATAGGTTTGGCTCAGATCCTCGATGTCGTTTTGGATCGCCTCTTCTTTCGGAAAAGGCCGCGCCGGAATCGAGCCCAGCAAATAATTTTTATACATGGAGTCGAGCATCTTGGGATCTTCGATTTTGAGATACTTGCGGTAGACGCGCAGCGCTTGTTCCTTTTGCGTCCTGCCGATGTAAGTCCCTTCGGTAATCGCCATCAAAAAAGCCTTAAGCTGCCGCGGCTTTTGCTTCAGCAACTGTCGGCTCGTCGCGATGTCGCTGCCCGTGGTGTAGACTCCCGCTTCATACACGTCAGCGAGCACCGAAAACTTCATGCCTTTAGTTGCGAGCTGGAGGAGATTGTCCTCAGTTCCAAGTGTGGCGTCGATCCTGCCTTGCATGAGCATGAGCAGGCGCCGGTCCGATTCACTGACACCGGTCGGGAGAAGAGTGACGTCTTTGCCCGGGGTCAGGCCCAACTTCGGAAGCAGTCGCTGCAGCGCAAAATCGGTGCCTGCGCCGATCCGGCTCGAGCCGATAATTTTACCTTTTAACCCCTGCACGGACGTGATCGACGGATGCGCGATCAGCTTGTAGGCGATGTGACCGAGGCTGGCAATGATGACAATCGGCGCCCCACGCGCGGCCGCGCCGACAGCAGAGGAGCCCGAGGCTGCGATGATGTCGACGCTGCCGCCGAGCAGCGCATTGACCGAAGTGACTCCGGAGGCAATGTAGACGAGATTGCCCTCCAGTCCGTACTTCTCGAATAGTCCTAAATCTTTGGCGATCCAGAGCGGCGCGCGCGTTGCCGACACCGACGCGAAAGAAATGGTGAAGGAGTCGAGTTTTTTATCCTGGGCTTCGCAGTTGCGCCCTGGGATTACTACGAAAAAAAATGACAGCCACAGGAATGCAAGTTTCGTACTGAGCCGCACTGAAGGATTTACCCCGGATTTTGGTTTCTGGACTTTCGAAATCATTGAACCTTGAACCTTTGAACAAATTCTCAGGACTACCGCGCTAACTAACACGCAGTTAAGACTCCGTCAACGAATCCTTTCATTGACAGCAATTGTCCGTTGCTATACGAGACACCACATGTCCAAAAGAATTTGGTTGCGTGTAACACTTCCCGAAATGGACCTCAGCGCGGTTCGGAACAATTTTCCTGGCTGTGAAATTATAACGGAAACAGATGACGCTATCGGTACGGCTCAGCTACAACGAATCGATGGGGTTTTTACGGAGGAAGCTTTGCCGGATTCATTGGTGCAACAAATGCCGAATTTGCAGTGGCTCCACGTCACCCGTGGTGGCGTGAATACTTATCTCACGCCAGCCGTGAAAGCTCGCCCCATTCAAGTAACTGGTTCCAAGGGCATACATGGGGCAGTCTTCTCGGAGTTCGCCCTGGCGTGCATTCTAGCGCTTGTGAAGAAACTACCGGAGTGCGTCGAAGCACAAAAACAAAAGAAATGGCAGAAGCTAGTACCGGTTGAGATT
>VBKY01000058.1 GCA_005879255.1 Deltaproteobacteria bacterium
TATCACCCAGATCAAGAAAGAAGTGGGCTACCACAGTACGACATCAAGCGGGGTGTAGAAGAGTACATCGACTGGCTGAGGAGCCATCCAGAATAATTTGCGCAGCACCCGTTTTTGCAAAGCGTGAAGTCCAATTCACTGGCGTGATCTTTTATTTGTGATGCGCTAGGTATTGCGGCGGGTGCCCAGAATCGAAGCGCCTTTGAACTTGAATCAAGCCGCGTCCGACAGTTTATAGAACCGCGCCACGTTGTCGTGCAGCATCTTTCGTTTGGTGTCGTCCGACAGATCTTTGCGCTCGCGCACGACTTTGATCGTGTGCGGCCAATCACCGTCCCAGTGCGGGTAGTCGGAAGAATAAAGCACCGTGTGGTCGAGGCCCCAACGAACGGCGTCGGGAACGGTCTTTTCGCCGCACTCGATGCCGAAGTAGATCCGCCCGCTCTTGACGTATTCGCTCGGCAGCATCGTTAAATAGGGTGCTTCATCGGCGCCGCGCTTTTCGATTTCCTCGTCGAGCCGGTCCATCATATACGGTACCCAACCGATGCCGGATTCGAGGTAAGCGATGCTCAACGTGGGGAAACGCTCGAAGACGCCGCCGACGATCGTGGCGATCATCGCCATCATCTGCTCCGCCGGATGGTCGATGGTGTGCGCTGAAAGAAACTTGCGAAAGCGTTGGCCGCCGAGCGAGTCAGCGGAAGTGCCGGTGTGAAAACCGAGTCCCACGCCCAGGCGTTCGGCAGCGGCGTAGATCGGATCGTAAAGAGTATCGCCGAAGTCAGGCATCTGCGGGACATAAGTCGGCAGCACGCCCGCCACTGCGCCGCGCTCGTTGACCGCGCGCGCGAGCTCCTCGGCCGCGGCCTGAGGATCTTGCGGCGCCAACAAGGCGACGAATTTCAGGCGCGCCGGGTTGGTTTTGCAGAAATGATACAGCCAGTCGTTGTAGGCTCTCGTCACGGCAGCGGCGAAGTCGCGCTCGTGCAAGCTGCTGACATGCAGGCCGGCGGTCGGATAGAGCACCATGACGTCGATGCCGTCCTGGTCCATCGCCGCGATTTGATCCTCGGGCCCTTCCGGTTTGGCGCCGAGCTTCCCGCGCAGATCGCGGTCCCAGGCGTCGTTAGGGAATAGATTTCTCCGTTGCCAGCGCGGCTCGATGAATTCGCGAAGCCCCGCAATCGACTCGCGCACATGCCCGTCGGCGTCAATGATTTTGTAGTTTGTCATGGCTTGCTCCTATCCTGTGGCGGGTTTTATCTCGCCACGTCCCATCGCCGGTTGGCGCGCTCAGGCTTCGGCGAAAGTCGCGTAACTTTTTTCTCTGCCCAGTATTCGAACATATTGCCGAGACTCGGCCTTCGTCAAGCGAATTTATCGCCGGAAATAGAAACGCGCCGATGTGAATCCGTTATCGCGATCGCTACCCGTGGCATCCTTACCGTTCTCGCCCGCTATAGGGCTTTGTAAAGGCCGCCTCCTTGGTCGCCGCGAGCGACAGATAGCGGCTGTTCGTTTCCACGTTTCTGGAATTCCGGGAACATGGAAGTCTGCCAGTGTTAGATGCACGGCATAATTCGAACGTCATTCCTGCCAAGCTGGCCGCGATTCCGCCAGAGGTGGATCAGCCTCAGGCTGAAGTAGCACGAGCCGGAATCCAGGCATTTCAAAGATCTCTGGATGCCCGCCTTCGCGGTCATGACGGTAAAAAGACAAATTATTTAACGAACTTCAATTCCAGGGCACTAACATCCTTAGCTGGCGTCCGCCGCGTCTCAGCGATGCAGTTTCAAACCAAGAAATCTCCCCCCGCCCGCGAAAAAACATGATAAAGAAACGCCATCGACGTTGTCGGAGGCAGATATGGTACGATACGCAAATCTAGTCGGACGATTCTTATCCCTCGGTTTGGCGCTATGGCTCGGGGTGCACGCCTTGGGGAGCTTTGCTCCGTCATCGGCCTACGCGCAAAGCGACAAGCCGGCGCCGGCCGGCAAAGCATCTGCGCCGTGGAAATTTCGCCTCGAAGAAGCGCGCATCGAAGATATCCACCGGGCGATCAAGTCGCGGCAGATTACCTGCGAGCAGTTGGTGCAGGCTTACATCAACCGCATCCGCGCCTACGACGGTATGTGCGTGGCACCGGTCAACCCCAACGACGCCAGCGATGCGAAAAACTTTTTCCCCGACATCGCCAAATACACCGGCACGCCGCTTCAGCCCGGCGTCATGCAAGCGACGGTTTCCGATCCGGCAAAACAGCAGACCTACGGCTACATTCGCGGCGTGAAAAACGCCGGACAGCTCCGCTCGCTCAGCACCGTCAACATCCGCGGCGAGCGCTCGGCGACTTGCAAAGCGACCTGCGACCTTCATCCGTCGAAGGGGCCGCTGCCGGGCGGCTGCAGCCCGGCCTGCGAAGCGTTTCGCACCCAGCCCGACGGCTTGGAGCGAGCGCGAGAGCTCGACCGCCAGTTCGGCGCCAATCCGAATCTGTCCGCCATGCCGCTTTACTGCACGCCGTTTTCGATCAAAGACATCTTCGATACCAAAGATATGCGCTCCACGGGCGGCGCGGACGTGGCGTATGCGTTGGACGCTGCGCCGGCGGATTCCACCATCGTGGCGCAGCTGCGCGCCAAGGGCGCGATCATTCTCGGCAAGGCCAACTTGAGCGAATACAACGGCGCCAGCGGCGATCCCGGCGGCGGCGCCAACGCTGAAGCCGTCGTCATCGGCGCCGGCAACTCGCGCAGCACCTGGGCCGGCAATCCGTGCAACCCCTACGACACCGAGCGCGCGCCGGCGCAAGCGGCATCGAGCTCCGGTTCGGGCGTGTCGGTCTCGGCCAATCTGGTTGTCTGTTCGATTTGCGAAGAGACGGGCGGATCATGCCGCGTTCCGGCGGCCTACAACGGCATCGCCAATCTGAATGCCGGCAAGGCGATCATGTCCTTCGGCGGCGGCATCGGCGCCGATCCGTTTATCGATCGCGCCGGCATTCACTGCCGCACGGTCAAAGACACCGCCATCGTGCTCGATGCCTTGAAGGATCCCAAGCGCGGCTACTACGACCCGCGCGATATCTATACCGCGCTGCCCAAGGCGTTGATCCCGCAAAAGCCCTACGCCAGTTTTGCCGGACAGAAGAGCCTCGCCGGCATGCGCATCGGCATCGTGCGCGAGTTCATGGTCAAGCACACGCCCAACGACGCGGCGATCAGCGATCAGATCGACAAGGAGATCAAGACCATCCTGCGCGACAAGCTGGGCGCGCAATTGTTCGAATCTGTCGATCCCCTCTACCCCGACGATCCGACGATCCCGAATCTGAAACCGAGCTTTCAGGAAGCGCTCGCGGAAATCTTGCCGTTCCACATGCCCGAATATCTCTTCAAGACCAACAGCGCCGGCGAAGCGGAATTTCCCGTGTTCGCGAGCAGGATCAACGTGAGCGTCGGCAAAACGCCGGGCGGCGGCACGCTTTCTCCGGCCGAATACATGGCGCGCGCCGCCGAAGGATTGGAGCCTTTCCCGCCCAATCTGAATCTGCGCCGCATCACGCTTTTCCCGCGCACTTCGAGCTTTCGCTTTCACTTGAGCCAATACTTGCTGCGCCGTAACGACGCCAAGGTCAAAGACTGGCCTTCGCTCAACGCCAACGCGAGCTACTATTCCGGCGACAAGCTGGCAGCCTTTATCAATTGGCAGAATCTCAACGACATTCGCTCCAACGGACTCACCGAGCGCATCAAGATGCGCGAAGTCATGCAGCGGGTCATTCTCAAAGTGATGCGGGAAAATAATCTCGATGTCCTGGTCAATCCGCTGAACACGGTTCCCATCCCCAAGATCGGCGGCCCGGTGGAGCCGGAAATCAACAGCCGCCCGAGCAATCGCTTTGCGTTCACCGCCGACGCCGGGATTCCCGAGGTCGTCGTGCCCGCCGGTTTCAATCAAGTGGTTTACGAGCCGAAGTTCGCGCTCAGCTCCGACACCAAAAACTACCGCAGTGTTTCCGGCAGCGAAAAGACTTTGCTCGATGCGCCGGGATTGCCGATCAGCCTATCGTTCTGGGCCGGGCCCGGCGAAGAAGGGACGATCTTGAAAGCGGCTTCAGCCTACGAAGCCGCGACCAAGCACCGCCGCCCGCCGCCGGCCTTCGGCCCGCTGCGCGGCGAACCCTAGTGCGGCGAGCTTCATTGTCGAGATGGTCGAGCATAGAAGTTCTGATCCCATGGCTATGACCGATGTGTCCTCTGCCGTAACCGAACGATCGGTTTGAAGGGATAAAACGATAACCCCGTCAAGGAGACGTTCATGATCACGGGTCGAGTCGTTCACATAACCAAAAAGTGGGTTGGCGGCGCGCTTTTGCTGCTCGGAGCGGTCGAGTGTTTTGCCGCCGCTGCGCCCGCGTCGATTTCACAACTGGCCCTCTATCAAGGCGCCGACCGGGAAAAGATCCTGGTCGAGGGCGCCAAGAAAGAAGCCGCGTTCACCCTCTACGGCTCCCACACCTGGTATCGCACCATGGCCAAGGAGTTCGAGAAAAAGTATCCGTTCATCAAGGTTACGGAGTATCGCACCGATGGACGAACCTTGATCAAGCGGGCGTTGGAAGAAATTCGCGCCGGCCAATACATCGCCGACGTGATCGCGACGACCGGCGAACAGATGGATCTGATGAAACGCGAGGGAGTATTTCTAGAACACCATGTTCCGGAAGCGCGCAATTATCCCGAAGACGTCAAGCACAAAGGCAAGAACGGTTTCTATTACGTTGGCCACTACGAGACCTACGCCAGCTTGGGCTTCAATACCTCGCTGATCCCGGCCGCCGATGCGCCGAAAACCATGCTCGATCTATTGAATCCGAAGTGGAAGGGCAAGATGTCCATCGTCAACACCACGACGGGAACGCGTTGGATCGGCAGCACGCTGGAATCCTTCGGCAGGGAATATCTGGATAAGATCGCCGAGCAAGACGTGAAAGTGCAAAACATGTCCGGGGCGGCCCTGGCCGGCCTCGTGGTCTCGGGCGAAGTCCCGCTGTCGCCGACGATCTTCGACGCCAATATCACCCAAGCCAAACAAAAAGGCGCGCCGGTGGAATGGCGCCCGCTCGAACCGGTCGTGACCACCGTTGCGTATGCCGGCTTGACGCTCAAGGCGCCCCATCCCCACGCCGCCTTGCTCTACCTCGACTGGCTCCATTCCAAGGAAGGTCAACAGATGATCCAGAAGGGCGGCCTCTGGTCGCCCCGCGAAGACATCGGATCGTTGGCCCAAAAATTCAAAAAATCCTACATCGACGAGAAATACGGCGTGGAAGAAGCGGAAAAAAAATACGCCGAGTGGGACAAGTTGATGCAGCAACTGTTTATCAGACGAAAATAAATGGATGCTAACCCAACGCCGGTGTCCAATCGTTTAAACTTTTGAAACGACTGGAACCACTGGAACGATTGGAACTGTCTTAGTGAGTACCTGTGAAATGATCCCAGTCTTTTACAGAAGACCAAGCGCACAAAGCGCAAGACATGTAAGATTTGCCGGCCTGTTTTCTTGCCTATCACTTCACAACCAGCGGTATCAATTGGGCCGCATCGTTGTAAGTTTCCAGACGATCTACGGCTTCGATCAATTGGTCAATGCGCTCTTCCGTTAGCACCGTGCGCGCCATCTTGCGAAACTTGGCCCGCAACACATCGCGGCTGACCATGTTGAGCGGCGAGCCGGGGGGATAAGGCTCGAACGTCTTGTAACTTTTACCGTTAGTAAGCTTCACCTCCATCGTCGTGTTGTAGTTCTGGTCTTTTTTCGCGTTCGGGTCGGCGTAGCTCTTCACTTTCCTAGCCAGCGCGATAACTTTTGGATCGGTCCACAGCTTCGGATCCATGTAAAAACTCAGATCGTTGTCGTTTTTCAACAAGCGGATCGCGAGAGAAAACGGCAGGCTGAACTGCGCGCTCGCAACATCGTGGGGCTCGTAGATGGCGCCTCCGTGGGAAAGCGAAGTTTCGGATATGCCGACGCGGATCTCCTCGACATCGTCCGCGCCGAAGCGATGCTCTTCGATCAATTTCGTGAGCGTGTAGATGACTCCCTGAACGGTGGCGACGCAGGGATAAAGCTTGAACCAGATGCGCATGATCTTGAACTCGCTGCCGAGATCGCGGGTGATTTCCTCGGGCTCCACCAGATCGGCAAACACTTTCAGAAATCCGCGCTTGCCTTCGATAATCGTCGGCGGGCCGGTGAGGCCGAGTTGGGCGAGCATCGCCGACTGGATGCCGCCGCGCGCGCCGATGCCGGCGATCACTCGCTTCACCTCGCCGCCGGTCTGATCGTATTCCATCGTGCCGCTCGAGTGCATGCCGGCGATGCCGAAGGCATGAAGCATTTGCCCGTCGTTCAAGCGCAGCAGCCTCGCCGCCGTCGACATCGCGCCGAAGGGCGCGCCGATGCCGTGGCTGTGAAAACCGCGCTTGCCTGCCGAAGGACGCACCGCCGCGAGCAAGCGGTACATGACGTCCCAGCCGACGACAACCGCAGCGAGGAAATCTTTGCCGCTGCTGCCCTGCTTTTCACCCACCGCCAGCGCCACCGGCACGGTGGCGGCGCCCGGGTGGCCGCCCGCCGCGAAGCCGACGTCGTCGAGCTCGCATCCTTGGCCGAAGGTCGCGTTGACAAACGCGGCATCGAGGGTCGGCACTTTCTTGCCGTAGTTGACGACGGTGCTTTCGCCGCGCCCGCCCATCTCGGCGACGTAGCGATAGGCGATCTTGTTCCACTCCAAGGTGGAACCGATCAGCTCGACGCCGATCTGGTCGAGAATACAGTCCTTGGCCTTTTCGATCGCCTCGGGCGGAATATCTTCGTAGCGGATTTTGGCTGTATGGATCGCCAGTTGTGCAGTAATGCCGGTTGCCATTTTTATTTCTCCTGTGTGCCGAATTTCGCTGAACCGTTAACCAATCTGCGCGTCTTGCCACCGCGCAGCATCAGCGTGCCGTTTCCAGAGCCTCGCCCCGACTTGCTGTCATTTCAAGCCGAAGATGTCTTTGAACTCCTTGTCGTAGCGCGCGTAGTCTTTCGCCAGGCTGATGTCGCTGACGTCGAGCTTGATGCCCTTTCTTTGCAGATCGTCCGGCTCGATGCCTTTGCGCGCCGAGCTGCGGCCGAAGCCGCGGAGAATTTTCTGGCCTTCTTCGGAAAGCGAAAAATCGATGAACAGCTTGCCGATGGTGGGATGCGGCGCGTAGCGGCCTAAAGCAATGGGCGTGACGCGGCTGACGACGGGAGTGAGCGGCAAGGATTCCACCGGCGCGCCGCGTTTCTTGGCGGACTGTACAAGGTGGTCGTAGTTGTTCACCGCCAGGGGCGCTTCGCCCGAGGCCAATACCTGCGTGATCAGCGTTCGGCCGGGCCTGAAGCTCAAGTCTTGCTTGGCCAAACCGCGCATCAGGCGCAAGCCTTTCTCTCTGCCGAGGATTTGCAGCATGCTCGCGTACCATTCGGTCTCGCGGCTATCCATGAGCATTTTGCCCTTCCACTTGGGATCGAGCAGATCGTCGTAACTCTTCGGCAGCTCCTGCGGCTTCACAAGATTGGTATTGTAAGAAACCACGCTGGCATTGTGGTAAGCGCTTACCCAGTACCCTTCCTTGTCCTTGAAGTCGTCGGCGAAGGCGCGCCGTTCTGGCGAGTCATATCTTTGAAACAGGCCCTCTTTGAAAATTTCGTAAAACTGAAAACTCGTCGCCGAGATGACATCGAACAAATGCGCGCCGCCGCGGTGCTCCTGGAGAACTTTGACAACCACCTGGGTGCTGCCGAGACGCATCAGTTTGGGTTCGACAAACGGATATTTCTTTTGAAACGCGTGGACCATCGCCGTGCCGTCGCGGATATCCGTGGTGCTGTAATACACGAACACCTTTTCTTCCTTGGCTTTGGCGATGATGGCGTCGCGATCTTGCGCCGAGACGGTAGTCGTGAGGAAAGCGATCAAAGCCCAGACTGCAATGAAGCCCATTGGATTGCGCCGCCAATTCACGTTTAACTCCTCCTTGCAGAAAATCGTTGCGCCGTTCGCCGAAACAGCGCTAGCAGGTCCTTAACCGTGCGAATTGCAGGCTGCTCAAAAAGATCTCAGAGGCGAGGCGCGAGGACAAAATGGAGTGTTGGAGTAATGGAATATTGGAGTATTGGGTCTTAAACCCATCACTCCACCACTCCGTCACTCCATTACTCCAGTCCCGATGAGGCGATTGAGCGCACCCTTCGATATGCTCAGGGCAATCGGCTTGGCTTTGCATATGAGTCTTTTTCAGCAGTCTGCCTAGGCGCGCTTCGCCTTGGCAAAAGCGGCGGCGCTGGTACCCGCCAAGCGGCCGAACACGGCGCCTTTCATCAAGCCGGACCCGCCAGGATAATTGTTAAAGAACGAGCCGCCGGTAATTTCCCCGGCGGCGAAAAGCCCGCTGATCACGTTCCCGCTGGTATCATTGACTTCGCCTTTTTCGGTTATGCCTACGCCGCCGAACGTAAACGTGATGCCGCACGTCACCGGGAAGACGTAATACGGCGGCGTGTCCAAGGGCTGCGCCCAGTTCGACTTTGCTGGGCTGATCCCGCGCGTGCATTTGCCGTCGTGCTTCGAGGGATCGAACGGCGCGTCGTTGACCGCAGCGTTGAACGCGTCGACCGTTTTGACGACATTTTCCCAATCCAAACCCGGCAACTTCTTCGCCAACGCTTCGATCGTGTCGGCGCTGACGTGAAAGCCGCGATTGTACTCCGAGCGGAGCAGGGGCCGCGTTTTGCTGTCGAAAATTTGGTACGCCGTGCGCCAGGGCAGGCGCAGGACTTCCCGGCCGTACTTCGCATACGTGTAGCTGAAAAAATCCTCGCCTTCATCGACGAAGCGCTTGCCGTTGATGTCGACCATGATGCCGTAGGGATACGAGTAGCGGTGCTCGTAGGCGCATTCGACGTCGGGCGCTTGCGCGTCGACCAGCACCGCATGGCAGCCGCTCCAGTGGCCGATCGCCTGCGCGCCAAAGCCCAGCGCCAAATTGAGCACCTCGCCCGTGTTGTAGCGCGACCCTCGAACTTTCACTAAATCCCAGCCCGTGCCGAGATAGCGCGCGCGCATTTCGGGATTGGCCTCGAAGCCGCCGGCGGCCAAGACCACGGCGCGGCTCTGGAAATCGACCAGTCCTTCGGCCGTTTGCACACGGACACCGGAGACCTTCCCCTTGGAATCAACGGTCAAAGCCGTCGCTTTCGCTTCGTAGATGATTTCGATGCCGTTTTTCTCCGCGGTCGGAAACAGCATTTCGACCAAGCCGAGGCCGCCGTCGTTCACCGAAATTACCCGGCCCGAGGGAAACTTGATTTTCCCGCCCATCTTCACCGCATGGGTGCTGGTGGAAAGAATCCATTTGACGTTCATGTCCGTCAACCAGCGCGCCGCGGCATAGGATTGATCGACGAGAATATGGGTGAGCTTCTTGTCGGCGGCATACTCGGTCACCTGCATGACATCTTCGAAAAATTCCGCGTTGGAATAGGTGCCGACCTCCATCTTCGCCGCCTCTTCATCCGTGAGTGCCGGCAGCATCGGCCGCATGTCGTCCAAATTGTTATAAGTGAATCGGAAGCCGCCGCCGGAAAAGCGCGTATTTCCGCCGCGGGCCGCTTTGGGACATTTGTCCAAAAGCAGCACGCGCATTTCTTGTTGCTGCGCCGCCAAGGCTGCGGTCAATCCCGCGTTGCCGGCACCGACCACGATCACGTCATACATCGTTCCTGCCATAAAGATCTAAAGCCTCCTCATAGTTCGCCCGTTTGAGTCGATCAAGAAATTGCCAGCAGCGGAAAAAGCTCGCCGATATTTTCTGCCTTTTCCAGCCGCCAGCCGCCAAGCCCAATCGATGAACTTTCGGCAGCGTGTTTTTCCGAGCGACGGCTCCGCCAGCCGTAGAAACTTTTCTTCGACCTCGGCATCCAAAAATGGGTTTTCCGGGTGTCCCTTGGGATACGCGACATGGACTTCGTGCCGTGCCCCGGCGAAAGTCTCCGCGACCACCCTCCATTCACAAGAGAATACGAGTGCCGGGATTCGTGAGCATCACGTCGCCGTCATCAGGGAGCTTAGGGCCGCGACGCTTTGCACTTTTTCAATGCGCTCCACTGAGGCGACGATCGAACGGAGCCTTTCATCATCCAGAACCGTCCTACCCAGCCGGTGAAATTTGTCTTGCAATTCGCTGGGGGTCAGAGGGCTCTTGTAACTTCCCTTCGGCGCCGCCAAAGAATCGCGAACTTCACGTCCATCTGAAACCTGAATGCTCATGTGACACGCAAAACGACGCGGGCCCGTGGCTGTGGGATCTGCAAGCAATTCGATCTTTTTGCCGATTTCCAACATCGCCGGATCGCTCCACATCGCGGGATCCAAATAATGCTGAAGATCGTTATTGCCTTTGAGCAATCTCAGCGCGAGCGAAAAGCGCAAGCTGAATTGCGCTTCGATGACTTCCTTGGGCTGATAAATGGTGCCGCCGTGCAGCAGTACCCCTTCATTGACCTCGACCCTGATCTTCGTAACCTGCCGTGGGTCAATGTTGTGCGTCCGGGCCAGATGGTCGAGCAACTCGATGGGCGAATGCTGGCTGGCATTCACCGGGAATCGCTTCATCCCCGCATGGTACAGCGCTAGATTTTCTGTTCCGGTTTGAAGGTCTTTAACAATCGGGTCGATATTGCAGTTTCCGGACATCACTTTGAGAATTCCGCGCTCCCCTTCAAATATCGTCGGCGGTCCGGTGAGTCCGATTTGCGCAAGTAACGCGGAACGCAAACCACCACAGCATGCCATGCCATTGTGCAGGCGCTTGACCTCGCCGCCGCTCTGGTCGTACTCCATCGTGCCGCCGGCGTGGCTGCCGGCAATGGCCAATGCATGAGTCATCTGGTCCGGATCGAGGTGAAGAATTTTGCCTGCCGCGGCGGCAGCGATGAATACGCCGACCACGCTTTGCGCGTGATAGCCGCGCTTCATCAATTCCGGCAAGAGCGCGCGGCCAATACGCCACCCGACTTCATAGCCGGCAACCATGGCGGTAATCAGTTCCTCCCCGCTGACAGTCTGCTTCTGTGCCAGCGCAAGTATGACCGGCACCGTCGCTGCTCCGGGATGGCCGCCGCCTTGATCGTAGTAATCGTCGAGCTCGCAACCTTGGGCGAACGTTCCATTCACAAGAACCGCGTCGTCAAGCGGAACTTCGTTGCCATATTTTACGATCCGGGCCGGGCCGCCGCTTTTCGCGCTTTTTACAAATTGATAGACCGGCTGATTCCACGGCACGCTCGCGCCGATCAACTGGCAACCCAATTGATCCAACAGCAGCTCCCGGCAGCGCGACACAGCGTCAGCCGGGACGTGCCGATAACTCAGGTCACAGATAAACTGTGCGAGGCTTTGCGCCGCCGTGGGTTGCGAACTCGTAGGGTGAGTCATGGTCGCAGTCGTTTGTTCCCGCCGCCCACGCGAGCCGCCGGCATCGAGCTCGGGTCACCGTCGCCGCTGTCGCTCCCCAGCTTGGGTGAAATCTCGGCGGCAAATCTCTTGACCACTTCCACCAGTTTACTTCTCCCCTTCGCCTGCAATCTGAACGGCGTCAAGGTAATCGTCAGGGAATAGGGCGCTCGGCCTTCGCTATCGAAGATCGGCGCACTGATGGCGCACAATCCGTCCATCACCCGCTCGCCGCAGCTATAGGCAAATCCCTGCCTTCTTGTGCGAACCAGATCCGCCGCCAGTTTTTTGGGATCGGTGATCGTGCGAGGGGTAAGCGCTTTCAGGCCATGCCCCGATTTGAGGTAGTTTCTGAGTTCATCGGGAGGGAGATACGCTAAAAGGACCTTCCCGCTCGCGCCCGCATGAGCCGGAAACTGATCGCCGACTCGTAGAGAGTCTCGCAGCACTTCCTTGCTTTCGACTTTCTCGATGCACACGCGCTTACCGTCGCGCAATTCATGCAATACCGCATTTTCCCCGGTTATATCGCGCAAGCGCTCCATCAACGGTAACGCAATCTTCCTGATCTCCAATCCTTCGCGCGCGACCGAGGCCAGATAAAAAAGCCCGGGCCCAAGGCGATAGAGCTTGGTCGCGGCATCCTGTTGAATCAACCGCCGCGACATCATCACCTTCAACAGCCGGCGCGTCGTGCTCGGGGGAAATCCTAGATTGCGACTGATCTGAAAAAGGGACTGCTCCGGGCGATGGGATTCGAACGAATACAGCAGATCGATGGACTTTTCCAAAACCCGCGCGCCAAGCGTCTTTGATTCCATAGTGTGGAATAGCCTTTCACAATTTCGCAGAGATCTTCTATTACGGGCGTTACGGTGGGTCAAGAGTTACTGTTAGAAAGTTTCGTGTAAACGCGGAATAAAATCTGTAGGCCGCAAGCCACAGCCCCACGTTCCGGAATCCCGGAACCATGGAAGTCCGCCAGGCGACATGACCACGATGCGAATGAACGATCAGCGATTAATGCAGGAGGCGTTTTTTCCGGACGTGGCCGGCACGTTGAACTTTGAACGTTGAACCTTGAACGGGTTGCAAGGCGAGTTAGGCAGATGATCTAGAAGGGCGCCTCTGGTCGCCCCGCGAAGACATCGGATCCTTGGCGCAAAAATTCAAAAAATCCTACATCGACGAGAAATACGGCGTCGAAGAAGCGGAAAAAAAATACGCCGAGTGGGACAAATTGATGCAGCAACTGTTTATCAGACGAAAATAAGTCAATGATGAATCTCGCGCCGGTGAAGGGCATTGCGGTCCAATCGTTTAAACTTTTGAAACGACTGGAACCACTGGAACGATTGGAACTGTCTTAGTGAAATGCCCAGAATTCAAAGCGGCGACCCACTAATACTCATATACCTTTTTCAACTCGGGCACGAACATCAGCTCGCCGATGCCCAGGCGGTCCAACTCTTTCTTCCCTTCGGCCAGGATCGGCGCGCCGGGACGCATATGGCTCGGGATAACGGTGCGCAGCTTCGGATTGTTCGTGGTCATCAGGCGCGCGACCTGGGCGAACTCGGGCGGGTCGCCGGCGAGTCCCAGGATCGCCAGGTTGGGCTGGTAGACCGAGGCGTAGAGCGGCAGGTCGCCGATCAGGGTGGAATGGCCATTGTAGAAGACGGTGAAACCATTCTCGAAAGTGATGAAGAACGACGTGGCAGGACCGCCATTGGCACCCGTCGGAAGGGTGTTGTCGTGGGCGCTCGGAGCGATTTTAAATGTAATGCCTTTCAAGACGAATCGATCGCCGACTCCAGCCCGCCGGAACTGCTCCTTCTTGAGTCCTTTTTCGATGAGCCAGTTTCCCAGCGGACCTGGAGTAATGACCGTGGCGCCAGACAACGCGGCGATTTCGATCGGATTTCCCATATCGTCGTTGTGCGCGTTCGGCACGAGGATGAAATCAGTGCGAGCCAGGCTGTCCAGCGGAACGGGCCCATCCGGGTTGGCGAGCCAAGGGCTGGTGATCACGACCACGCCCTTGGGCGAGGTCAGACGGTAGAATTCGTGGCCGAGCCATTCAACCTTGACTTTCCCTTGCCCCTCCGCTGGCGTCTGGGCAAAGCCGACTGTCGACTCGACAAGACCCCCGACAACGAGGCTAACCGTAAGAACAGCGCGAGTAATGAGACGGATGGATCGAGCGCCAAACATGTGTGTTCTCCTGCGGCTAAATATTCCGTGACGACGTATATGAAATTTAAACATCCTTTTTTTCTGACGGGAGCTATAGCGCCGAACCGGCGAGCCGTCAAGCGCACGTGTGCTTTAGTGAAAATCGCGGTTTTGTTTTCGGATGATTCGGGCAATGCAGCGGTCGCCTTTGAACCGTAATGAACCGGGTCGGACCCACGCAATGTATTGATGAGACGGATCAAGTGAACGGAAGGGGGCGGCTGAGGGAGATTAGCGGCGCCTTTTTATGGGTAAAACATACCGCTAAAAGAGTGACCTCAGATCGCGTAGTCGGCGGAAGGTACACAGTGTCGGAACACAGAAAAGCTTACGCTGATGATTTTGGTAGCAAAAGAGATACGCTAAGACGGGGAAACGCTAGCTCTTGGGCGAAAAATTCAAAAAGTACTCACACATAGCGTGGTCCGACCCGTGCAGCACGATTTTAAACTTTTGGAACGACTGGAACCACTGGAACGATTGGAACTGTCTTAGTGAAATGCCCAGGTTTCGCGACCTTGAGCCTTGAACCCGAAACATAAATGCCTTGAGCCGCAAACCGCGGCGCCGGGATTGCCGATCAGTTTGTCGTTCTGGGCCGGGCCAGGTGAAGAAGGGGTGTTCTAAAAGCGGCTTCAGGCTACGCCTCCGCAGAAACTCATGTGCAAGCGGCGCATCTTCAGTGAAGGTGAGTT